>CAZKDJ010000281.1:0-4673 GCA_964551295.1 uncultured Anaerolineales bacterium | reverse complement strand
AGGTCGGATTGGCAATCCGACTTACTCTTGCCCCTACTTTTTGAGAAGATACAGTGAGGGTGACGTGTTTTGTGTAGATGGTCCAGGTGAGTTTGCGCAAGACGGCAGCTTGCCCCATTTCCGGTGATGCTCCCACACCGCGTCGAGTGGCTTTGCGGAAGGCGTGACGCTCTCCGGGTGCACACCTTATTGTAGCACAGGGCGCTTGGATAATTGTGTACAACTCTTGGACAAAACGATTGTTCGCAGCACTCTTTTCCCGTCCTTTCTGACTTGTTGCGGAGATGCTCAGGGGCGACAGTTTTGTCCAAACATTGTTCATCATTGTCCAAGTACATTATGTTACAATTTATCAGACAATCTACACAAAGTCAAGGAGGCACATGTCTCCGAGCAGGGCATCAAATCGGCCGCCTATCTCCTGGTCTATATCACGATGCAGAAATACTGTCAAAGGTTTGACCGAGAGCGCAATCAGGTTCTAGCCACTGGAGGAAAGGGCCCTAGCAATGACAATACTAAAAGGTGGCGTAATCGGTTTTGGTAACATTGGTCAGACCCTGACCCGGTATATCAACCAGCACAAGTATGATGAAGCGCGCATCGTGGCGGCTTGCAATCGAGGCACGCCCAGCCTCGATATCGCCAGAGTGCGGTACGGGTTGGCAGTAACCCACGACGTGCGTGATCTGGTCGACATGGACCTCGACTTTGTCCTCGTCGTCTCCACCAGCTATGCCCATGCCGAGCAGACGATCCTGGTGGCCGAAGCTGGACTGCACGTTTTTTGCGAAAAGCCCATCGCCCTGACGCTGGAAGACGCCGATCGCATGATTGAGGCGGTGGAATCCGCAGGCGTGGTCAACGTGGTGAACTATTCGATGCGCTACATCGATGCCTACCTCAAGATTAAGAATCTGATCGACTCTGGGCAGTTAGGGCAGCTCCTATCCGTTTGCCACTACAAAACGCGGGCCTTTGGGCTATACGGTGCCGGGGCTCGCCACCGGGCCGTGGTTGAGCCGGAGGAATCGGGCGCTTGGACCGTTCATCACGCCTGTCACGACATTGACTTCTTGTACTGGATCAACGGTCCCATAGCCCAGGTGTATGCCGCGACGCAGACGACGGTCCCCGGCAGAGATTCGGAAGAAGTCGTTCTGGGCAACGTTGTATTCGAAAACGGCACGATAGGGCAAATCGGTGACTCGGTGTGTTGCATCCGCGACCACTATACCCAGATCATTGGGACCAAGGCCTCGCTGGTGATGAGGGGCGAGCACGAAGGAACTGTGTTGCGCTGTCATCGAGAGGGAGCTCGGGAGCCCGAGATCATCCCGGCCCGGGACACAAAACGCCGGGGTGGAGGGATGGATCATTTCCTGGAGTGCATCAGAGAGGGCAAACAATCCCCCAACTCGCTGCGCAGCGCGCGGCATTCGCTGGCGGTGGCCCTGGCCATGCAGGAATCTGCCCGCACCGGCAGGGTCGTCGAGGTTGAATAGATATTCCGCCACCGGCATCCTATCGAGCCTTTTAGTTGCAGCGGGATCCGGTGATCCCGCTGTATTGCGAGATGGCCCTCACGAGGTAGAGCAGAGACAAAGAGGAAATCGATGAACCAATCGATAAAAGGACAGTCTGTTTTCAGTATTCGGGATTACGGTGCCGTGGGAGATGGACGGACCCTCGACACGCCCGCCATTCAGGCTGCTATCGAGGCTTGCAGCCGGGCGGGAGGCGGCATGGTCTATGTCCCCGCTGGCGGCTATGTCACGGGTTCCGTATTTCTGAGAAGTGACATTACCCTGTACCTCGATGCTGGCGCCACGCTGTTGGGCAGCCTGGAGGTGGCAGACTATCCGGTCGTGGATAATCGCTGGGAGGGGGCCAGTCGCAGAACGTACGCTCCCCTGATCGGAGGCGACGATCTCGAGAATATCGCCGTTATTGGGCAGGGAACGGTTGAGGGAAGGGGAAAATTCTGGTGGGATATGTACAGAGATGGTGCGCTTGATTATCCCCGGCCGCGTCTCATTTCCTTCGGCCGGTGCACCAACGTCCTTGTCGAGGGGGTCACGCTTACCAACTCACCCAGTTGGACGCTCCATCCGTTCAACTGCGAAAACGTGACGGTGAACAAGGTGACGATTGTCAATCCTGCAAACTCGCCGAACACCGACGGCATCAATCCTGAATCCTGTCGCAATGTCCATGTCGCCAATTGCCACGTGGACGTCGGGGATGACTGTGTCACGATCAAGTCCGGCACCGAGCACGATCGGGGCAGGCTTTCGCCTTGCGAGAATATCACTATCACCAACTGCACGATGGTGCACGGCCACGGTGGGGTGGTGATTGGCAGCGAGATGAGCGGCGATGTCAGGCACGTCGTCATCTCCAACTGCGTCTTTATGGGCACCGACCGGGGTATCCGTCTCAAATCCCGCCGCGAGCGCGGCGGCGTGGTGGAGGATATTCGGGTGACGAACGTGGTGATGAAGGACGTCCTGTGTCCGTTTATCATGAACCTCTACTACGGCTGTGGCGCGTGGGGAGCAGATAGGATTTCGGACAAGTCGCCATGGCCGGTGAACGAGGGTACGCCCCGCTTCCGCCGCGTTCATTTTAGCGATATCACTGCTCGCGAGGTCCAATATGCGGCTGCCTTTATCTACGGGTTGGCAGAGATGCTTGTGGAGGATGTCTCTTTCAACAACGTGGCGATCTCGATGGCGCGCGATGCCGAGACTGGCGATCCGGCGATGGCCCCCGATGTGGAACCCATGCAGCGCGCTGGGTTCTTTGCCTGCAACGTCCGCAGGCTGCGCTTCCACAACGTGGAGGTTACCGATCAGCTCGGTCCGGCCTTTATCTTGACCGATGCGGCAGACGTGGATATCAGTGGCTGTGCGACTCATACGCCGGTCTCAGATGCCCCCGTCATCCACATGAAGGACGTCAATGGTGCTTTCGTGCATGGCTGCCGAGCCTGCGCAGGAACCGCCACGTTCCTCCGTTTGGAAGGCGCCAAAACCCAGGGGATTGTACTCGCGAGCAACAACTTGGCCCAAGCCGAGAGATCCCTCGACCTGGCAGAGGGCGTGCGCGCGGACGTCGTGGCCCGTGTGGTGTAGGGTCACCGTGAAGAAGAATAGATGAAACCCAATATCTTGTTGCTACAATGCCACGATTTGGGCGACCACTTGGCGTGTTATCCCGGGAACTCGGCGCAGACGCCGAACCTCGATCGGTTGGCCGCCGAGGGAGTGGTCTTTGAGCATCATTTTGCCGCTGCTCCCACGTGCAGCCCCAGTCGAGGGGCCATGTTGACGGGGCTCATGCCTCATCGGAATGGCCTCATGGCTCTCGCCAGTGGCGGCCATTGGGAGGTGAATCCGAAGGTTCCCACCCTGCCTCAGCTTTTGCGGGAGGTGGGGTATACCACGGCGTGCTTCGGCACCTGGCACATCAGCGCCGAATTCTGGGGCCGTGGTATCGAGGAGGGGAATCAGGACTCTAGATGCGACAGAGCGGCGGAGAACGTGACGCGCTATCTACAGCGCTATCTGCGGGAGAAGTCAAAGGACAGTCCTTTCTTTCTTATGGTGAGTTTCGACAAACCACATCGCCCGTTTACGGATGCCTGGCCCGATCTCCAGAATCCGCTGGACGTGATCGTACCTGGCTATCTTGAGGACACCCCCGTTGTCCGTGAGGAAATGGCGCGGTTCTATGGTGAAGTCAGTCGTATGGATGTCGCCGCTGGTCAGGTCCTCGACGCTCTTTGGGAATGCGGTTTCGACGAAGACACGCTGGTGATCTTTACATCCGACCACGGCATCGGTATGCCGCTGGCCAAAGGCACGCTTTACGACCCCGGCCTCAAGATTCCCCTCATCGTGTGTTGGAACGGACGCGTGCAGGGAGGACGGCGATACGCCGCCCTGACTGGCAACGTGGATCTGTTGCCAACCATTCTTGAGGCTATCGGGGAACAGCGATTGATCCCAAGGGAGCTAGACGGGCACGGCTTGTGGCCCTTTATCGAGCGCGGAAAGGATGTCACTCACGAGCGCGTCTTTGCAGAACAGACGTGGCACGATTTCTACGAGCCCATGCGGGCCATCCGAACCGCGCGACACAAGCTCATCCGCAACTTTGAGCCGGGCACCGGCCTGCAGATTGCAGCCGATATCCTCTACACGCCAACTGTAGACGCGATGCGGGAGACGCTGCGCAACTGGCCCAGGCCCGAGATCGAGCTCTACGATCTGGTGCAGGACCCTTGGGAGCGCGATAATCTGGCTGGAAATCCAGATATCCTGGAGATTGAAAAGGCGCTTCTGCACGAACTTAACGATTGGCTTTCGTGCACCGATGACCCGGTTCTCGATGGAGTGGTACCGGCTCCCATCGGTTACTGGGAACACTTTTGTGCCAAGTCGGGCGGTCCCGGAGGCTTGCCCCAGGAACCTGGAAGGGAGGAGTGGTTGACCGTGCGCTGGCCTCCCGCGGCCATCCAGCATCGCTGCGTGTCTGGCGAGGGGAGACGGGGGCAAACTTGATTGATGGCGGAGGTGGTAGAAGAGGTACCACTGGCCCTGAAACTCGACGATCGAATGGTGCGTAGTCCAACCACTGACCGGGTTGAGGATGCGCTCTTGGTAAAC
>CAZKDJ010000280.1:0-4767 GCA_964551295.1 uncultured Anaerolineales bacterium | reverse complement strand
TATAAATTTGTTGGGTATTTTGTGTGGTTTGGGGGGGGCTCCCCCCCCCACACACCCCCCGCCCCCCAGATTATTGAGATGATACGTTCAACCCCCCTTGTTCTCGGGTGCCAGATTGGATTGATGAAACGTCCTACCTCGAGGCTCCATACTTGCTGCAGCAGCAGACAGATGCCAATGCCTGGGAGAGCTCTTACCCAGATGAGCAGCGGCGCCCTGAGCTGCTGGAGCCAGTCCGAATCGAGCCTGGAGGCAAGGCTGACATTGAGACTAAGGTTGCTTTTTCCCCTGGCAAGCAAAGAGACTTCTCTCCGGGTCAGTACCGTTGGAAAGCCTCATTCGTGCTTGATTACTGTGATTTCGCTGAAATTTCTCTTGCAGTGTAAATTTACCTTAGCCGCTATGTGCCAGCTTGATCGCCGATTATCGGTATATGTGGGGGGCTCGCAATTTCTCGAACAGGTCATCCGCAACGGAAGTTGCACAATGCAAGGATTTCCCCCACCTGAGAACTCGAAAATGGGCCAAACCAGCCCGAAAATGGGGTTAATTCCCCACTCACAGCAAAAATGAGCGAAATCACAGTGATTATGATGAAGATGATAGGTTGACTTCGCGAGATACCACGAATCCATTTGGCCACAGACATATCTTCAGCCCTGTTTTCGAGTATGATGGAACGAGTGTGACGGCAGTGCCCTGACCCTCGTTCCAGGGTGATCTGACGATTTGTGTGCGGCAGAGTACAGGATTTCTTCTCCTGCGAGTACAAGTCCAACTCGATTGCAGGCATGGGAATGTTTCTGTATAATAGCTCGTCAGCTTGTAGAGATGAGGTGACTATGACGGTCGTTGTGACCGGCGCTGCCGGGCATGCAGGAAACAACCTGGTACAGGCGCTGCTGGCGCAGGGAAGATGCGTGCGTGCACTGGTGCACCGTGATCGGCGGGCGCTGGAGGGATTGGACGTTGAGATCATCGAAGGCGACGTGCGCGATTTTGCCTCCCTGCGCCGCGCGTTCGATAGCGCCAAGGTGGTCTATCACACCGCAGCCTACATCTCGCTTTCGAAAGACGAGTGGCCGCGTCTGGAGGCGATCAACGTCCACGGCACGCGCAACGTGGTCGATGCCTGTGTCGACCGTGGCGTGCAGCGCCTCATCCATTCCAGCTCCATTCACGCACTGGCGCAGGAGCCGCTCAACGTTCCACTGGACGAATCGCGCCCGTTGGTCGATTCCCCACGTTGCCCGCCTTATGATCGCTCCAAAGCGGCGGGTGAGATGGAGGTGCGGAGGGCCATCGAGGACGGGCTGGATGCGGTCATCATCTACCCCACCGGTATGCTGGGTCCCAACGACTTTCGCCCGTCATACTTTGGCCAAGTCTTGCTGGCGCTTTGCCTGAAGCGGTTGCCCGCCCTGGTTTCCGGTGGGTTCAACTGGGTGGACGTCCGCGACGTCGTCGCAGGCGCGATGGCGGCCGAGAATCGCGCGCCCATCGGCTCTAGGTACTTGCTGCCGGGTCACTGGGCGTCGTTGCGCGAGCTGGCGGCGATGGTGACAGAGATCAACTGGACGCGGCCTCCACGGTTGGTCCTTCCGAAGTGGGTGGCCCGCCTCGGCGTGCCGTTCTGGTCTCGCTTTACCAGGCTGGACGGGGAGCATCCGCTTTACACCGGCGTTTCGCTGCGGGCGCTGCGTAGCAATCGAATGATCAGCTGCAAGCGGGCAGCGCGCGATCTTGGCTACCATCCGCGGCCGTTGCAAGAGACGCTGGCGGACACCCTGCGCTGGTTCGCCAAGACGGGGCTCCTTTCCCGCCCGTTGGCATTTCATGTCATGGAGGGGGCGTGAGTGGCGAGGCTTGGTTTGACGGTTTAGTCGTCGGTTGGTTGGCGTTGTCCGCGGCTACATTTGTTGCCCTGTTTTTCGTCTCTGCGCCGTATGGCCGCCACAGACGAGGTGGGTGGGGGCCCACCGTGAGCAATCGCCTCGGCTGGATCGTTATGGAGGCTCCCGCCGTGCTCGTCTTTACGCTGTTCTTTGCCTTGAGCGATTGGACAGGCCCGGCCCTGTTGGTTTTGTCGACGATGTGGGGTGCCCACTATATCCACCGCGCCCTGATCTATCCTCTGGAGTTGCGCGGCAGGAACAAGCGGATGCCGATTGCTGTCGTGGGCCTTGCGTTCGCGTTCAACGTGGTGAATGGTTTCATCAACGGCTACTATCTTTTCTTTCTCTCCGGGGGCTATCCAACCGGGTGGCTGTGGGACGTGCGTTTTCTCACCGGGCTGGCGCTGTTTATCACCGGCTTTGTCGTCAACCGCCAGGCCGATCTCACGCTCCTCAGGCTCCGCGCCCCCGGTGAGTCGGGATACGAGATCCCGTACGGTGGCCTGTATCGCTGGATTTCCTGCCCCAACTACCTGGGCGAGATCGTCGAGTGGGTGGGGTGGGCGGTGGCCACTTGGTCGCTGCCGGGGCTGGCCTTTGCCGCCTGGACGATTGCCAACCTCGTGCCGCGCGCTCGGGCGCACCACGTCTGGTATCACGGGCATTTCCCCCACTATCCCCCTAGCCGCAAAGCACTCTTGCCCGGTGTGTGGTAGAAAGTTGCTGATTCTGACGTTTTCTGTGGTTTGATAGCATGGGTGGGGAAACTCGCTCGTTTCGGGCCACTTTTCGGGGGTGACTGCCCACAAAAAGGTCGTTTTTCGTCCCAAAGTGGGGCGAGGTCTGTGCCGACCACAGAATCCGTCAGAACTAGGAAAGTTGATTGCTATTCAGACGCACGCCTGGCGAGGCTCTTGAGCATAGACGGAGTAGAGATTTTGGGGGGTGTGGGTGGCTAGCCACCCACACCCCAATCTCTTCCTTTCGCTCAATAGGTTGAACGGTAAGAGTTTCTTGACAAAGCCGATATTCTGTTGTATCTTAGAGGTAAGAAGTTAGACTTCTTACCTCTGGAGGCGGAATGCGACAGATCAAGGCTGACAAGACCCCCCTTTACCTGCAGGCCCGGCAGTACCTGCTCAATCTGATTGGGGATGGGACGTTCGATCCCGGTGAGCAGCTTCCCTCTGAGGCCGACCTGGCAGCACAACTGGGCATCTCCCGTCCCACGCTGCGTGAGGCGTTGCATAATCTCGAGCAGGAGGGCCTCATCGTCCGCAAGCACGGCGTGGGCACGTTCGTCTCCCGCCGCACCCTGGTTCTGGAATCGGGGCTCGAGGTCTTGGAGAGCCTGGAGAGCCAGGCCCACCGGCTGGGACTGAACACGGAGGTCGTCCAGTTGATCATCTCGGAGCGGCTGGCGACGGAGGAGGAGCAGGGGATGCTGCAGCTCTCTGAGGATGAGCCGGTGGACGTTCTCGACGTCGACCGGGTGATCGCCGTCGAAGGCGAGCCGGTCGCTTATCTAAAGGACGTGGTGCCATTGACCTACCTGCGCCGAGAAGACTTGGGGGATCAGTTTTCCGGCTCGGTGCTGGATATCTTTCTCCAGCAGGACGTGGTGTTGCCCG
Organism: uncultured Anaerolineales bacterium; assembly: GCA_964551295.1. Lineage (GTDB taxonomy): Bacteria > Chloroflexota > Anaerolineae > B4-G1 > B4-G1 > JAFGED01. The sequence continues at coordinate 1,241 of CAZKDJ010000280.1, read as the reverse complement.
TTGCGTCTCACACCCAGATCAGCGCCGAGGGCGCCGAAAAGCAGTTGGCCAAGCGCTTGGATGTGCCCAAGGGCACGGCGCTGCTAAAGCTGGTGGGGCAATTGTACAGTTACGACGAAAAAGTGCTCGATTACTCTTTCAGCTATTTCATCCCCGGTCATTTCAAGTTTCACGTGACACGACGGGTGAAGAGGGGCTTGTCCTAGATAACTCTGCTGAAAAACCATTATTAACCGCAAAGAGCGCCAAGAAAATTAATGCTAGCCATACTCACACCAAAATCTTTGCGCTCTTGGTTTCCTTTGCGGTGAAAAAAGACCTTGTTTAATTTGACAATGGCACATTACGGTGGTGCGTTTGCGGTAGGTACCACTTTCTGTCGTTTCAGTCGGCTCTTGCGTGAGCGAGTACGGTTAACGAAATGTTCAGCGACCAACGTTACTGCCTCTTCGGGCGTAATCTGCGGCAAAGGCATAGCGGCACGCAGCAAGACCCGGATGTTGGCCATCGACAGTGCTGGCAGCACTTCCACCGCGAACTGTTGGGCCAGGGTTGGGTCACGGGTGTACTCTTGTGCCCATTCTCACTTAGTTTGGGCCGCGAACCAAACAGCCAGGATAACCAAAGCCAGATGATGTTCCCAACCGCGATACCTTCGAGCCTCCAACTCATCCCAGCCTGCTTCCGACTTGGCGTCTTGATTGGTGCGCTCGACGAAGTAGCGCTGACACTTGAGCCACGCCAGGTATTCCGGAGAGGCGTCAGCCGGGGCGTTACTCAGCGAATAGTTGTGACGATTCTTGGCTTCGCGCCGTATCACCAACCATTCCTCGACTGGCTCCGGCTCCCCCCTCACGCAGCGTCCAGACTCGCCGCGCGGCGAAGGGGTCGTCCAGTTCACCTCGTTCAATGGTGCGCACTCGGATGCGTGTCCACATGGTATCGGCACGCCGGGCGACTTGATGAGCTTTGAACGGCTTGATGCCATTGAGCACCCGCAAGCGGGTGGGCTTGGGTCCCCGGCGCCCAGGCGGGCGCTCTGGCACTCCGAGCACCGGTTTCTCCAGGTAGACCTGGGTAGTGCATGGGACATCGGCCATATAGATGATCTGCTCCCCGTCCATCTTGTCCCGCAACCAAGTGCTCCGCCCGTACAAATCGTCGCAGGCCACGGCTTCGAAAGGCAGTATCATCTCAATAATCTGGGGGGCGGGGGGTGTGTGGGGGGGGGCGCCCCCCCC
>CAZKDJ010000279.1:0-4808 GCA_964551295.1 uncultured Anaerolineales bacterium | reverse complement strand
GCGTCGTCGGAGCGAGGGCCCGAGAGGATGAACCCGTCGATATGGCGGCTGCGGGCCAACTCTACGTAGCTGCTGTCCGGTTCATTTGGTTCGATGGGATGGAAAAGGACGTGGTAGCCGTACTTGTGGGCTGCGCGGGCGCCCCCCTGTAGGAAGCCCGGGATGAAGGCATCTCGATAAGTGGGATTGGGGCCTCGGTGCCAAACCAGGCCGATGGTGCTGGTCTTGCCGCTGACCAGGCGGCGCGCGGCAGCGTGGGGGTAATAGTTCAGCCGCTGAGCTATTTTGAGGATACGTTGGCGTGTCTCAGGGCTGACGCGTACGTCTGGAACGTCGTTGAGCACGAGAGAGACGGTCGTCCGGGAAACGCCGGCCTCTTTAGCGATTTGTTGCTGAGTGGGGCGGGGCTTAGCCAAGAGTTGCTCCTTTCTTTGATAACGCGCGTTACTAACACGTGTTATCATTATAGCAAAAACGTCGCTCGTTGTCAATAGGCGCGCCACAAATTTCAAAGTAAATGTTGTATTGTTATACCAGATTGTAGCAGCTGTTGATCTGCAGCCTCTTTGATTCTGGATTGGAGAAGCGTTCTCGATGGCGATAAGGCGGATGACAAATCGCCTTCACTCTGGTATACTAGCTGCGCAGGGGGTAGGCGAATCCCAATGTCCACTTGGTTTGCGGAACGCGTGCTCGACATCCTCGGCGCGATGGCCGATATATATTACACGCGCAAGTACGGCGCGATGGCCCGCCGCCTGGGCCGACCGGGCGTTGCGCTGGATCGGCGGCGCGGGTTCATCATCATCCAGATCGATGGCTTCTCCCACGAGCACTTGATCCAGGCGGTCGCTGCCGGGCACATGCCTTACCTGGGCCGGTTGCTGGCCTCGCGCCGCCTGGTCGTCTCTCCCTGGCGCTGCGGCGTCCCCAGCACGACCCCCGCTGTCCAGGCCGGCATCATGTTCGGCAACCGTTTCGATATCCCCGGCTTTCGCTGGTACGAGAAGGATCGCGGGCAGGGGATCGAGTCCAAGCTGCCCGACTCGTTGCGGACGATGCGCGCGCGCATCAGCCCTGGACACCCGGGTATTTTGCGGGGGGGCTCTTGCTACGTCAGCATGTTCGATGGAGATGCCGAAGTGGCGCTCTTTACCCTGAGCACGCTCCACAGGCAGCGGTTCTTTGAGAGCGCGCGGGGGATGGGATTGTTCCTCCTGTTCCTGCTCAGCCCGTTCCGTATGATGCGCGTATCGTGGCTGACGGCGACGGGGTATCTTTCCAAGCTGAACCGCCGGTTGGTCGCACTGGTGCGGCCCAGCGTGGAGAACCCCTTCGACGTTTTCTCGCCCTTCTTGCAGGCGCTCAGCGAGACACTGTTCACCGAGGTGCAGACCTTTGGTGTGATGCTCGATATCTACCGCCGCGCGCCGGCCATTTACGCCAACTATACGATCTACGATGACGTGGTTCACAAGGCGGGGGTGGGGCATAGAGCTGCTTTTCAAACCCTGCGCGACATCGACAAGCGCATTCGCCAGATCGACCGCATGCGTGCTCGCTATCGGAAGCGGCAGTACGATCTTTACGTCATCTCCGACCACGGGAACACGCCCGCGGTACCCTTCAGTTGGCTCAATGGCGTCAGTTTGGCCGGGTACATCGCGATGGAAGTGGGGCAGGAGCTGCCGGCCGATGAGCGGGTGGCGGCCTGCGAGCACTGGGTGGACAAGGTGCATTACTTGGCGGACGAGTTGAAGGGCTTGGAAGAGTCCGACTCGTTGCCCCGCTTGCGCCGGGTGTTGACCGCACTCCGGCGCTACGTCGACCGGCGCGTGTTGGACGCACGGGAGATGGATTACAATCTGGCGCGGCAGCAGGACGTCGTCGTGTCTGCTTCCGGCCCGCTGGCTCATGTCTACTTTAAGGTCAGCCCGCGACCGCTTGACATAGCCGAGGTGCTGATTCTATACCCGCACTTGTTGGATACACTGCTCGCCACCCCGGGCATCGGTGCGATTGCCGGGCGAGCAGGGAATCAGACACTCGTCCTGGGGCACGCAGGGGGAGCGGTGGCTATCGGGGGTGAGGAGGAGCGGGGCGAGGGAGTGCATCCGCTGGCGCAGTTCGGCGACGCGGCCTATGCCGCCGCGCAGCTCCACTATGTGACCCACTTTCCCCATGCGGGCGACCTGATCGTGTTGGGGGCCATGGGGTCCGATGGCAAAGTCGTGGCGTTCGAGGAGCAGGTGGCGACGCACGGGGGCTTGGGCGGGCCGCAGATACGCCCCTTCATCGCCCGCTCGCCGGAATGCCCGCTGACGCCAGAGTCGGTGGACGACGCAGTGGAATTATATCCCTACTTTATGCAGCGCTACGTGGGACAGCCCTTTTCGGAGGCGTCGCCGCTCCTGGACAAGGCTAGAGAAAAAGAGCCGGTGCAAACCATCACCGTGGAACGTTGACCTTCGCAATCTCCAATCTCCATTCTCCAACTATGGCACATTCCGATCCACCAATCCCTGCAAGCGCCGGTACTCGCCTGAGGCGGCGTAGCGGCGCAGTTGCTGGATGCGCTTGATCATCATCGGGTGGGTGCCGAACGCTTCCTCCAGGTGGCTCAGGGCGTGGTCGTCCTCGGCGTCGATGACGCGCAGCGCGCGCTCCAGGTCAACCCGGGTGCGCACTGCCGGCCCGGCCTCCAGCTTGATCAGCGCCGAGAGGGCCTTGTGCGGCCCGCCACAGGCCAGCATGCCGGCCCGATCCGCCGAGAATTCGCAGGCCCGGTTCCACCACAGGAAGGCCATCGAAAGCAGCGCCGAGGCACCCAGCGGGCTGGGGATGCCCGCCATGCCGCCCACCAGCGAGTTGAGCCAGGTGTGGCCCAGGCGGACGTGGCCCAGCTCGTGGCCCAGGACGAAGCGCAACTCGTCGGCGTCCATCGCCTCCAGCAGCGCCGAGTTGAGCACCACGACCTTGGGCGGGAGGACGCCGAAGGTGTAGGCGTTCAGCTTGCGGCTGGGCGCGACAAAGACCTGCACGTCGCCCGGCTGTAAACGGGCGACAGTCTCACTAACGACGACCGCCAGGCCAGGGGCGCTCTGCGGCGTGACGCGGTGGGCGCGACTCAATAGCTCGTTGTGGTGGGAGCGGTTCATCCCGTAGGCGATGGCGACGAACACGACGACGAACAGCGCGCTGAGGCAGATGGTCGCCGTGGCGGTCAGGGCGATGACGGCCAGCACCAGCAGCAGCGTGAGCACCAGGATCAGGCGCTCGTTGGGGTAGCGGTAGGCGGCTGTGTTGAAAGTGCGTTGTGTGGCGATAGTGCACCTCTCAGTTGGTTTTTACACGCGTTGCGTCAGGTGTACTTTCTGCTGCCCCGGAGGCGGGCCAGGTCCTCGTCTATGTGCTCTTGCCAGCCGTTGCGCACGTTCTCGCGGTGGTCAAAGCGCGAGATGTAGGGCTTGATGTCTAGTAACGGCGTGCCGTCCAGCACGTCCACGTCCTCGATGTGCAGGATGTGATCCTCGCGCGCTATCAGCCGCACCACACTGAAACCGATGGGGTTGGGGCGGTAGGGCGTGCGGGTGGCAAAGGCTCCGTGGAATGCATCTTCCAGAAACGGCTTCACAATCAGGCGGATGGGTTGGGCCCTATGAAAGTGATAGATCAGGTAAATGTGTGAGAAGCCTTCGATGTCGCGCAGGCCCTCGGCGTACTCGGGAAAAACCTCTGCGGTGCCTTTGATCCCTTCCGCATACACCGGCTGGATCGGTGTCTTTTTCTCATTTGTGTGTGGACTGTGGATCACCCCAATGGGCGACAGTGTGACCGGTGATAGGATATTTCTATAGTTTGGCATATTGCCCTCCGTGGCGGGTATGGTACACTAATTTTCAGGATGCGCAAGGGGGGCGCTTGTACTTTGAAGACTATCTCGCTGCGCAGGATGAAGGGACGAGTGCGTTCTGACACATACAGAGTCTCAGTAGATCCAAATTCTTGGTGTGCACATGTGCGTGTTGATGAAAATCACCTGCGAAACCGTCATTCTGAGCGTAGCGAAGAATCTCCGCCCTGCATTGGGAGACTCCTCGCTCCGCTCGGAGTGACGAAAATTGGATCTACTGAGTCTGTGCTTCGCACAGACAGGCCCAAGCGCCTAATGCAATCGCATTTGGCTTGACGCCTCACGAATCCGTCATTCTGAGCGACCGTAGGGAGCGAAGAATCTTGCCTTTGGTCAGCATCGTGAGATTCTTCGTCGCTTCGCTCCTCAGAATGACAGTAACAAACCGGTTCTTGATCCAAATGCGATAGCCTAGCCCAAGCGCACTTGGGGCGTTGACATCTCTTCCTTTTCATTGTATACTCCCCTACGTTCGGACGGGGCCCCCAAGAGAGGCGTGATGCGCAGTGTTGAGGAAGCGGGCCCGGGACGCAAGCCGGCCAGCCCTCCAGACCGTAGGGCTGGTTTTTGTATCAGAGTTTGAGCATGGATATCCAGGAACTCACCGATGAGATGAATCGCTTCGTCGAGGCGATGGGCTGGTATCGGGAGGATTCGCCGTGTGCGCAGACGCCGCGCAACATCGCCACCTCCCTGGCGTTGGAGGCGGCGGAGGTGCTGGAGCACTTTCAGTGGGGGGAGGAGGCCGACAGCGACGCGCTAGCGGAGGAATTAGCCGACGTGGCGCTCTATCTGCTGCAACTGGCCTATTTGACCGGCGTTGACCTGGAGCAGGCGATTCTCGACAAGCTCGCGGTGAATTACAATCGGGATTGGGCGGAGGAGTAACAGGATG
>CAZKDJ010000278.1:0-4822 GCA_964551295.1 uncultured Anaerolineales bacterium | reverse complement strand
CGGCGTTGGCCAACTCGTCCTCCGTGGCCTGCTCCACGACGCCGTCGAGCTTTTTCAATACCTTGACCGCCCGTTCGTAGCTGACCGGGTCGCCGATCTGGATGGCGCTGGCCAGCGTCTTTTGCGCCTGTACCGGCTTGTACTCGTCGAAGCTGGTCTGATAGCTCAGGTAGAGCGGATTGGCCCTGGCGGCCTGGGCGGCGGCGATGCGCGGCAGCTTGTCGATCAGGCCCAGTTCTTTCATCAGCAGCAGTCCCTTGCCCAAAGCGCTGACGTTGCCCAGGTTGCCCACGGGAATGACGATCCAGTCCGGCACCTCCCAGTCGAACTGCTGTACGATCTCGATGCCCACCGTCTTTTGTCCCTCCATGCGCAGGCTGTTCATCGAGTTGGCCAGGTAGATGGTGGGATCCTGGGTGATCTCTTTGACGATGCGCATGCAGCCGTCGAAATCGGTGTCCAGCGCCAGCACCAGCGCGCCGTTGGCGATGGGTTGGATCAGCTGGGCGGTTGATACCTTTCCTCGGGGAAGCAGCACCACGGCGGGAAGCCCGGCTGCGGCGGCGTAGGCGGCCAGCGCGGCGGACGTATCGCCGGTGGAGGCGCAGGCCATGGCCCGGATCGGCTGGCCGTTGGCGATCATCTGCTTGACCACCGAGACGAGCACCGTCAGCCCCAGGTCCTTGAAGGAGCCGGTGTGGGAGTTGCCGCACATCTTGACCCACAGGTCGGGCACGCCGATCTCCTCTCCCAGGCGCTTGGCCCAGAAGCAGTTGGTGTGTCCTTCGTACATCGAGACGACGTTCTCGTTCTCGACCAGGGGCATGACCCACTCCTTCTTGCCCCACACGCCGCTGCCGTAGGGCACCTCGTTCGTCCGCGTCCGCTCCTCAAAGAGCCGCATCCAGGCCACCGGGCTGTGGTTCTTGAGTGCCTCTACGTCGTGCTCCACATCCAGCAGCCCTCCGCAGTCCTCGCAACGGTAGACGACGTCGAAAATCGAGTAACGTCGCCCGCAGCCTCTTACGCACTCAAACCAGCAGTTATATGACATTCCTTCGTCTCCTTTAGGTAGCATCTCCTCGATAAACGGAGGTCGTGCAGGCGCGCCTGCCCTGCCCCCTCATTTTATCCCTCGTGATCGGGGGTACCGGCGTGCTTTCAAGGTGTCGCGTGCGGCCAAAGATCAGTGACTGCCATCACTGCGATGAACATGTCTCCGACGTGGAGCGACTGGCAGGCGAATCGATGTCTGGACAGCATCTCCACGATGTCCGATTCGTCGAAGTACTTCTTGTATATCTCGAACCCTCGGTCGTCGTTCAGGGTTCTTTTCTGCTCGCCCTCTCTCTTCTTGCCCCCTGCCTGTCGCCGCTTGCTCCAGTAGCTATCGACGATTATTATCTCGGCGGAGGGCTTTAGGATCCGTTTGAGCTTCTGGAAGAAAGCGTCTTCTTGCTCTGACGTAAAATGACTCAGTAGAAAGCCGATCATCGCGCAGTCAAAGGTCGCAGGTTCTAACGTGATTTCAAAGACGTTCCCCTGGATGAAGCGGGACACGCCGATTAAACCCAAGCTCTCCACTCGTTTTTTGCATTCGGCCAGCATGCTGTCTGACTGGTCCACGAAGGTAAACCGCTCGCAGGTCCGCGCGTAGTGGGGCACCCAGAACCCGGTGCCGCAGGCGATGTCGATCAGGTGGCCGTGCCCGAATCCGGCGACGAACTCGCACACCTCGGCCGTGTTCCGTTGGTATCGATCGGCGTAGCGTCGAATCGCGGGGCCTTTGCCGGAGTAGACGTCGTCATATTCCGCTGCTCTCTCGTCATAGTACAGGAGCATTTCTTGTAAGTTGCTCATCCATAGCCGATGCTCCATAGGCTAAAGGTCTGCCTTGTAGTTGGATACCTTTTCCCCGCAGCTTTTGCAGACCTCGTCCTGCCACGCAAACCTGGTGCCACATTTGGGGCAGCGCCAGCGGGCGTCCTGTTCCTCGATCCAGGTCTCGACGCCCACCTGCTGGATGCGCTCCAGGTTCTTGGGCACCGCTGCGTGATAAGGCCACTCCTCGGCGTCCCGGAAGGCGACGAAGGGCTCGCAGGGCAGATCCTCGCATTCGAAGCAGAAATCGAATCCTTTGCCGCTAGCGCACTGCCGGAGTTCGCAGGTGGCGCAGAACGAGGCTACCTTGTCGCTCTTGCACCCAAAACAGCGCACGTCTTCCACTTCCCTTCCCATGCGCTGGGCGAGCGCTTCCAGCTCGCCGTTCTGGTGGGCGATCATCATAGGGCAAGCGCCGCAGTACAGCCCGCAATAGGCGTCAAGTTTGAATTCCATTGTGCCTCTCCTTTTTATCGATTTTACATTTGTGGGTAATCTCTTTTAGTTTATCCAAGATCTATGCTCCAAACAGCCTCGAGAAGCCTGGGTAGGGAACCAGGGGGATGACGTCGAACGTGATCAGACCCTCTCTGGCCAGCGGCAGGGTGTCGAGGAAGCATTTTGCTTCCTCGACACCTTCGCATTCAAGAATCAGCACAGCGCTGGGCTCGTCCTGGCGAAAGTACAACTCGCGGAACGTACCGGCTTGATAGAGCTCCCAAGCCCTGGTTGCCTCCTCTTTGAGATATGGCTTAAAAGCCTTTTCTGTGACACCTGGCACTTCTTTTTCGAGGGCTAGAATTTTCATGGCTTCAGTCCCTCAAAGCATCTCCAATTTGTCCGTCTCATCTGACAGGGCGGCGAGAAAGGATTTCATCTCGGCCCGCCGCACCTTGCCGATCCGCTTGGCCGGACGGGTCAGCAGTTTGTCGGGCAGCTCCCGGCTAAAGCGCTGGAGCAGGGAGACGGCTTTCTTCGCGTCGGGCGTCCAATCGTCGAGCCCCACCATGGCCAGCATGCGGGCGATGCCGATAGCGCCAAGAAAGTCGAGCGTGTTGGCATCGCGAAAGACGACGGCTTCGGCTGAAGTGGGACGCTCGGCATAGAACATGTGGCCCAGGATGATCTCTTTTACGAGTGGGATCTTGTTCGATGGAAAGTTGGTAGAGATCAGCATTTCCTCGGCGAACGCCGCCGACTGCTCGGCGTGGTCTACACCCTCCTGCCTGTACGGCCGGAGCGCTCCCACGTCGTGAATGTAGGCGGCGGCCAGCAGGGCATCTTGATCGACATCCGTTTCCTGCTGCTTGGCCAGCTTTAGAGCGAGCTCATACACCCGCTCGCTGTGGCTGATGCCCCGGCCGGGATGGTCATATTGTCCGATGAAAGTGGCAAGCTTTTGTCTCCACATAGGTCGACTCCTTTTCCGATGAATGTGCTAGTTTGCGATCTCGCGCCGCGATCAGTCATAATCCCCTCTACCGAGGAGGGCCGAGAGCCCGAGCAGCAGCAGCCCCAGCAGCGTGAGGATGCCGGATTCGATGGCGATCCACGCCGCCAGCGAGCGCGCGATGTGTTTCTCAACATCCAGCGCTGCCTGCACCAGACTCTGAGAGAACTCGGGAGAGACTTGATTGACACCGTATGCGCAGAGGGCCAGATTCGCCGGCAGGGCGGCCGCGGCCAGCAGCAGGCCGGCCACGCCGACGATCAGCAGCGGGATGGACCACCAGCGGGCCCAACTTCTCCACGAACGCACGGCCACCAAGGTGACCAGCAGAAGAAAGACCAGCGGCACGAAAGGACTCAGCCTCAAGCTCCACCTGATGATTTGGAACTCTATCCTTGGATCATCCCGCCACGAGGCGGGCTCCTCGGGCAGAGAGATGGACACCCCTTCTTCCTCCGCGAGTGTGATCACATTGATCTCGTCTACGACGTCCGCCGCCACTGCCTGCAGGGTCTCGCGGGCCTTATCCGCGTATCGTTCCCTCAGCGGCTGGGGCGGGCGACAGATAGGCATGTCCTCCGGCGCGATGTCCTCGTCGCTTTCGACAATCGCGATCTGTTCTGGTGTGCACGGCGGCTGCGCCAGCGCCATGCGCATAAAGGCGCGCGTGCCCTCCTCCCCGGCCAGGCGTCGCTTGAACGCGATCAACGAAACAGTGATATCTGGGTCGCCGCCAAAATTCAGATAGGCAAAGGTTTGGTCGATGACGCGCTCGGCCTGTTCCCTGATCCACCGGGGCGGGGCCAGGTCAGCGACGATGCTTTCGAGGTCTTTTTCGGTGAGGTTCAGCAGAAAGGATGGCACGATGCCCGGGTCCAGCACGTCGTTTACCTCCCCGCCACTTTGTTCGTCCTGCATCTCTTCCACGCAATCCAGGTCCCCTGAGCAGAGATCGTACGCTATGCTATATGCGATCTGTTCGCTGGCCAGCGCTGGCGCTCGCTCGTAGATGGCTTCCTCTGCCAGGGCGTGCTTGTACGGGTTGGGGCCGAACAGCCGCCAACTGGCGGTAGAGAGCGGCAAAGCCAGCAACGCCGTGACGACGAAAAATATTGCCAGGATCGTGGCAAAGAACTTGGCTAAAAACGTGAGCGTTTTGTGCATGATGATGCTCCTCCTAATGCAAGATCTTATCGCTTGTCGATGCTTACCAATTGCACGCAGATGGCCAGCACCTCTATCGCCAGCCGTATCTCTTCGATGGACGGCAGGGAGGGTGCGATGCGGATGTTGCGATCCCGGGGATCCCGTCTATAAGGAAACGTGGCTCCGGCTGGGGTGAGCTTGACGCCCGCCTGGCTGGCCATATCCACCACGGCCTGCGCGCATCCATCGAGTGTATTAAAACTGATGAAATACCCACCGTTGGGCTGGCTCCATTCGGCGATGCCTTTGCCTCCCAGCATCTCTTCCAAGATGTCTTGCACGGTA
>CAZKDJ010000277.1:0-4842 GCA_964551295.1 uncultured Anaerolineales bacterium | reverse complement strand
ACGGTCCCAAGAGCGGGCTGGCTACTGTGAATGCCTGGGCCATCACTCGCAATTGAGTGATAGATGTCCCACGGGGAGGTCGGTATCAAGTGGTACCGGCTAGACAACCCAAAGTGGCTCCACAAGATTGTCGAGCGGGTTTCTGATGAAAGGGGTTATGTGACACATGGGCAAACATACAGTGCTCTTTGGACGGGTGTCAACAAGTGAGCAAGCTGAGGCGGGCTACAGCCTGCCGACGCAGCTTAGAGGCCTGTAGGGAGTATGCCTCCAAGCATGGTTTCGAGGTGATAGCCGAAATCACTGACGACTGCCCTGGGGCCATTCTTGTGGCCGAACGCCCGGGTGGTCGACAAGTTTATGACTTGATCGAGGGAGGTGAAGCTGACGTCGTGATTCAGTACACGATAGATCGGGCGGCGCGTGATAAGCGGCCTTACCCGATAGAGTTCTTGATCTTCCTGCGAGATGTTCAGGATGCAGGAGCAGAACTCCATTTCGTGGATACTGGCCGGGCGGACGGCAGTATGCTCGATGTATTCAAGGCTTGGCAGGCGAGTGAGGAGCGGCGCAAGATCAGAGAGCGCACGATGCGGGGGCGTGCGGCAGCGGCGAGGGCAGGCAAACTGGTGCGGGGAGGAAGCCCTCCTTATGGCTACGTCTATTGGGATGGCACGCTTGCCATCAAGCCAGAGGAAGCTGCTGTGATTCGGCGCATGTTTGACCTATACCTGGGGCGTGGAGAGAAGCGATTGTCGGTCGCGTCTATAGCCGAACGATTGACGGCGGACGGTGTACCCCCACCGAGGGGCGGGAAGGGCTGGCATGACAACACGATAAGACGCATTCTTGATGCTGAGAAGTTGGTCGGTGTGTTCACTTATGCTGGCATACGGATAGAGAAACCCGAGCTAGCGATCCTCGACCGCGAGACGTGGGAAGCAGCACAGGCACGGAGAGAGCGGAATAAGGCTCTTGCCAAGAGGAACCGCAAATACGAGTATCTGCTGTCTTGTAGAGTCAAGTGTACTTGTGGTCATAGTATGTTTGGTTCAACGTTGACAGACAAGGGAGGACGTAGGATATACCGTTGTCACGGGCGGATCACAGGCCGCAAGCATTTGATCAACTGCCGCGAACCGCGCATTGATGCGACAGAGGCAGATGACAAGGTGTGGAATTGGCTTAAGGACCTTCTAACTGATCCTGCGAACCTTTCAGCAGGTTTGGATGAGATGGCCCTCCGACGAGAAGAGGAGCTAGAGCTTAAGAAGCGGCGGCTTGCAGTGGTTGACGCGGCTCTGGAGAAGATTGGTCGGAAGATAAAGCGGCTTGCCCGCGCCTTTGCTGACGCCGAAGATGATACTACCGCGGAGGCGTTCAAGATTGAATTGAGACGAGCGTCTCGCGAGAATGATGCCTTCGTGGCTGAGCGCGCCACGTTGGCGATAGAGATTGAACATGGCGCGATGACGCCGGAGAAGCGGAAGGCCATCATGGGGTTGGCTGAGAGGATACGTTTGGAGGTGGAAACCGCGGACTTTGAGCAGAAGCGGAATCTGCTGGAAGCGTTGGGTGTGCAGGTCAGGTTAGTACACACTTGAGGTGGCCGCGGGCTGAAGATCACGTGTAGCTTTGACGCAGAAGGAGAGATTGTGTCAATTGGAAAACCGTCATCTTGATGGTGGTGGATTTGCCCGCGCCGTTGGGGCCGATGAAGGCGACGCGCTCACCCTCCTCCACGGTGAAGGTGATGCCTTTGACGGCGTGCGTCTCCCGGCGCACGGGCCGAAATAGGGAGCGAATGCTCCCGCGCAGCCCGGGCTGCTTCTCGGCAGTGACAAAGGTCTTGGTCAGTTGCTGCGTGCGGATGATGGGCACGTGAGTTTCTCTCCATAGAATAGACGAAGGACGGGCTCTGCCATTGTCCTTCGTCCGTTGCCCTTCCAACTTGCGACTGTTTACGCGCTCGGATGGCTGGCGGGCAGATCGATGGTGAACGTGGTGCCCGTGCTTGCCTCGCTTTCGATGGCGATCTCGCCGCCCAGTAGCTGGCACAGGCGCTGGCTGACCATCAGGCCGATGTCGTCGTATTGCAGCGCGCCCGTGCTCTTGGTTTGGGTGAATCTTTCGATCTGCTGCGGCGTCAGGCCCAGGCCGGTGCTGGAGACCTGGAACCGGATCCAGTTGGCCCCTTCGGCGGCTGCCAGGGCGACGTTGAGCGTAATAGTGCCCTGGCGGGTGAACTTTGTCGCGCGGGCCAGCAGGTTCACCAGAATGCGCTTGATTTTGCCCGGGTCGGAGTGAATCTCTTCCGGCGTGCCGGTGTATTGCACGTCCAGCGTGTTGCCGTACTCGTCGATCAACGTTTGGACGTCGGAGACGATGCTGTCAACCAGGTCCTCTAGCTTGAACGTCTTGGCGTCGATCTCGATGCTGCCTGCCTCGATCTTTTCGACGTTGAACACGTCGTCGACCATCTGGAGCAGGTTCTGCCCGCTGGTGTAGATGGTTTCCAAATCCTGGGATTGGAGGTCTGTGACCGGGCCGTCGATGCCCTTCATGATGATGCGCGAAAAGCCGATGATCGCATTGAGCGGGGAGCGCATGTCGTGGGAGGTGGTGGACAGGAACTTGCGCCGCATGATCTGGACGCGCCGGTCCTTTTCCTGTACGAATCCGGTCGCCAGTTCGGCCAGCGCCTCGGTCAAACGCGGTGTCAGCGTGGCAACCTGATCGGCGGGCAGATCGGCGACGATCTGTTGCGCCAGCACCTCCTGCGTTTTGCCCAGGATAGCGGGCTTGGGGGAGACGTCGCGCGCCAGGGACTCGCCGGCGGCGCGGGCAACTTCCCGCTTGAGGGGTTCTGAAAGCAACAGGGTCAGGATCACGTCCGTCCACTCGGCCAGTTGCGGCTTGACCTCCGCTGCGTCGAGTTCCGTGATGGACGGCGCCAGCTCATCGTACCAGCGGCTGGCGATCGTTTCCTTGCGGCTCTGCAGATCGTCTGCGTCCAGTTGTGCCATCGTTGTAACCTCCCTTATGGTTGGGGAAATGATAGCCTATTTTCTACGATATGGCAACTCGCCGCCAGCGAGGGCCTTGGGGGGTGTCCTCAATCAGGTAGCCCCGGTCGGCCAGTTGCTCGCGCAAGGTATCCGATTGGGCCCAATCCTTTTCCCGCCGTGCGGCCTCGCGCTTCTCGATGAGGGCGGCCACGTCCGGCGGAAGAGATGCTGCCGACCGTTCTGCTGAGAGCACCGCTTCTACCACGTCGGAGGGCAACCCCTCATTCAGCTTGGGTATCCTTGCCTCGCCCAACACGCTCAAGTCAAAGGTCTGGCCGCTGGCAAAGGTGAGCTTTTCTTCGCCCGGGCGGCAAACTGTCGCGCCGCTCTGTCCCATCACCTGGCCGGTCTGCCGGGCAAAATCGAGCACGACCGCCGTGTGTTCGTCTATTCCGAGCAGCGTCGTCGTCGGTGGGAGCATGGCCTCCAGCCGGGCCATGCGCTCCTGCCCCATAAAACCGCAGCAGGTGTCCAGGGTCTCGCCGCCGTCCTGGTTGTTCCAGTGGGTGACGATAGCCAGCTCCAGGCCATAAGGGCGCAGCAGGTCCAGGCCGGGCTGCCAGTGCAGGTCGGCGCCCGCTTTGTAGATCTCGTAAACGGGCAGAGCGTGTGCACTGGCGGCGATGGCCGCCGCGCTGGCCAGGGCCAGCGCCGCCCCGCGCCGCTGGTGGGCGACGGTCACGTGCCACGTCCAGGTATCGGCCAAGTGACGAACGGCGTAGGTGGGGCTGCCGGGGCCGGCAAAGATATAGTTGGCCGTCAGCAGCGGTTCGGTCAGCGCGCGGTCGTCTGTGCTGTAGGGGCCATCTCTACGGCGCGCCAGCACCACGGTCACCTGCAGGGAAAAGTTCTGTAGACTCTGCTCGACAAACTCGGCCAGGCGGCCCGCCACCCAGGCCGAGTTGGGCTGGAAGCCTGCGGGCGTCTCCAGGATGGCCACGCGGATTGGCTCCTCCAGCTCTCGGAAGAGCGCTTCGTGCACCCGCCGTCCGGCAGGCGCGGTCTCTCCCGAGCCAAAGAGAGCGATTTTGCCCGGTCGTGTCTGCGTCGCGTCCTGGGTCATCCTGCTTCGGCGGGTTTTTTGTGGACCAGCGCGCTGACGACGATCATCACGCTGACCAGTCCTGCTGTGACCCAGGCGGCTATCGAGACCAGCGGCGCGGCGGCGTGCTTGACGGCGATACCCACAAAAGCCCACACGATCACTAGCATGTAGGCCACGTCGCCCCGCGTCAGGCCCACCGCCGACGCGATGCCCGCCCCGGCGACCAGCATGACCACCGCCCACACCTGCGGCACGCCCCAGCCATCCCAACCCAGGTAATCGAGCACCGTGGTCACGTTAGCGATAGTGGCTACGGTGATCCAGCCCAGGTAGATGCTGAAGGGGACGTGCACCAGCCACTTTTCGGCGGCCGAGACCCGCGCGCGCCCGATGCTCAGCCTGAGGTAGATGGCGATAAGGACCAGTAGCAGGGTGAGCATCGCCACCAGCGTGAGCGGGAATACCTCATAATGCCACAGGACCAGCCAGGCGACGTTCGCCAAGCAGCTCAGGGCGAACAGATCGGTGATGGACTGCAGGCGCGCGTTATCTCGCTGAGCGGGCAGCGCCTGGTAGACCACATAGGCGGCCAGCGCCAGGTAGATCAGCCCCCAGATGGAAAAGACGTATCCGGCCGGCACAAAGTAGACGTCGAACCGATCCGAGATCTCGCCCGTGGTCAGGTTGTTCAGCGGCAGTGCGTTGGCCAGCCCGTTGACGGCGATGGTG
>CAZKDJ010000276.1:0-4843 GCA_964551295.1 uncultured Anaerolineales bacterium | reverse complement strand
GCTTTCCTGGCCACAGCCAGATCGATTGCTCAGGATGTTCCGACATACTTTCTCCTTGTGTCTGTTATTGTCACCTCCCCTCGCACAATAACCCGTCGGTCCTTAGAGCGCTTGGCGAACCTCGTCCAACACCGCCCGCGCTGGAGGTACCATTGCAAAGAAACGCTCCAACTTCTCGCAGGACGCATAGTCTGGGCAATGGCCGCAGTTGACCACCCCACGTTCCACGCCGCAGGCGCGGATGTCGCACTCGGCGCAGTGGCCGCATTTGCGCTCGCCCGTCAGGCAGCCATCGCAGAGCACCGACGCGACGGTGATGCCGGGCGCATTATACTCCTCGCGCCACTTGGCCGCTACCTGCTCCAACGCCGCCTGATCGCCCGCCTGTGTAGCGACGTAGGCCTCACAGTCAGAGCAAACTAATCCACAATAGGCGATGATTTTGTCCATCAGATTTTCTCCTTAAATATTATCCAGTATTCCATCATTCTTTCTCGTAACTTCCTCAAGCATCCGTTTCTTGCACTCTTCATAACCTAGCTGTGAATAGAACGCGTCCATCCTGGCACACTCCTCAAACTGACCGCATTCCCCACAAAACAGGATTCCTCTCTCCTCGCAACACATCCTGATTTCACAACCCCTGCCTCTCGGATAGTCCCTGGGAAGCCAGCAGCAGCGATATTGATCATCAGGATCCACCAATACACTCTCATCTCCTGCCAAGAAATGTTTGTACCTATCGCAATGGCCGCAGTCAGCACCGCAGAAGCGGATGAGACGATCAGGCATCAGACTCTCGTTGGTCATACTTATTCACCTCCCAGGTCCCACGCACGTTTGGGACGCAGATCATCCAAATAAGGCAGGGTGGTGTAAAGGTCAAAGATGCGTCTCAACTCTGCGACAGGCTCAACATGTTCGTCCACCCTCAAGTCGATGTATGGATATTCTTCGTCCCCGACCACCAAGAGGGCGGCTGACACTCTGCCGCGCTTATCGCCGCCAGCAGCCTGACCGGCCTCCAGTGTCACGAGAAGCCGGTCAGCAAGCGGGCCTTGTGCCATCTCAAAGGCATCAGCCATCGACTGAACCGTTTCGCCGCCGACGAGCAGGTTGCCGGCGACCACATACTCGCTTCCCAAAAGATGCCCTTTCCAGGGCTGGACTTTCCTCCCTGTAAAGGCCGCAACACCACCGCGGGCGTCCACGATGCCAAGCTGGCGTCTTTCCCTCTCAGCATCAAGCTTGAGCAATCGGTCCAGCGCCTCGGCAGCCGACAGGCCCTGTACCAAAAGACCCAATCCATCAATAGCCAGGTAGGGGTTCGAGCATGCTTGAGTGGCGATGGCTCCCACCCGCGCCCTAGCAAGTGGGTTGATCGCTCCGACAGCGGGAATGGCGGTGGAGACAGCAATCCCGAGCTCACCGGTCTGGGGACAGCGGGCGACAATGGAAAAGGTCATAGCTCACAGAATAGTATATCGCCCGCCGCCTTCAATGTGACGAACCAGCCGCCCAACGTAGCGTTGTGGTGAGCGATGACCTGCGGCGCGGTCAAATGCTCCGTATCCCAGGTGCTGTGCGCGTCCTCGGCCAACACCACGTCATATCCCAGGCTATACGCCCGGCGGCAGGTCGTGTCGACGCAGTACTCGGTCTGCATCCCGGCGACGACGAGGCGCTTGATGCCCCGTGACGCCAGCTCGGCCTGCAGCGTCGTCTCCTGGAACGCGTCTGGATGGCGCTTTTGCACCACTGGCTCACCTTCAACAGGTGCGATTGCGGGATGGATTTCCCACGCCAGCGCGCCCGGCTCGTCGATCCCGCCTTCAGCACCGCAGTGTTGCACATAGATCACGGGGAACCCCGCCGCTCGCGCACGGGCAATCAGGTCGCCGATCTTGGCCAGGAGTGACTCGCTGGCGTGAACCGGCGAATCCTCCTCAAAACCAAACATCTGCACGTCGATCACGAGTAACGCCGTGTTTTGTTCCACGCTCTCCTCCCTAGCTATAGTGATCGCCGGATTGCACCCAAGGCATCAAGTGCAGGGCATTGCCAAAGCCCCCCAGTTCCTTCTAATCCACCTGGCCTTTTCCGACGACGAACTTGTTTATGAAGTATCTCTTCCGAATCTGTCCCACCTCTTCGATCCAGGCGTCGAGCCCCACCTTCTTGATCCGGCACAGGTTATAGACTTTCATATTGTGGGGAGCAACTGTGGCCCCATCGGCCGTTGGGGCAAGAAAGGCGCATGGAAAATCGTCACACTCGCAGCAAAACGCCACTCCCTTGGCCTTCACACAATCCAATGTAGCACACCCCTCGGGCGGGATATGGTAGTGTTTCCCATCTTGCTGATAACATCCCCGGCAGGCAATGTCTTGCTTGGGGACTCCCATTTTCTGATGTATCAATTCGGCCAAATCGTCGGTCAGATTATCCACATAGATGTCACAGTTGAAACAATCCAACCCGCATGGAGCCGCCAAAGCCTTTTTGTCTTTCATCATCTCTCCTGGTAACTAGGCAAGGAGCGAGTCGCCGGATAGAAACGGCGAGTCGCCGCCAAAGCCCTCACCGCTCACCCTTCATACCGCCCGCAGCTCATCCAGCGTCACCTTCGCCTCTGGCGCATGCTCGTGGAAGGCAGCCAGCTTTCCGCAGCTCGCGTACTCGGCACAGGGCGCGCAGGTCTCCAAACCTCGCCCCAGGGCACAGGCGCGGATCTCGCACATCGAGCAGTAGCCGCTCAATCGCCCATCCGTCATCGAGCACCCATCGCAGACAATGTTGTCGGCCGTGATATAGGGCGAGTTGAACTGCTCCCGCCACATCGCCGCCGTCTTTTCCAGCGCCTCGCGGTCGTCCGCCTGCGTGGCGATGTAGGCCGGGCACTTGGCACAATCCAACCCACAATACACGATCATCTTGTCCATCAGATTTCCTCCTCGGTGATTGTATTTTGTCGACCCGCATAATTATGGGGTGGAAGCTCCACCCCATCTAGGTTGACGCTCCAAGTATACCACGGATACCTGCCAGAACGCGTCATATTATTGCAGAATAATGACAGAAATCTAGAAACTTTGTTCGTTTACATTTTGACCATTCCACTGGATAGGGAACGTCCTTCCTGCAACCTTGTTCTTGAACCGCACCACGGGATATCCCAAGAAAAGCGCGCCAAAAATGCGGTCGTACCTCTTTAAGCCCAAGAGCCGCCTGGCGGCCCGGCTTTTGTCCATAAAGATTGGCCCATTCCCCCACAGGCAGTTGGCGATGCCCTGGACCTGGGCGTAGAACGTCATGTTGGCCAACGCGTATTGGGCGCTATCTACGGAAAGTGCAATGCGCCTGTCGCCAACGATAAAGACAATGGCCGCCGGATGGTGAAAAGCGGTCCCCATCTCCAGGGCGCTTTCCAGCTTGGGCTTGCTCAGCAGATATTCTTCCGAGAGCCCGATCAGCCTAGCGAGTACCCCCACGATCTTGGGGCGGTAGGCGACGTTGTAGACCAGCGAAATGAACCGCATGAGGATTCGGTCCAGCGCTCTCACAATCTCCTCGTCATCGACCACGATGGCACGAAATCCATAGTTGTGCGTGGGAGCATAGATGCCGTAGGTGACGATCTCCTCGAGCAGCGCCCGGTCGATCTTGTCCGGCTTGTACAACCTGGTGGAGCGCCTCTGCTTGAATAGCTCGTCGAGCTGCTCCGGAGAGGGCAGCCGCGTCTCGTCAAAAGGAACCGGCGGCACCCCATTCCAGGAAAGCGCCCGCACCGGGCAGATGGCCACGCACTGGGAGCAGGTGCTGCAGTATTCATCATCGATACAGGGCACGTCATCGACCAGGGATATGCAACTCTCGTGACAGATTTTCACACACGCGCCACATCCCGTACAAGCGTCTTTGTCAACGATAACCACCATTGCCTCCTAATCCAACAGGCCCAAACGCTCGGCCAGAATCTGGCTTTCCATGGCATAGAAGTCGCCGTTGCCGAACAAGGCATTGGGCAAATGTCCGTGCAGCTCCTGCCAGACCAACCCATCGGCGCGGAGCCACGTCGTGAGCGCCAGCGCAAGGATGCCCAACGGCAGGGTCTCACCCTGTAGAACTGATCGCATCCAATCCAGTGCCCCTTGCACGGACGGTGGCGGTTCGCGATATTGGCGCGGGACGATCAAATGATCTACATTGTCCACGTCGCGTAGCACGCCGACCATGGCCCCCATGCTTCGCATCACCGCGCACTGAAACGCCTGCACGTGCTCCGCCGGCATCTCGACGTTGCCCATAGACGCACCGTGCATCAGCGCATAGGTCTCGGGAGCATCCACCGCCCACTCCCGGTAGGCGTGCATGAGGGCCAGGAAGCGCCCGGCGTGATCCTCCGACGGCAACCCCTCGCCAGCGCTCTCCAGCGCCTGCCCCATCGAATCGTAGGCGTCAATGATCAGAGCGACGATGAGGGCGCCCCGACTTTCGAAATAGCGATAGAGCGCGGGAGGCGTCATGCCCATCGCCCGCGCGACCGCCCCAAAAGAGAAATTCGCCGCCCCCTCCCTGGCGATCTGCCGGCGCGCGGTGGCCTTGATCTCTTCGATGGTCACTTGACGGCGCCGCTGCCGCCGGTCTGATGTGTGTTCCATAAAGTTATTTACCTTCACTTTAGTTAATACCATTAACCTAGGTGAGTATTATAAATGGATCGCCGGGATTTGTCAAGGTGCGGCAAAAAAAGAGGCGCGAGCGCCCAAAGCGTCACGCCTACGGGACCTATCTATTACCCACATCTCCACAGTGGTGAAGGAATGTGGTAAACTGTATCCAA
>CAZKDJ010000275.1:0-4874 GCA_964551295.1 uncultured Anaerolineales bacterium | reverse complement strand
CCACCAGCCGGGGGATCGCCGGCGGTGGATACATCATGTAGGGGATCTTTTTGTAGGCATTGGTGTGCGCCTTGCCCATGAAAGCATAGCCCAGTATGCCGACGCCGACCTGCGGTGCCTCTCTATCGGCCCTGGGGCCGGCCATGGCGGTGAAACCAGTTTCCTTGGACATGACAACCTCCTACGTAATAGGGCCAAGAAACCAAACTGGCCTAAAAGCAAACATCCTCCCCCCTCCCCCTCCGCGCGTACTCGCGCGCCCCCTCCCACCCAGGGGAGGGGAACATTTAGCATTGTAGGTCGGGTTTGCTACCCGACCCATGGGCGGCGGATAACAAATCCACCCTACTGACCTTTACATTTCTGTGAAATCTGTGGTTGATCCGTAGCGCTCCATCTACCACCTGTGGTGCTGCTCCGCGTGCGGCGTGTAACAATGAGGCACCTCAAGGCCATGGGCTGCCATCAGCGCTGTATCCCGCAGCAGCTCATCCGTCGGCCCATCGGCGACCATCTTTCCCTCATCCAGGATGATCGTGCGGGGCAGTATCTCTGCGACCATATTGATATCGTGAGTGGCAACGATCATCGTCTGCGGCAGCTCTTGCAGCAGACCGATCAGCCGACGCCGCGTGCGTGGATCGAGCCCGGCGGTGGGCTCGTCCAGCACCAATATATCCGGCTGCATCGAAAGCACGCTGGCGATGGCGATGCGCTTCTTCTCCCCCAGGCTCAGGTGATGGGAGACCCGCTCCGCGTACGCCTGCGCCCCCACCTGCGCCAGCGCCCACCCCACCCGGCGACGGATCTCTTCCTCCGGCAGCCCGGCGTAGAGTGGCCCAAAGGCCACGTCCTCAAAGACGGTGGGGGAGAAAAGCTGGTCGTCGGGGTCCTGGAACACCAGCCCCACCTGCGCCCGGATGTGCGCCAGATGCGGCTCCGCCACCTCCCGCCCCATCACGCGCACCGCGCCATCCCCCTGCA
Source organism: uncultured Anaerolineales bacterium (assembly GCA_964551295.1). GTDB lineage: Bacteria > Chloroflexota > Anaerolineae > B4-G1 > B4-G1 > JAFGED01. Next base: position 3,890 of record CAZKDJ010000275.1, on the reverse strand, counting down.
GGATGCCGTTGAGGTGCAGCAGCAGTGTTGACTTGCCCGCGCCGTTGGGCCCGACCAGGGCCACCTTCTCGCCCTGCCGGACGTCGAGGCTCGCATCCCGCAGAGCCTGGTGCCCGTCGTGGTAGGCGTACGAAAGATCGTGGATTTCAATGCAAGTTTTCATGGCAGAGGGATATATAGGGGGAACAATGTGTTTCCAACAATGCCTGCTAGCGCGTGCCCGCTAGATGTCGTTTCTTCTGATCCAATCGAGGTTCTTCCCGATGAGCAATTCTGTCATTTTCGCATGATGGGTGTTCTTCATAGCGATGGCTTCCATATCGAATCCATGTTGTTGCGCAAGTTGGCGCACGCCAGTACAGTTATCATAAGTCATTAAAAAGCCACCAACTAGTTCACTCGCCAAGCTAAAAAGCTCTTGGTGATCCAATTCGTGATGCGCATACAAGCGCGCCCCGGCCCGCTTGCCAGCAGCAGTATACGGAGGATCGATGAAATAAACTGCATCATCACGATGAGCATGCTTGCGCAGTACGCCAAGCCCATCGCCATGGATAAAAGTGAGTCTATCTCGTATAGCTGCAATGCCAAGAATACGTTTACTGATCGTACTAGGATACCACCGTGACCGAATCCCTTTGCCGTTCTCGCCGTGCTTAATGCGCCCTGCGCCCGGCGCAAGAATACCGCCGTGATTGATTCGATTTTTAAGAATGGTCTGAAAAGCGGATTCCTCCAATGAGTTTGGTGGACTTGACAAAACAGTGTCGGCATTTTCAGATGTCAACTCAAACGAAACTATCTTGTTTGCCAACCATTCTGCATCTCCTTCCAGAATAGCTTGCCAGACAAAAGCCACTTGTTCATCCAACTCTACAAAAGTGACGTGCTCTGCCAGGCCTTCGGCTGCAACCGTAAGACTGACGATTGCCCCACCCGCAAATGGTTCAAAGAACTCGCATGGACGCTGAGGCAAACTGAGCAACCAATGCTGCACCCGAGGTACCAGCCAGGTCTTGCCGCCTGGGTAACGGAATGGACTTCTGTGTTTGACAGATGCGACATTGACGGCTTGATGTGTATTTGTTGGCAAAAAGCTCAACTGTCTCATATCATGATCCTATACTTCCAAAATATCCGTCAAGGCAGGCGCATCCGGAGGATTATTGTTCTCTAAACGTTCGTCGAGCTTGCTTTGTAGATGATCCAGGAATTCTTCAACTGGTCCAGGGGATGGCGTTGTTATGGTTTCCAATGCCGGCTGAAACCTGGTATAGACTGTTCGCCAAGGAGTGAGTTGATACACATCATGAGTATCATCATAGACAAGATCATATACGAGCCAAGCCAGATTAGCCGATTCCTGAGACACCTCAGGCAGCTTTGGCATCGTATCATAGAACCCCCGATGAAGGGCCACTGCCATCTTTTTGTTCCAGGCATCCAGAATCCCACCCTTGTAGATCAATTGGGGAGCCAACCGCTTGCGTGACGATGACAGATAATCCGGTCGCGGGTAATAGCGATGCTTCGACCAATCCATAGCATAGCACTCTTTGGGGTCTTCCATATAGAACTCGAAGGGCCGCCGAATGTTCCCAGAGATGTAGACGGCCTGTACTTCCAAAGAACCAAAGTCCAGCACATGCCCATGATCATCATAGGCAACCAATACAAGATCGATATTGCCTGCGCTTCTCCCATCCGCATCATTTAGGCGCACTTCAGTAAGCGATGTCCACTGCACGGACTCGGGAAAGAAGAATGCTGCTGCATCCTCCGCGATGAGCCAGTCTTGACGGAAACGGATAGGACAGGTGATCGCCAGACCATCACCTGTATGAATGCTGCATACCCCAAGCGGAGCGTTGGCTTTATCTTTGGTGCACGAGGGCACCTTGTTGTGAAACGGACAAAGCTTGTTTCTGCGGTAACGCCTCGCCTTATCCGAAAAGCTGTCATAGGGAAAACCAAAAACTTCTGCTAAAGGGTGATGCGGCTTGGGCCTTGCGGTCATACAAATCTCCTCGTTCACTATTTCTAACTATCGGAGCTTTTCCCACATCAGTTTACCACATTTCGTCAGGTTTGGTAGAATCGAAGGGTTGACATTCACCACGACAATCTTGCCACCCATTGAATCACCACCAACAACAGTGTAAAGATCAGGGCGATGATGACGTCGCCCAAGTGCAGCGCCTGCGCACGCAGGATGCGCACATCACCATCGTAGCCCCACGCCACCATCGCGTCGTAGATACGTTCGCTGCGCTCGATGGATCGCAGGAAAAGACTGCCCGCCATTCCGCCGGTCACCCGCGCCCGCCAAAAGACGCTCCCCCCACCCTTGCCACTGTGCGCTCCGCTGCGAGCCGCCCGCGCGCGCATCATGCGCAGCGCCTCGTCACTGATCACAAAGAGATAGCGGTAGGCAAACCCGGTGATAGCGACCAGCACCTTGGGCACGCGCAGGCTGCGCATCGCGCGGAGCAAAGCGGGGAAAGGCGTGGAGGCAGTCAGCACCACTGCCATCTGTACCGACAGCCACGACTTGAGCAGGATGCCGACAAAGCGTACCAGTCCAGCGTCGGTGACGGATATATCGCCGCCGAAAACGTGCACTGTCAACAGCGCTTGCCCCGGCGTGGAAAAGGTCGCCGTCACCGCCGCCAGGGCAAAGGGGAGCGCCACCAGCGACCGCCGCAGCACAAACCCCACGCCCAACCGCGACGCCACGACCACACCCAGGAGCAAGCCGGCCAGCAACACGTAGGCCAGCCAGGCCTCATCGGGCGTGAGAGCCGTGGCGACGATGAAGAGCACGGCCAAAACCAGCTTGACCCGCGCGTCGAGCCGATGGACGAGGCTCTCCTTGGAGCGATAGGCGTCGAGGGCGTGGATGTGCATTTCGAAAAACTAAAACGTAATGCGTAAAATCACGCCTTACGTCTTGCGCATTACGCGTTACGAATCATTCAGCCTCTTGCAGCGCTGCCCGCTGCCGCAGCCGCGTCACGACGAAGGCGACGCCCAGGCCGACGAGCGCCACGATCAGCACGCCCACGATGCCGGCCAGGATCGTCGCCATGGGCGATCCTTCCGCGATGCCGGGCAGCGCGTAATCGGGGACGATCTCGTAGGGCGCGTCCAGCGCTAGGTCGATGAACCCCAGGTCCTCGGCCACGCGCTCCAGGCCGTCGGGATGCTCCGAGGCCAGCGGGGCAAACAGCGTCACCGCCAGGGCGATGACCAGCCCGACAGCGGCCCAGCCGAATCCCTTGATCGCCTTACCCTGTGGCTGCAACAGATCGCGCCGCGCGGCGGCGACAAAGGCCAACGCTCCCACGGTGATCAACCCCTCGCCGATGCCGATGAGGACGTGCACACACGCCATCGCCGGGAGCGCCACGCCCAGCGGCGAGGCGCCGGAGAAGGCCAGTTCGACCGCCGTCGCCACAGCGGAGATCACCACCGAGAGCCACGCCGCCGCAAAGCCGCCGAGAAAAAGCCCCCAACGCCGCTCACCCGCCAGCGCCATCACGCCACGGTACACGCCGTAGCCCACCAGGACAGAAATGATGCCCATGTTGAGGATGTTCGCCCCCATCACCAACAAGCCCCCGTCTTGGAACACAAGCGCCTGGATGCCGACGACGGTCGTCATCGTCAGAATGGCGGCCCACGGCCCCAGCAGGATCGCCGCCAGCGCCCCGCCGATCAGGTGGCCCGAAGTGCCTCCGGCGACGGTGAAATTGAGCATCTGCGCGGCAAAGATAAAGGCGGCCAGGACACCCATCAGCGACACCTGGCGCGCGCCCAGCGCCTTGCCGCTGCGCCCCCTGGCTGGCTTTTCGTCACTTCAAACTGTGGTATGATGGGGCGAATCCAAG
>CAZKDJ010000274.1:0-4917 GCA_964551295.1 uncultured Anaerolineales bacterium | reverse complement strand
GCGCTGAGTGCGCCGGGGCGAAGCTCCGGCGCACCAGCGACGGGCGAGTTTACTGACTCTGCGAAGCCGCGAGTAGACGGCGGAGGCAGGGTCGTCAAGCGCCAAGCGCGGTGTTTCTAGTGGCAATTGGTATAAGCTATGAAAAGCGGCAGAAACTATCCACGTTGGTGGTGGGCGGGCAGTATGCTGCGACGTGGTTGTCAGGACGCTTCCACCGAGTCGGAATCTGGATTCCAAAGTTCGCAAAGCTTACGTTGTTGGTGGGGCAATAGTGAGGTGTCACTCTGTAGGTCGTTTCGAAGAATCCCCTTCCAATCTGCAGCGCCGAGTATAGCACGGGGCGTAAGAAAGGGCAAATTTCCGGTTTCAGAGCATTTTGCTCAGGTCACTTATTGCGGTATCCCAGGGGGCACCCCGTTTGACAACCGCGTGGAATTTGACTATCATAAGGATAGTGCGGGACATGAAAGGGGCGGATCGTGCATTACATTCTGTGCCATTCTTTCTCTGTTTTGTACTTGCAGGAGCTAACCCTGTCCTCTCAACCTTGGCGGTTTGATCCACTGTCCGCGCTGATCGGCGCGGTGGCGGTTGCGCTGCTGGTCGGGTTGCTGTATGCCTTTCGCAGCCAACTGCGCCAGCTCTGGGAGGTAGTCGCGGCCGCGGTTGCCAAGTTTATGAATTACATGCGGGCCAGCGCCGACGAGAATTACCGCCGGTTGGTCGCTGAAAAGGCGCGTGCCTTTTTGATCCCAGCCCACGTGGCTTCGCTGGAAGCCCTCTTCGTCGAGCCCAGGTTGTTTGTCCCCCCTCGTTCCTCCGAGTCTCTCTCCGAAGCTGCCGCTATGGCCGTCGGGCCCCGGCTCATGCCGTTGCATCAGACATTGGAGGGACATCCGCGCCTGATCATCCTGGGCGATTCCGGGATGGGCAAGACGGCCACATTGGGTTACCTGGCCCTGGTGTGCGCGACGGCTTTTGAGCGAGATGAGAAGCGCCGTGTTGATCCTGGCCTGGTACCTGAATTCGTGTGTAAGCGGCTGCCGCTCTACGTTGTGCTCTCCGCGATGGACTGGGGTGAGGCCGACCAGGAGGAAGCGGTTGAAGAGGGAGAGGACGTAGAGGTGGTGGCGGAGCGTGCAGAAGTGCCGCGGAGCAGCGAGCCGGATGACCTGATTCGCGCGGCGGTGTCTGCCGTTGGTGGCGGCGCCGGGTACACCGGCGCCCTGCGCCAGTACTTGGAGACAGGTCGGGCCATCATACTCGTCGATGGGTGGGACGAGCTTATGCCACACCAGCGCGGGCTGGCGGCGGTATGGTTGGGGGAATTGGCCGCCGCTTCGCCCGGGAACGTATGGCTGGTTGCCGTGGGCACGCGAGGCTATGCCCCTTTGACGGAGGTCGGCTTCGTTTCGCTCCAGCTCGCACCGTGGGATGGGATGCAAGTGGAGACGTTTGCCCAGCGTTGGGTAGAGGCCTGTGCTCCTGAGGAAAAATCTTCCACCTTGCTCCACAGCCTGGAGACCGGTCTCCAATGCGTGGCACGCTTGGGAGACTCTCCGCTGGAGTTGTCGCTGCGGGCGTTTGTGTACCTTTCGGACCGCCAGATGCCGGAGGGCAGGGCGGCGCTGTTTGGCCGTGCACTCGAATTGCTGTTGGAAGAACAGGCACAGCAGGAGGAGGAGCCGTGGTGGCTGGCGGCCTGCCATGCAACCCTAGGGCAGGTGGCTCTGGAGCTTCAACAAGGCGGGCGTTCTGTCGTCAGTGGTGAAGAGATCGAAGCGTTCGTCGAAGCAGCGCTTCCCCCGCACGAGGAGCGCCCAGTGCGCGCGGCAGGCCGGGTCTTTCAGGCGCTGACTGGTGAGCGAGGGTTGTTTCGGTCGGTGGGTTCTCGTCGTTACACGTTCGTTCACCCGCTGTGGCAGGCGTATCTGGCGGCGCGGCAGTTGGTCGCCTTTGAGCCTGGTACGTTGGTCGAGTGGCTGGAGGACCCTCGGTGGTCGGAGGTTTTTCGCTTCTACGCCGAGCTTGGTGATATGCGACCCCTGGTAGAGGCGTGGTTGCGCACGCCGGACGATGTGTTCTATACTCGCCTTTGTATGCTCGGCTCCTGGATTGGTGCCGCCCCAGAGGGCGCGGCGTGGCGCGAGGGGGCGATGGCTATTTTGGCCCGTGTCTTTCTCCAGTCCAGCATCCATGCGCCAACGCGCCGGGCGCTGGGGGAGGCATTGGCGATGACGGGGATATCCGGTGTTTCATACTTTCTGAAACAGGCCCTAAAGCGCCCAGGGGCCGAGGTGCGCATCGCCGCTGTCCTCGGGTTATCCAGGGTGGCACAGGAGGCGGATATACCCGTCTTTGAGGCGGCCTTGGCGGATGAGGACATCTCTGTGCGCAAGGCGGCTGTGAGAGCTCTGGCGCAGTTCGGCACCGACGCTGCCCTACGGCGGTTGGCGACGGTGCTCTTAGCAGGCGATGACGAACTGCGGCCCGTTGCTGCTGCCGCTTTGGCCAGATGTGGCGAGGAGGCTGTCGAGCTCTTGCACGAACTGGTCGACTCGGAGGATGTGATGACGCGGCGGGCGGTGGTTTTTGGATTGGCGCAGCTTGGAGCTCGGGACACTTTGCAGAGGATGGAGCGAGAGGACGGGCAATGGATCGTGCGCACGGCAGCGACGACAGCGCTGGAGGAGCTAGAGGCGCAGGAGAAGGCACCCGGCGCGCCGCCTTTGCCCGATATCGAGCAGTTGCCGTGGCTCATCTCTTGGGCGGCAAATCGGGGTGAGGGAGTCGGTTTGGGCGATGCAGCCCGGCAGATGCTCCAACGGGCTTTGCTGGAGGGCGATGCGCAGATTCGTGTGGCTGCTGCGCAAGCGTTGATTCGGGTCGGTTGCCCTGACGACGTCCAAGCGCTGCGGGCTGCGCTTGCCGATTCCGATTCACTCGTCGCGGACACTGCCTTTGAGGTGTTGGAAGAGATCGGGAAGCGGTACGATTTGCGGATCGAGCGTAAGTAGGGGGCAATCCCCCTCCCCCCTTCGCGCGTAATCGCGCACAGCAGTCAATGCCCGATTGGGCATCCTCACTGACGAAAACGGCGCGCCTATCCGTTCAATCCGTTGACCTACTTGGCTTCCAACAGCGCGTGGACGGCTTTGGCGGAGACGCCTGCCACGCGTACCCGCTTGTGGCGGGAGGTATGGCCGGTGAGAATCTCGACGGCGGATGGAGGGACGTCCAAGTGCTTGGCGAGGAATTTTTGCAGCGCTTGGTTGGCCTTGCCTGCGACCGGTGGAGCGGTCAGTCGTATCTTGAGCGCGTCGCCGTGCAGACCCCTGATCTCATCCCGCCTGGCCCTGGGCTGGACGCGCACGCGAAAGGTGCAGCCTTTCTTCCCCTCGTCTACGTGGAGCGCCATGGCCGCCTCACAGCAGGAAAAAGAGCATCCTGAGAATCTGTATGGCGATCAGATGCACGACCCAAACGATGATCAGGGCCACCATGGGCGTGATATCCCAAATACCGATAGGGCGAATATGACGGCGCAGCGGGGCTAACAATGGTTCAGTGATCTGGATCAAAAAGTTCATCACCGGGTGATAGGGATTTATTCTGAGCATGGTCAGTATAGTGCGGGTGAGAATGGCTAACGCGTAAAGCGTGAATATCCAATCAACCAGCATAAACAGAAGATCCACCTGAACCTCCCCTTGCGTGTGCGCCAAAGATGGCGCGCCCATTCATCTGTAGCGACGCGCGCCAAAGATGGCGCGCCCAATCAGCCATACAGACGCGCGCCAAAGATGGCGCGCCCAATACGTACCATCGTCGAGCCTTCCTCCACCGCGATCTCGAAATCGTCCGTCATACCCATCGAGAGGTGACGCCAGTCGCCGGACGGGAAACGTTCGCGCAAGGCGTCACACAGCCCACGCAGGCTGGCAAAGACGGGCCGCACCGTCGCCGGGTCGGCGATGAAAGGAGCCATCGTCATCAGTCCGCACACCGCCAGCCCGGGCAACGCCAGCATCTCCTTGACGGTGGCGAAGAAGGCGTCTCGTTGTGCCTCGTCTCGCTCCCAGCCCGCTAATTCGAAACCGTACTTGCTCTCCTCACCGGAGACGTTGCATTCCAACAGCACCGGGAGCGTCAGCCCGGACTCCTGTGCAAAGCGGCTCAGCCGCCGGGCGATCTTGAGCCGATCCACTGAGTGGACGTAATCAAAGTGCTCTACAGCCGCCTGAGCCTTACGGCTCTGCACGTGGCCCACCATGTGCCACTTTGGCTGGGGGCCGGCGATGGCGTCGCGGACGGCGGGGATCTTGGTCGCCCCCTCCCCGACACGGTTTTCGCCAAAATCGCGCGCGCCAGCCTGGTATGCGGCGATGATTGTCTCGGCGGGGTGGGTCTTGGTCACGGCCACCAGCGTGATCGCAGCGGGATCACGCCCGGCCCGCAGCGCGGCTTCGGCGATGTGCTCCTGCACCTGTGCCAGGTTGCGGGCAATCGAATCTCCTGTGGCGTTGTTCATCTCTGGTCCGTCCCTTCGTCTCGGGCCTACTCCCATCCGAATCGCTTGCGCAGCGTGCTCCGAAAATCATCCATCGCTTCTTGGACGTGGGGGTACGCCAGCCAGACCGTCGCCAGGCCAAATAGCGAGCCTGTGAGCGTGCGCATCAGCGGCGTCGTCTCGTGGACGGGGATGGGGGAGTTGGAAAGGAGGATTTCGAGGATGTAGGTGAGCCACTGATAGCCACCATCCATCGCGATGGGGACGATACCAAAGGCGACATAGATCCACCAAGGTACTGGGGGCACTTTCCACCAGCGGCGCAGGAGGACGTATGCCAATCCGGCGATCAAGATCGTGCCATAGATGGCGATGCATCTCTGGCACAGGGAAATCTTGTACCCTAT
>CAZKDJ010000273.1:0-4953 GCA_964551295.1 uncultured Anaerolineales bacterium | reverse complement strand
TCCCGATACTATTATACCAGATACTGCAAATCCGCAGGATTGGAGCCGATATGCGTATGTGCGAAACAACCCCATCTTGTATACTGATCCAAGTGGACACCGGTTGATAAAAGGACGAATGAAGACTCGCCCAATAGGTGGGGAAAGACAGAGGGATAAAGCGGCGAATGTAATGCCAACACCGGAACCACGCCCGACACCACCTCCTGTAGCGCCTGTGGCGACGGCTACGCCTGCACCTGCACCCGCTGAAACGCCAGTCGCTACTCCCATACCGATCCCAACCGCACCACCAGGTCCTACACCAATGCCAACTCCATCTTCACCTGAGTATGTAGGGAGCCCGCCACTCCCACCGGCAGATGCGTTCGGATTGCGTTGGGATGGTACTGTCAAACCGATACTAGGTGGGGTTGACGGCAACGTAGATATTGTGTTTAACAACAACACTGGCGAAGTTGACCTTTTTGTAATTACTAACTTTGAAGCTGGCGGTGAAGGCGGCTCCTGGACAGCTGGCCCCACATTTTGGTGGAATCTTCCAACCAATGACGATTTGGCTCCTAATGGGATCCATGGCTTTATTAGCCCACAGGTGGACATCAATTACGGAGGCGGTCATGCGCCTATTCCAATTCCTTATATAGGCCTAGTAAGCATGGAGGTCGAGTTTGCGTCTGATCCGCTGGGTGATGGCCCTGTTTCCCTTTACATCGGAGGGGGTCCACCACAGCCGGAAATAGGCGCTAATCTCAATCTAGGACCTTCGCTAATACTATTCCATGCTAGCGTAGTGCCCTAGACAAGGATATTGGGCATCCCGCTGAACCACCCTCGGGAATTCAGCAGATCACGATTTTGTTAACATAATGAGGGGCGCTAGTAATTCGGCGTTCGCAAATGCTATCTTCAGGGGCACCCTGAAGATAAATTGACGTGACTTGTCTGTTTTGGGGTAACAGTCATACAAATCTAATTTCCTGGAGTCAATGAAAAACTATGAAACGCCAAGGTAAACGGTATTCGTACTCTTTATGGTTTACTCTACTATCTGTTGTCGCGCCCGCGCTAGTATTTCTGGTTGGGCTCATCGCGCTTCCTTACTGGGCGTGGACGACTCTGAGCACTCTCCTCGAACTAACAAGAGGATACATACCAACTGACGAGAGCCTCCGTATCTTTGCGATGGGCTGGATACCTTTTGTCATAGGAGGATTCTTTCTTAACCTATACACTGAGGTCGTTGTGGTTGACGAGGGAATGTGGGTTAGAGTCTTTGTGCTGAAGTGGTTCTTCATTCCTTGGGAAGATATATCAGGGATTACGAGGCCCACAGTTGCTTATTCTAGTATTCCACAACTGTGGTACTTCATCCAGGTGAGAAAACTCACCATTTTTCACAAGTTGCTCGGCATAACATATAGGACTGGTCCTGAACCTGTCCTAGTCATCTACGAACGTATGGAAGACTGTCAAGAACTGATAGAGATCATCGAGGAGCATATAGGAGGGAAGAAAGCCGAAACCTGACTTCTTACCTGTGATACCCTTTCATCAGAGGCAGTCGGTAGGTTGGGTGACGCGCGAGGTTGGAGCTCGTTTAGCGTAACGCCGCTTGTTCCCTTATCACCCATCACCCAACGCTTTGCCCGAGGGGCTTCCACATCAAAACATCTGATGTGACCAAGACAACAGCGAATTGAGAAAGGAACAGATTTTCGCCCAACTCTCCAAATCCGCTGTTTTTCCAATTCGTTGTTGTGTTTCCTGGCACCTATGATTGCCGCAGGTGTGCGGGGTGTGGTATGCCGGAGGCAGAACCAAGCACTGGGGGGTCGAGAAGTGACCCACTTGAACCTCCTCGAAGAGGCGATGATCATCGAAAAGTGACCCGCTTGGAGAACGCACAGGTGGGTCTCAGGCACCCTTGGAGGAGATGTTTGTTAGTTGAGTTTGTTGCGTTTGTTAGCTCTTTGACAACCCAGACGGGGCTGTAGGTCGGGTGACGGCGAAAAGCTTGGGCGTGCCGAGCGCAATCACCTTTGGCCTGCTTATCCCCCGTCACCCGACGCCTTGACTGGGATGCCTGTGGAGCAAGGACCTGCGCCTTGAGGTTTGCGCCAACCCTCAGAAAATGGAAAGGCAATTGGGCGGCTGCTCTCCTCCGTCTCCTCTGGGTGTTGCTATCGGCATAGGAGCGCCGTGCCCATGCCCGACCCGTGCTCTGGGGTAGTCATCAGCCAGCAAGCGGGCGAGCGGACGCCTGCTCTGAATCATCCCCCCACTTTCACGGCAAAAAGCATCTCTTTTCGGGGTTTTTGCCCCACTTTTGATGGTTTTTCGCCCGTTTTTAGGGAACGCGCTCACGGAATCAACCAAATGCACCAGCCTCGGTATCTCCTCCGGCCAACGCCAGAATACCCAAGCGCAGAACGTGCACCGTCTCGCGTTGATCCTCGTTCAGCGTGCCGTCCTTCAGGGAATCGAGTAGGGCTAACAGCGGGCCGGTGCTCCCATTCCCGTTGCCCCCCTCGGGCGATTCGACCCACGCCTCTGCCTGGCCCACGGCGCGGTAGTAATCGGCCGCCACCGTGGCGTCGTACAACCGCCCATACCGCAGCGTCGTCTCGATGTGCTTGTGGCCCATCAGCGCCTGGAGCGTCGAAAACGGCGCGCCCGCGTTGACCAGCAGCGTGGCCATAGAATGACGCAACTGATGGGGCGTCACGCGCACGCCGCAGCGCTTGCCGTAGGTGTGCAGGCGTGAGCCGCAGTAGGTCTCGCTCAACGGCCGGTGGTGAAAGATGAACACGTGCTCGCTCTCCGCAGGCCCGCGCACGTCCAACCACTGCCGCAGCGCCTGCTCGGCGACGTCGTTGAAGAACACCGCGCGGTCCTTGAGCCCCTTCGAGTTCCTCACCTGGATGGTGCGCTCGTTCAGGTCGAGATCTCGCGTCAGCAGGCGGCGCACCTCCACGGTCCGCAGCCCGCTGTAGAGCATCACGTGCACCCAGGCGCGGTCCATCACGCCCATCCTGCGCACCCCGGCGTGGTCGGAGGCGGCGTCACGCTCGACCTCGTCCAGGAGCAGGCGCAGTTGGTCGACGGGCACGGCCCTGGGGAGGGGGTCGCCCTCGTCGATGGCCTGCACGCGCAGCATCCGTTGGCACACGGGCTGCTCGCGCCCGGCCAGGAAGTGGAGGAAACCGAGCAGCTCGTGCAGCTCGACGTTGACCGTGACGGGCGAGATCCCGGCGGCCCGCCGCCGGTCGAGATAGCGGTGCCACAAGGCGGGCGTGATGGCGGTGGCATCTGGGAGCGGGTCCCGCTCCGCCGCCCAGCGCAGGAACTGGCAGGTGTGGCTGAGGGTGGTGATGGTCGCCCGTCGCCAGTTCTCGCGCGGCCAGGAGCGGCGGCGGTAGACGATGTACTGGCGCACGTCCGAAGCCAGCCATTGGGGCAGTGGGCCGACGTAGTAGGGCCAGTTGATGGGCTTTTCGGGTTTTTCCTTGTGGCAGGTCTCGTAGAGGAAATCCTCCAGCTTGGCGATACCCTTGAGGTAGGTAGCGCGGGTGGCCTCGCTCTCGTACCTCTCGGCTATGTAGGCGCGCACGCGGTCGATGTCACCAGGGAGGGCGATCATCCAGTAGGCTTTGTCGAGCCAGCCCAGGGCAATGCGCGCGGCGCAGGCGTAGAGCTTGCGGGCCGAAGGGCCATACCCCCTTGCTCCAGCCAGGCGACGAACTTGCGGAAGAACCCCTGGTTGGCCGACGGCCACTCGTGGATCGGCGTGGGCTTTTTCATCGCGCGTCCTCCCGGTCCGGTGCTAGTCGCCGGGCGACCTGGGCCACGGCGGCCTCGTAATCGGCCTGCAACTGCGGGTCGGAGACGTGCAGGTAGACCTGGGTGGTGCGCAGGCTGGCGTGGCCCAGCAGCCGCTGGATGGAGGCCAGGCGCATCCCGGCCTGGAGCATGCCGGAGGCAAAGGCGTGCCGCAGCTGGTGGCACGTGATCCACACCCCGGCGGCGCGGCAGTGGGTGTGCAGGCGCAGTTGGATGCCGGTGACGGTGAGACGGCCGCCGTAGCGGTTGAGGAAGAGGGGATCGCCAAGCGCATCGCATTGGGAGGAGAGCTTGGCGCGCACATCGAGCCAGGCCCGCAGCCGTGCCACCATCTCGGCGGAGAGGTAGGCGCAGCGCTGCTTGTTGCGTTTGCCGTGGACGAGGAGCCGTGGTAGACTGATCTGGTCAGGTTGGAGGAAGAGGTCGGCCATCGACAGCTTGCGCACCTCGCTGACGCGCAGGCCGCAGGCGTACATCGCCAGGAACATGGCCCGGTCGCGGACGTCGCCTGCCGCCTCGATGGCGGCAAAGAGGCGCTGGACGTCGGCCTCCTTTGGGACGCGGGGCAGCTGCTCGCCCCGCCGGACAAAGTGCCGTTTGGGGATGACGGGGTTGGGCGGGGCGTCGTCGAGTTCGAGGTCGAGGAAGGAATAGAAGGAGCGCAGGGCGGTGAGCTTGCGGTTGACGGTGCCGGGCGAGTTGCCCAGGACGTGCTGGCAGTGGGCGATGTAGGCGTCGACGTCGCGGATGGTGATGGCGGGGAAGGGCTTGTCGGCCCAGGTGAAGAAGAGCTTGAGGTCGCCGATGTAGTGGATGTGGGTGCAGGCGTGGGGGCTCCGGCGTTGGAGCCACTTGTTGAACGTTAACATTTCGGGTACCATTGGAAAACCTCCTGAAGGAAAGATATGGGACAGAACCTTTGGTCGGGATCTGTACCATTCTACCGTCAGGAGGCCGTCTGTGGTATTTGTCGGCTCCTGGGGGCAACTTAATGGTTGGACAGTTATCTTGACACTTACTCGATGGGGGCTCGCGAGTATGACCCCAGTCTCGGACGGTGGCTGAGCGCCGATACTATTGTACCCGATCTTGCTGATCCGCAAAGTCTCA
>CAZKDJ010000272.1:0-4973 GCA_964551295.1 uncultured Anaerolineales bacterium | reverse complement strand
GTTCTGGTCCTGTACCTGTTTCTTTCCGAAAGAATTATCCTGAAGGATGAAGGATTATGAGTAGCTCAATTGGAAGGCGACTTTTGATAGCGTGCTCCAAAAGTGCTCGAAGGGGATTTGACAGTCCTCATTTTGGCGTGGCAGACAATACAGTCATGGCTCCAGGGTTTCACACACACGCCTGGCAATGACATCCAAGGCACGGGCAAAGCCAGAGCCGGGATTGATTGCGTATAGAGGGTTTCCTTCAGCTAAAGCCCGAGTCACTTGCTCGCTTTCGTCCGGTACACACCCCTGAAGGACAGTCCTCAGTTGCGCTTCGATCTGCTCGTGCGGCATGCTCTGAGCGTCGTACTGATTCAAGATGAGCCAGAAGTAATGACTCATGACGTCGACAGTCTCCAAGGCTTGGGCCGCCCGCTTTATAGACAAGGTTGTGGGAGTGAATACACACAGGTTGATCCCATCTTCCTTCCCCACCAAAGGCAGAGTGTTCCAAGAGAAGAATGGCCCCATGTCCACGAGAACAAAGTCCGCCTTGACCAGAGCTATGTCCAATACACTCCCCAGAGCCTTCTGGTCCATCTGTGCAGCAGAATTCCGATCTGCTGCGCCGAGGACAACCTGTATACCCGGTGCATATTCCTGCACATCCATAAACATCTTGTCGCTCACTTCATCGATACGCGACAGGAGAGATTCCAAAGCAGGCGCTCCAGACATGCCTAAGAAGAGCGCAACATCACCAAGAGGGCGGCGCCAATCGACCAGCATAACTTTCTTTTGCGCAACCCTGTGCAGGGCCAGAGCCAGGTTCACCACCAGCGTGGTAGTACCCACACCGGCCCTGCTGCCAAATACAGTGACTAGCTGACCAGAAACAGGAGATATCGATCGAAGATGGGCCTCGATGCGAGCCAGCAATTCACTCATCTTTACTGGCTTGGTGACATAGTCATCTCCCCCCCCGCGCAGCCCCTTCACCTTCGCCGACGTTTCTGTAACGGAGGATAGGAAAATGATCGGAATATGCCGGCCTTCGGGCATTCGACGAATGCGCTTGGTGGTTTCAAAACCATCTATGCCCGGCATCATTACGTCCATCAGCACCAGGTCTGGTCGCTCCGTGCGGACTTTATCCACTCCCAACTCGCCCGTTACTGCTGCAACGACCCGATATCCCGCCCGCTGCAAACTCAACTCCATCAGGCGAAGCAACCGGTGGTCATCATCCACTACCAATATCTTTCGTGCGGTCATTTCAGCCATCCTTGAGACGCTAATCGTATCGCCACATCAAAAGACTCCCCGACTTGGATAAGCAGCAGCAGCAGCAGCAGCACCATCATCCTCAACCAAAAAGTCTACACAGAGAGAGAGACTCCTGTTTAATCATACCACCGTCCAACAACCCTATGGGTTGAGAAAGGGTTAAGGTTTGGTTACAGAGCACAAAGCTGGATTTGCCAACCCGGTACCAGGTTTGACGATCGAGTAACGCGCGAAGCAAGGTTACACAGCAAAGCCCGCTCTCTTGCAGGCCGAAACAAACCTGTAACACAAATGAAACCTCGGAACTGCTTATTCTGAGCTATGCTATAGTTGCCCTGCTTGGCACGTGCAATGGAAGAAGTCTCTTACCATGCTTTCCGAAAGGGATACAGCAAACTCGTTGGTATCTGCTCAATAAGTGGGGGGAGATGGGGGGGGGGGGGGGGGGGGGCGGGGGGCCCCCCCCCCCCCCCCCCCCCCCCCGCGGTGGGGAAAAAAAAAAACGGGTTGTTGAGTAGATACACTCGTTGGATTCTACAAGTAACCAACCTGCGCGGGGGTATAAGCATGACACATCCGCTTATCGGTGCAGAGATCGGCAAATACAAAATCATGGAGCTTCTCGGGCGAGGAGCAACAGCTGACGTCTACAAGGCCTATCAGCCGGCACTGGACCGTTACGTTGCGATCAAAATCTTGCACACCTTTCTTGCCTCGGACGAAAGCTTTCAAAAGCGGTTTCGGCGCGAAGCCCACGCCATAGCCACACTCCGGCACCCGAGGATTGTGCAAGTGTACGACTTTGATGTAGTAAACGATCAATATTACATGGTCATGGAATTCATCGACGGTGTCACCTTGGAAAAGCGTCTGCACAAGCTGGCGGCAAAAAAAGAAACCATGCCGTTGAACGAGGCAATTCGCATCACTAGAGGCGCAGCATCTGCGCTCTCTTATGCCCACAGCCGCGAGATAGTTCACCGAGACGTCAAGCCGGCCAACGTAATGATCGACCAGGAAGACCAGGTGATCCTGACGGATTTTGGCATCGCCAAAATCCTGAGCGGCACTTCCTATACAGCTACCGGCGCAGTGGTCGGTACACCCTTTTACCTCTCGCCCGAGCAAAGTCGAGGAGATCCAGTAGACGCACGCAGTGACATCTATTCACTGGGCATCGTGTTTTTTCAGATGACAACAGGCCAGCTTCCATATGACGCCGATACAGCGTTAACAGTGCTTTTGAAGCACATCAACGATCCGGTCCCGGTTCCCTCCCAAATCAACCCGTCTCTACCTCCCAATGTCGATAGATTCATCTCGAAGGCAATGGCTAAAAAACCGGCTGACCGTTACCAGTCGGTCCATGAACTCATCGAGCATCTGGATCGCCTCCAGGCTGGCGACCACCCTTTGGATATCTCACTCCCCACTCCTTCCCCGGCTCCGTCCTCATCTGTCTCAACCGTCGCCGTCTCGACCAGCATGAAACTACCAACGCCTTATACGCTATCTCATGGCCATATCGCCGCTGGCCCCACCGATCTGCCGGCTATATGCGATGCCAACTGGGAACGAGCGGTGAATCATTTTACCAGGGGCTACATCACCAAATGGCTAAGGGACAGCGCGGACGCGCTACGGGCTGCTCACCAGCATGATCTGGCAGACGAACTGGAGCCGATCGCCGCCCGCGCCGAGGCCATCGCTCAGAAATCTCGAGAAGGAAACACCGTCATCCGCAACGCTGGGCTGGAAGAGCTGCTCGATTTTCTTGGAGCATCGCCACCGGTCGCGGACATCGTCCCTGACAAATTGATCCTGCCACCAGTGGGAGTAGGAGAAACTGGGCAGCCAGTAACTTTGACTATCACGAACAAAGGGCGGGGCTATCTCTTTGGTGACATCGCGTGCGGGGTGCCGTGGCTCACAGTCACGCCCAAGCAGTTTGGATGTGCGGTCGGGGAACACTGCAAGATCGTGGTGAGATCAGACTTGAGTATGTTGCCACCCGGCGAGATCGAATCTGCGTATGCACTCCTTGTCCGCAGCATAACCAGTCGTCAGTTTGTGGCCGTTCATGCCAACGTCTTGTCATCTGTGTTAAAGGTGAATGCTGCCACGCTCACCCTTGGCGCGGTCGGCCAGGGGGAGCACACATACACGACGTTCACCATCCATAACAGCGGTCAAGGGTACCTGGTCGGCAAGCTCCTTTGCCAGGTGCCGTGGTTAGAGGCACTGCCTGGACGGTTTCAGGTACTGGCTGGGGAAAGCATCGAGATCACCGTCGATGCCTACACCCACATGCTTTCCCCAGGGAACGTAACCCACGAACGAGCGATAGTCATCGAGAGCAACGGCGGGCAAGCCACCCTGGATGCTCAGATCCAAGTGTTATCTCCCCACCTGGATGTAGCGCCGGATCGAATAGACCTGGGGACCGTCGAACTTGCCGAAGGCGAGGTAGAAAAGAGTGCCGATCTAACCATACGCAATACTGGACGTGGAATCCTGGCCGGCAAGGTGACGGTAGAGGCCGACTGGTTGACCGTCGAGCCAACAGAATTCTACTGCCAGCGAGGAGAAACGCAACGCTTGCACCTATCGACGACAAAGTTAAGGACAGGGAACCACCACCCAATCGTGAGCATAGTCTCTCAAGTGGGGGTAGTGGAAGTACCGGTACTGTTACTGGTGCGCTTCTCCCTAGAACCAGAGATGATACACATCCCGGCAGGTGAGTTCCTGAGAGGCAGCAGCGAGCGAGATGGGAAAGCCCCACCATCCGAAAAGCCCCAGCTTCGAGTCTATCTATCAGAGTACTGGATCGGTAAATATCCGGTGACCAATTCCCAGTACGCTACCTTCGTGCAGGCCACCGACCGCCGGCCCCCAGAGCACTGGGAAGGAACGCGCCCTCCACGAGGGAAAGAGGATCATCCTATAGTCAACGTGAGTTGGTGGGATGCGGTGGCATACTGCCATTGGCTGGCAGAAGTCACAGGCAAGTCATACCGCCTACCAACAGAGGCTCAGTGGGAAAAGGCAGCTCGAGGCACCGATGAACGAAGATATCCCTGGGGGAACGGATGGAGCAGGCGAAAATGCAACGCACAGGCGAGGAATAGGAAAGACACGACACCCGTGGGTGCACACAGTCCGGCAGGAAACAGCCCTTACGATTGTGCCGCTATGGCCGGGAACGTGATGGAGTGGGCTCTCGATTGGTACTTGGAAGACTACTATGCTCGCTCTACTGTTACCGAGAATCCTAGTGGGCCAGCCTCAGGGGCTGTCAAGGTGCTGAGAGGTGGCTCGTGGTCCTCCGACGCCCGGGGCTGTTGCGTCACCAGCCGTCTCTATGCCAACCGCAGGCTCATCAGCCCAGAAGTCGGTTTCCGCTGCTGTCATGGGGTCTAAGCCTGTTCTCCGCACTTTTCTAATCGAATGGAGTCTCCTGAAAAAAGCCTAGCAGCTTGTCGGGGTACCAGCAATTCCCGTTTTGTAGCCGCGATTTCCAAATCGCGCGCATCTTGCCACGAAAAACACCCTGCGCGATTGCGAAATCGCGGCTACAGCCCGGCGTTTTTTCCCATAACGGGAATTGCTGTCGGGGTACTGACCCATCAAGATGCGGATAAACCAGCCAAACCCAAAGGAACGGGCAAACAGCATACAATATGGGAAAAACGATCTCA
>CAZKDJ010000271.1:0-4991 GCA_964551295.1 uncultured Anaerolineales bacterium | reverse complement strand
GGTGGATGGCGCCCGCGTCGGTGCCGCCGATGCCCGGCTGCTTGAACTGGTAGGGGATGGACAACTCGTCGGCGGTGCCGGTCAAAAGCCGCAGCAGTCGCCTGTCGGAGATGACGGATCGATCCATCACCGTGATCGCCGGGCCGTGGCCCAACTGGGTCGTGGGGCTGACGTCCTTGTCCTTGGGGATGTCGTCAGCGATGGTGCCCTCCAGCGCAAAGGCGCAGTCGGGCTCGATGGCATAGGCCGCCACCCCGGCCCCGCGCAGGCCAACCTCCTCCTGCACGGTAAACGCCGCGTGCAGGTCGAAGCGAAAGCGCTCGCCGCGCAGCAGCTCTACCAGCACCGCGCAACCGGCCCGGTCGTCGAACGCCTTGCCGCTGACGGTTGGCCCCAGCTCCCGAAATTGGGTCGTAAAAGTGGCGTACGTGCCGATAGGAGCCAGTTTCTTGGCCTCGTCCTTGTCCTTGGCGCCCACGTCCACCACCAAGTCCTCGATCTGGGCCACTTTTTCCAGGTCGCCCTGTTTGACCAGATGGATGGGTTTGACGCCGCAGACGCCAGGGATGCGCTGCGGGCCGACCTGGAACAGCGTGCCGGGCAGCAGCCGGGGATCGATGCCGCCGACGGCGCGCACCTGCAGGAACCCGTCGCTATCGTGCCCCACGACCATCAGGCCGATCTCGTCTATGTGGGCCGAGACCATCACGCGCAGCCGATTCCGCCCCGACGTATTCCGTCGGCCCGTCCCGCGTTTGAAGGCCAGGACGTTGCCCATCGTGTCCACGCGCACCTCGTCTACGTGCTCCCGCACCGCGTCTAGCACGACGGCGCGCACGTCTCCCTCGTCTCCAGAGACGCCGACTGCTTCTGAAAGCGCTTTGAGGATCATTCCGTTTCCTCGGAGCCTGGTTGGGGCTGATAGATGGTGATCGCCAGCCCGGTATCGCACACCAGGGTATCCTGTGGCTGCCTGAGTAGCCAGACGGCCGCCATCAGGTCGCCCGCCGCCCCACCCCCGTTCGCCACGACGGCCAGGATCACCCAGGCGGCCACCGCCACAGGGGTGAGCGCCGCCACCGTCAGGCCGGCCAGCGTGAGGAGCAAGAAGGGCATCAGCCCGACGACGAGGTGCTGGCCGCGCGGCAGGTACCAATCGGGCGCGCCGGCGTAAAAGTACAGTGACTTGGCGCCAAACGCGGGGCGCTCGCGCGTAAAGAGCCAAAAGGAAAGGCCGTGCACCAGCTCGTGGAGGACGCCCACCCCCAGCGTGACCGCCAAGGCCAGGACGATGACGAGCACGCGGCCGCCAAGCCCAGTCGCGCTGCCGGTGACGCTCCACAGCGCCACGATCACGTCCACGCCGGGAGATATCACATCCAGGAACCACACGCCCAGCCACAGGAACAGACCCATCAGCGCCAGACCGATCACGTTGACGACGATCAAGGCCGCCTTGCTGTGCGAGAAATCGAGTGTGCCGCGCGGCTTGTAACCCTCGGGCAGCGTCTTGGTCGCCTTCATCGTCGTCCCTCCGCCGCTCTGTTGAGATCGAGCGTCAGCTTGTCCAGGAAATCCGCCTCCAACCCGGCGACAAAGGCGGCCAGCAGCCGGGCGGCGCGCTCCACATCCTGCACGTCCAGCGTCTCCACCGGCTGGTGCATGTAGCGTAGGGGGAGAGAGACGAGAGCTGTGGGCACCCCCTCGCGGGTGACCTGGATGGCCCAGGCGTCGGTGCCCGACCGCCCCGGCGCGGGTTCGAGTTGGTACGGGATCTCGCGCGCCTCGGCCACCTCTTTGAGGCGGGCCACGACGCCGGGGTGGAAATTGGGGCCGACCGAAATGACGGGGCCTTCGCCCAGCGGCACGCCGTCCACGTCCGGGACGCCCGGCTGCTTGCCGAACGTCACGTCCAGGGCCACGGCCAAGTCGGGCGCGACACCGTAGGCGGAGGCGACGGCCCCTTTCAGCCCGATCTCTTCCTGCACCGTGGCCACGGCAAAGATGTCCCAATCGTGCCGCATCTCGGCCAGTTGCTCCAGCGCCAGCGTGACGATGGCCACGCAGGCCCGGTCGTCAAAGGCCTTGCCCGCTAACCGGCGGTTCTTTAACTCTGCCACCTCGCGCCGGAAAGAGATCAGATCCCCGATAGAGACCAGCCGCTCGACCTCTTGTGGAGGCAGCCCCACGTCCACGAAAATCTTGTCCCAGCCCACGGTCTTTTTGCGCTCCTCCTTGGGCAGGACGTGGGGCGGGCGGGTGGCGACGATGCCGGGCAGGTCGCGTCCCTCGCCCGACGCACGCGACGCGTGGACGACGACCTCGAGCCCCAGCAGCACGCGGCGATCTGTCCCGCCCACGCGGGTGACGCGCAGGAAGCCATCTTCGACGCCCGTTACCCGCAGGCCGATCTCGTCCATGTGGGCTGCCAGCATCAGCTTAGGCCGGTCGCTGGGAGATGTGCCGCGCTTGAGAGCGATCAGGCTGCCCAGCTTCCCCTCGTGCATCTCGTCCACGAAAGGGCTCCAGGTCTGGCGCAGCAGTTCGCACACGGGCTGCTCAAAGCCGGTGATGCCTTGGGCCTCTGAGAGCTGTTTTAGCAGGGGGATGACGGTTTGCACTCCAAGCTCCTTGGATTGGGCCATCAGGCCGATTGCCTACGGCGTCGGCGTCAGGGTCTCTGTGGGGGTCTCGGTCGGTTCCGTCGGCGTCGGCGTGTGGGTCGCTGTGGGTGTGTGGGTCGCCGCCGCCGGTTCCGTCGGCGTCGGCGTGTGGGTCGCCGTGGACGTATGCGTCGGTGTGTGGGTCGCCGTGGGCGGTGGTTCGGTGGGCGTGGACGTGTGCGTTGGCAACGGCGTGTCCGTCGGCGTACTCGTCGGCAGCGGTGTGTTCGTCGGTGTGGGCGTGTTTGTCGGCGTCGGCGTGTCCGTGGGCGTGGGCGTGGGCGTCACCGTCCCGGTCGAGGTCGGCTCCGGCGTGGGCGTCTGCGTGGGCGGAAACCACTGGGTCGGCTCCGGCTCCAGTGTCTCGGTCGGCTCGGCCGGCGACTCGGTGGGCGTGGGAGAGGGTTCCTCGGTGGGCGTCTCGGTGGGCACGGACGTGGGCTGCGCCCGCCTGGGCGCCCGCGACAGCATCACAAAGCCCAGGCAGTAGCAGGCCAGCGCCATGAGAATGATACTGAGCAACACCAGGTTGATGGGACGCCATTGGCTCAAGTAGCGCATAGGGTCACTCCTTCGCAATGGCCCGTATGATAGCACCGTTGGCGGGGTTTGTCAAAACCAGGAAATTGGTGATTGTCCCCATCTCACCGCTGAGGCGCAGAGGCGCGCAGAGAAAGAGTTGGCGGACGACGTCAACCGGGAGTCGCGCTTCGAGTTTGTGGGCGGGTAACGCGCCACGCGGCGTCACGCGCTCGCGTCGCAAGCAAGCGTGAGGCCCACACTGAGGGATTGGGGGTCCGCCATTGAGGGACTGGCAGTTTGCTACTGAGGAACTGCAAGTCCGCCACTGAGGGGCCGGCAGTCCGTCAGTGAGGGACGACCGGTTCGACACTGGGGAGCTGGCGGTGAGCGGGCGGGCCGGAGGCGTTTTTGCGCCGAGATGGTTTTGGGCGTATACTTGGGGTTGGATATGTAGTTATGACCGGACATAAGATAGTTGGCTCATGTCAAGAACTGGTGCTCGGAAGGCCGTTTTGCTGCCTGACTGGGCCTACTTCGCACTCTGTCTGGACATGAGCCAGATAGTTTTGTCGGAAGTTGAAACTTCCACCTAAAGATTTTAGGTGGAAGGATGTCCATCTAGTTAATAGTTGAACTAAGCGCTTCGCGCAGGATTTATCCCCCACGACGAATCCCCTGACGTTCCCCCATTTTCCTCGAAAGGCTATACTTCCTGTATCTTTTACACAGGAGGTTTAGTCATGACGACACCCTTACGACAACGGATGATCGAGGACATGCAGCTACGCGGCTTGTCCGAAAGAACCCAGGAGACCTATCTGCGCACCGTCAGGCAACTGGCCGAGCACTATGGCAGATCCCCAGGTCAAATCAGCGAGGAGGAACTGCGTCAGTACTTTCTCTACCTCGAAAACGACAAACAGGTTTCCGGGAGCACCTTCTCGCAGGCCCTGTGCGGCATCAAGTTCTTTTACGAGCACACGCTCAAAAGAGAATGGGTGATCTTCGAGTTGGTACGCCCACGCCGGGAGAAAAAGCTGCCTGTGGTGCTCAGTGTGGAAGAAGTGCGTCGAATTCTCGAATGCCTCTATCATCCGCGCTACCGTGTATGCCTGAGCACGATCTACTCTTGTGGTCTGCGCTTGCAGGAAGGCATCCACTTGCAAGTCAAGGACATCGACGGCGATCGGATGATGGTCCACGTGCGTCACGGAAAGGGAGCCAAAGATCGTTACGTGCCGCTACCCGAAGCCACCCTGGAGATGCTGCGTCAGTACTGGAGTGCGCACCGCCATCCCGTGTGGCTCTTCCCCACCTCGGCTGGCACGACCATATCTCCTGCCCTGGCGGTCAAGCCGATCCATCCCAGTAGCGTGCCAGCAATTCCCGTTTTGTAGCCGCGATTTCCAAATCGCGCGCATCTTGCCACGAAAAACACCCTGCGCGATTGCGAAATCGCGGCTACAGCCCGGCGTTTTTTCCCATAACGGGAATTGCTGGTAGCGTGCAAAGGGCCTTCAAATCCGCTCTGCGAAAGAGCGGTGTTCAGAAACCGGCTACGGTGCATACATTGAGACATTCCTATGCTACTCACCTCCTCGAAGCTGGCGTCAACTTGCGCCTCATTCAGGCTTACTTGGGTCACAGTTCGCCCAAGACCACAGCCATCTACGCCCATTTGACTCGCCAAGCCGAGACGTTAGCTGCGGAAGCCATCGATCGCGTGATCAATCCCATGCTTCTCAAAGCCACTCCTAGTGGGTCACTTGTCACGTGAATAGCCATCCTGGGCGAATCGTGTATACT
>CAZKDJ010000270.1:0-4995 GCA_964551295.1 uncultured Anaerolineales bacterium | reverse complement strand
ACCTGTTTCTTTCCGAAAGAATTATCCTGAAGGATGAAGGATTATGAGTAGCTCATTTGAAACACACCCAAATCAAATCATGCAGTGCGTGATTTCAAACACGCACTGCATGATTTTCGTTTCCCATGGGCAAAATCAGTGTGATTCAGCGTTTGCCCGTGCCGCGCTTTGCCAGGCAGCCGGTGCCTAGACCACCAGGGGATCGCTCGGATGGTCGGCGTTCCCCAGTGCCTTGCTATTCCGTGTATGCTTTTAGCACAAGTGGTAGAAACACTTTTCTCAGGCGTCGTGTTGTATACCGGTAGACGCCAGGGCTAACCAGGGTGTCTCCATTGCTTGCTACGTCCCACTCCATATCGGTGACGCTCGCTATGTACCCGCCGGTCGTACCTGCGTATAGAATCACCCTGCCGGTCGCCGTTACCTCGGCCAGGGAGTATACGGGGACTTGGCCCAGTATGCCATCGGCCGGTCGCCACGACTGCCCGCCGTTCGTCGAGCGGTATAGCCCGCCGCTCGTGGCAAAGTAGAGCACCGGTGGGTCCTCGTGGGTGAAGAGAATCCGCTGGAAATCTCCGCTCGTAGAGCCGACCTTTGCCCACGATTCGCCGTGGTTTTCCGAAGCATACAGACCATCGTATTTGGTCAAGGCGAACACGCGGTAGGGAGGGCTCGGCTCCACGGCGATGCTCCTGACCTCATCCAACGCCACTATGCCCTCGCCCATTCGCTGCCAGGTCTGTCCGCCGTCGGTGCTCTTGAGCATGCCACTCTTGCCGTCCGGGCCTGTCGCCGCATAGACGATCGTCGGCGTGACGATATCGTAAGCCAGGTCGGTGACCGGACTGATGTGCTGGCTGGTGGTCAACGTCGTCGTCCAAGTTGCTCCGTGATCCGTGCTGCGGTAGATAGCGCCCATGTTGATGGCGAAATCGTTGCAGAAGCCGTGGATCCCTGCTAACAGCGTGCCAGCCTGTGTCGGATCTGCCCGCAAAACCTCGGGTGCGAACATCTGCGTGTTTAAGCATACGTCGGGCGGGTCGAGTTCTCCATAGGTCGGCCACGACTGTCCGCCATCTTCGCTGCGGTAGACTCTTTCGTTTGTGCCCAAGTAGACAATAGTTGGGGTGAATGGATCAACTAGTGTACTACTCCCGCCATCGGGAGTATCCAAGAATTGCCAGACCTCACCGCCTCGCGTTGCCTTGTAGATCCCGTCTTCGTTCCATTTCATCAGCGCGTACACGACGTCCGGATGGCCCTTGACGGTGGCCAGTTGGTCCGGGTACATCAGAGTCAGGCCTTGATTGATGGCGCGCCAGCTTGCTCCGCCATTCGTCGTCTTGTGGACGCCACTCGCTCCGTCATCTCCCACATAGATGGTATTGGGATCGGTTGGGTGTAAGGCAACGTCGCCCCCTCCGGCTCCCGGCCCAAAGGATACCCACGAGTCGCCGCCATTCATCGTCTTGTAGGGCGTCCCCCAGCACCCTCCGGCAAGCATTGTCTGCGAGTAGGTATCGCCCCAGCCGACAGGAGCGAATTCGATGAATGGGCAGGCCAGCGATCCCACAGGGTTCGCCACTGTGATCCACGCAGTGTGTTCTGCATTGGTGCTCTTTAGCGTGACGTTGGGCATATTCATGCAACCGTTGGAAGCCCACAACTCGTGGGAGCCATAGGGATTGAATGCCAGAGTAAGTTCCCCATTCACAGGCACAGGAGTCGCTACATAAGTCCACGTTTGCCCTCCGTTAGTTGAGCCGAAAAGGTGGCCGCCTCTGGTGCCCAGATACATGGTCAGCGGGTCGGTGGGGTGGAACACCACGTCGTTCACGCGCGTATCGGTGAGGCCGGTCGTCACGGTTACCCATGTCTGGCCGTAGTCCTCTGATTTCCACAGGCCGCCGGTTCCATCCCATCGATTGCCAGCATAGACGGTGCCACTGATCGTGGGATGAGGGTACGCGTCTTCTCCTGGGGCGTAGAGAGGTATCCAGGTGTCTCCGCCATCGTCCGAACGATGGAGCGTCCATGGCGCGAACATGTAGAGTCTGTTAGGATCGAGAGGGTCTATTGCCAGGTTGCGCACGCTATACACGCCGCCAGCGACCTTGTGTGACCAGTTCTCGCCGCCATCCTGACTGCGGAACAGGCCGACGTCACCTGAGACGGCATAGACCGTCGTGGGAGTAAGGGGATTGACAACTAGTTGGCCAACCTTTCCACCGTAGAGCTTGCCCGCCGTCCACACGCCGATGCCCTGTGTCACGGTGAAGGCGTTCGCCAGGCTGGTCGATTCTGCGCTGGGATTCTCGACGGTCAGCGTGTAAACGCCGGGGGTCATTCCCCACGGAACCGTCGCCATCAGCCTCGTGGCGCTCATCCATTCCACATCCTCCAGCGATGTATTCCCCAGGTAGACCGTTGGCGTGAAGATAAAGTCCGTGCCGGTGATGATGACGCGGGTGTCGAGATCGTTGGGGGCGTACGATGGACCAACCTCTAGCACCGTCAGGTCGAGTGGAGCAGCCAGCGCTACTTCGGGGCTTTTGTATCTGGCTGGTTCCAACAGGTAGACCAGCATCAGTAATGCAACCACTGAGGTAAGCACGGCTGCTGCAACCAGTAATTGTCTCTTCATCCGAGTGCCTCCTTTTTTGCTAAACAAACGACGACGCACCTGTGCTGTGGACAGAGCGCGCCGTCTGTACGTCGTTCATTCTTATCCGGACTCTTTCGTTATCACTAATGAGAATAATATTAGCACGATTCTCCTGTTGGTGCAAATGAGTGCAAGCCCGGCAGCTGTCAAACCGTCGCTGCCTGGCCCCTGAACTGGCTCATGTACAGGTGGTGGTAAAAGCCTTCTTGGTCCAGCAGTTCCTGGTGTGTGCCGCACTCGATCACCTCGCCGCCGTTGATCACCAGGATGTTATCGGCCTCGCGGATGGTGCTCAGGCGGTGGGCGATGACAAAGCTGGTGCGGCCCTCCATCAGGCGCAGCATGGCCTCTTGGATGTGCTGCTCGGTGCGCGTATCGACGCTGCTGGTTGCCTCGTCCAGGATGAGGATGCCCGGATCGGCCAGCACCGCGCGGGCGATGGCCAGGAGCTGCCGCTGCCCCTGGCTCAAGTTGCTGCCCTGCTCCGAAAGCTCCGTTTGATAGCCCTGCGGCAACCGATGGATGAACTGGTCGGCGTTGGCCAGCTTGGCCGCGGCGATGACCTCCTCGTCGGAGGCGTCGAGCCGCCCGTAGCGTATGTTCTCCATCACCGTGTCGGAGAACAGGTACGTATCCTGCAGCACGATGTCCAGCTTGCGGCGCAGGTCGTCCAGCTTGATCTGGCGGATGTCCACGCCGTCGATCAGGACAGAGCCGCTGTCGATGTCGTAGAAGCGAGTCAGCAGGTTGACGATCGTCGTCTTGCCCGCTCCCGTCGGCCCCACCAGGGCGATGGTCTGGCCCGGCCGGGCGTGCAGACTGACGTGCTTGAGCACGGGCACGCCCTCCTCGTAGCCGAAGCATACGTCGTCAAAGACCACGTCTCCCTCGACCTGGTTCAGGGCGCGCGCGTCCGGCGCGTCCTGCAGCTCGGGCTCCTCGTCGATGGTCTCGAACACGCGCTCCGCCCCGGCGATGGCTGACTGGATCGAGCCGTACAGGTTGGCGATCTGGTTCAGGGGGCGCGAAAACTGCCGTGCATAGTTGACAAAGGTGGCGATGTTGCCCACCGTCGCCAGGCCCTGCACGGCCATCCAGCCGCCCGCCCCGGCGACGATAGCAAAGCCGACGTTGTTGACAAAGTTGTTGATCGGGCCCATCACTCCGCCAAAGGTCTGGGCGTAGGTGGAGGCCCGCCGAAGCCGTTGGTTGGCGGCGTCGAACTGGGCGATGACCGTCCGCTCGCGCACGTACGCCTTGACCACGCGCTGCCCGGTGACCGTCTCCTCGATGATGCCGTTCAGCTTGCCCAGGGCGGCCTGCTGCTCGCGGAATCCCCGGCGCGTGTGCGTGGCGATCCAGCGGCTGAGGAACATCATCAGCGGGATCGTCACCAGGCTGACGAGGGCCAGGCGGGTGTTGATCACGAACATCATCGTCGCTACACCGACGACGCTCAACACGCTGGAGAGCAACTGCGTAACGCCTTCGGCCAGCACGTTGCTGATGTTTTCCACATCGTTCGTCAACCGGCTCATCAGCTCGCCGTGGGTGCGCTGGTCGAAAAAGCGCAGGGAGAGCGTCTGCAGCCGGGCGAACAGGTCGTCGCGGATATCGCGCACGGCGCGCTGGGATACGCCAGCGATCACGTAGGTCTGCAGCCAGGTGGTCAGAGACAGGGCCACGGCCACCCCGGCCATCAGCAGCGCCGTGTGCGCCAGGCCGGGCAGGTCGCCTTCGAGGATGTATAAGTCGATGGCCCGCCCCATCAGGTACGGCCCCAGGAGATCGAGGCCGGAGCTGGCGGCCACCAGCAGGGCCGTCCCCACCAGCGCCCACCGCTGGCGCTCCAGATAGCCCCAGATGCGCCGCAGCGTGCCGCGTGTGTTCTGGGCGCGCTCCTCGTTCAGCATGTGTTGCCAGGGCGGCCCGCGGCGTCCCATGATCGGGGGCGGGCCTTGATCTTGACGGCCCTGACGAGATCGGTCGTTGTGTGTCTGTCTACGCTCGGTCATGGACCGCCCCTCCGTTTCCCAATTGAGACTCGGACGGAAGCTCAGCTTCTAGCAGAAGCTGAGCTTCCGCGATCTCGCGGTAGATTGGGCTGGATGCCAGCAGCTCGTTGTGCGTGCCCTCGGCGGCGATGTGCCCGTCGTCGAGCACCAGGATCTTGTCGGCTGTGAGCACCGTGCTGATGCGTTGGGCGATGACGAATACAGTACCTGTATTTTGTACGGTGCCCGTATTTTGACTCGTCCGGTCTCGCATCACGTGCTCCAGCGCGTCCTGGATCTTGGCCTCGGTCTCGACGTCGACCGAGCTGGTGCTGT
>CAZKDJ010000269.1:0-5006 GCA_964551295.1 uncultured Anaerolineales bacterium | reverse complement strand
GCCAGTCTCGCAGTCAGAAATCATCTGAAACGAACTGATTTTCACCACCCTAGCACCAGGCTATACTCCCCGTCCTGCTGAAATGACTGAGCCACAAAGTCGGGATCAGGTTCCGAGGTGCGGTAGAAGGCCCGTAATTCCGCAGTCTGTCCAGTCGGGCTGATAATCCCACCAACGAAGAGATACTCGTCCGCCTGAGCCCAGGCTAGAGAGAGCGACACACTCCGCGCCCGCGCCGAGTCCCGCAAATCAGCGAGTATCCCGCGGTAGGTATAGTCGTCAATCCACTGTGGACTGCCATACAACATCAGCGGTGTAGCCTCGGTGGGGGTGATGATCTTTGGCTCCGAGCCGAGTATCGGATCCACAAATCCATAGTAGGCCGTGGGATCGTCCGGCCCTATCTGACAAGGGTCGTAAGGATAATCGGGATCTACATCTCCGCCCTCGTCCTCATCGCCCCGGCAGAGCACGTGCTCACGTCCAAAGTTATGACCCAACTCGTGGCCTATCGTGATGCCGCCCAATGGGTAACTCCAATCTGGGTAGCCGGCGCCGAAACTTGTGCTGGCATCCATGACGCTTGATCCTTCGTCGCCAGGGCAGTTAGCCATACCCCACCGCCCGGAGAGATGGTCGGGATGGACCATGCCCCAGTAGTGGGTGTCACCGCAGGGGTCACTGTGCCAAAAGTCGTAACTCCAGAGGTCGAAGAGGACGTTATTGAAATCCTGGGGCAAGCCGTATTCCCAACCGGCCCAGTGGTAAGAGGGATACATCACCTCGCCGGTATAGAGGCCCACACCCCATTCCCTGACCGGATGCAGCCACTTCATCATCGCGACGATATCCCAGAAGCCGGCGTCGCCAGCGTAGTAGGTATCAGGATGAAGGTGAACGGGAACAAATACGATACAATAGTCTCCGCTGGTCCCAAAGGTAACTGTCTCCGTCCACTCGTTATCAGCATAGTCGCTCTCTACAGTCTCATGCTCCGGGTCGACCACCGCGCGGAGTTCCACTGTACCTGACCGCCAATCACGCGGCAAGTGGAAGTAGAAGGAGTCGTCGAGATTGCCCCGCTCGCCACCGCTTGGGCGGACTGTGATCAAGCCCCCGGCAGGCGCAAGCGGCGAACCGGACAATGGGTCGCCGTCCCGCGTGCCGTAAAGCAAGGCATTCAGGTCAGGAACGTCAACATAACGGGACCGCACGTAGAAGCGCACATAGGTATCCTTGCCCGCGATCAACGGCACCTCGTTGTCCAAGTTCTGGATCGCCTGAGTGACCTCCAGGCCGGCAGTCATTAGATCCTCGACCACACGGGTTTGAGTATCATCAAGGTAGCCACTCACATTGCCGGCGCTGTCGTAGGCGCGGACGCGAAAGTAATAGGTGTGATTATGCTCTGCGTCGGTGTACGTGACCGAGCTATCTGCAGTGCCCGTCAGCCAATCCGTCCACAAGCCGCTGACTCCATCACGTACCTGCACATCGTGGAAACTAACGCCGCTCGTCGCATCGAGGCAGGACCACTCCACCAGGAAAGAGGTACTATCGGTGTCGGCAGGGGAGTTGATGAAGCAAAAGTGCGGATCAGCGGCATCAATGTAGAACGGTCCCCAATGCTCCACCTCGGATGCCCAGTTATCGGCGTGATCCTTAGTCCTGATGTGAAAGTACCAATTGTCGCCGTCACCCAGCGGTGGACTGGTGGTATAAGTTCTCGTGGTCCACAGCAAGTCAGGTGGAGTGAGAGAGCTTTCCGTCCAGGCGTAGCCATAACCCCACACCCCACTGCCGTCATCGCCGGCTCCTGACCAGTCAATTTGGATACGGTTGATATTGGACCAGCGCCGCAGGCGGTGCGGGTCCGAATCAAAGCTTGTGGGATTGGTAGGTGGTAGGGTATCAATGCGGTAGGGGCCGTCGTAGACCGCATCGGGTGCCCAGTTCCCGGCCGTGTCCCGCGTCCTGACGTAGATGTACCACTCGCCGTCGCCCAACGGGTCGCTGGTGGCGTTGCTGTTATAGGTATCGCGTACCGTGTCGGGCAACTCGTAGGTCTTGCTAAAGACGTAGGAGTATCCCTCCACACCGCTGGTTCCATCGGAGGCCCCATCCCAATCCACCCACACCGTGTTGTCGTCACTCCAGGCACCGCCAGGCCAGTGGCTGCTGGTGAAAGTGATGGGATTAGTCGGCGGGATGGTGTCTATCTTTACCAGGTATTCGCCGCTGTAGCCGGTGTTGCCCGCTACGTCGCTCACCCGGAAGCGGATCTGGTTGCGCGTATGCGGAAAAGGCCCCGAATCCCGGGTGAATACCACCCCCATGGCGCTAATCGTCTGTGTCGTGGTCACACCCGGGCTGCCTGTGCAGTCCGCCGGTTTCCAAGAGCTCCAGGCCGTCCCTTCCCACGTGCTGTACAGGGCACTGTTGGGGTTGAGCCCGGAACCACTGTCCAGCACCTCGATGCTCAACGTCATCGGAGCACGACTGGCAATCCAGCCGTCAGGAGAAAAGTTGGCCCAACCACTCGGCGGTGCCCCCTCGGTACTCGTCCATGCGTGTATGCTGCCAGTGCCCTGCTTTGCGCCCACCAGATCCAGGAAGCCGTCATTGTCGATCTCGCCGAATCGTACGGCCGGATAGGAGACCATCAAAAACCGGGGGCAAATGAGACCACCCGAGAGCCCCAAAAGCACCCCCTGAAGGCACTCACTCTCTACCGATTTGCGGTACAATAGAGAGAAATCTCTCAGGAGGTAGCCCTATGTGCTTTTCCCCCAATCTACAACAGGACAGCAGGGTTGAGCCCGCCCGAGTCGAGGTATATCAACTACGAGTATGGCTGCGCGAGATCAGCCCGCTTATCTGGCGGCGGCTGTTGGTGCGCAGTGACAGCACGATTGCAGATCTGCACTACACCCTGCAGATCGCGATGGGCTGGACAGATGCCCATCTGCACCAGTTCATCATCCGCGGCAAGCGGTACGGCGTGTACCAACCTGGGGGTATCAGCTTCAGCGATGACCCGACCCAGATTCGGTTGGGAGACCTGCGTTTTCGCCTGAAAGAGCGGTTCTTCTACGAATACGACTTCTTCGACTTGTGGCGACACGAGATCCGCTTTGAGCAGCGATCACCCCTCGATTCCAGACGGCGCTACCCAGTCTGTGTCGGTGGTTCCAGAGCCGTCCCACCCGAAGGTTGTGGTGGTCCGTGGGGCTTTATGGCCTTTGAGGATCGCTGCTCTCAGGTGGCCACCGAATTGCTGCTAGACTTTCTGGAGACAGAGTGCGGCTTGGAGGCCTGGAGGGAGAAATATCTGGAGAACCAAACGATGCTCAGCTATTGGGTGAATGCAAACCGTCTCGATCGCCGGAAGATCAACCGCCGGTTGGAACAATACGCTGTCGGTGACGAAGCGTGGCGACAGCAATGGGAGGTCGTGCTAGGATGAACGTGAAAGTGCAGGTTGTCATCGAATTGGAGGGACAGGAAACACCGGTGATGGAAGAGATTGGTTGTCTGTGTCGAGGCGATCTCAGGCCAGAAACGCTGGGACTGACCTTAGCCGAAGGCAAAGAACTTTTAGCCAATCTCCAAGAGACGATGGTCGCGCACCAGGCTGCTGAATATGTGGATCAGCAATGTCCTTGTCCCCTTTGCAGCCAGCCACGTGGCAACAAGGGACATCACGAGTTGGTTTATCGCACTCCGTTCGGCAAACTGCGCCTGCTTAGTCCACGGCTGTACACCTGTACCTGTCAGCCACAAGCCAAGCGCAGCTTCAGTCCCTTGGCTGAGTTGCTGCCGGAACGCACTGCCCCCGAACTGCTCTATCTGCAAGCCAAGTGGGCTTCGTTGATGTCATACGGTCTCACAGTCGATCTGTTGGAGGAAGTATTACCCATCGAGACCAACCCACAGTCTGTTTTGCTGAATACACATCAGGTGGCTGAACGGATCGAGAGCGAACTAGGGGAGGAGCAAGTCGCGTTTGTCGAGGGTTGTCCAGCAGATTGGGAAGCCTTACCAGACCCAGGTGGACCGCTCACGGTGGGAATCGACGGTGGCTACGTCCACGGCAGAGAAGGAGACAATCGCAAAGCGGGCTGGTTCGAAATCATCGTCGGCAAGAGCATACCCGATACCGGCCCCGCCAAGCGGTTTGGCTTCGTCACCGGGTATGATCAAAAACCAAAACGGAGATTGTTCGAGTTACTCACGTCGCAAGGATTGCAGATGAACCAGGCGATCACATTCCTCTCCGATGGCGGCGATACCGTCCGCGACCTGCAGCTCTACTTGAGTCCTCAGGCTGAACACCTCCTGGACTGGTTCCACGTCACGATGCGTCTGACGGTGATGAAGAACATGGCCAAGGGGTTGCCAAAGACAGCGCTTTTCTCGAAAGTTATGCCTGACCTGGAGCGGGGGAAGTGGTATTTGTGGCACGGTAACGTCTTTCGCGCCCTGCAAGTGTTCGATGACATCGAACTAGATCTCGAAACCTATGCCGGGGACCACCCTGCCGTCGGGAAGCTGAGCAAGGCCGTTAGCGAGTTCAATGGCTACATTGCAACTAACAGACCCTTCATCCCCAACTATGGTGACCGCTATCGCTATGGGGAGGTCATCTCGACAGCTTTCGTCGAATCGACTGTGAATCAGGTGATCAGCAAGCGGATGGTCAAGAAACAACAGATGAGGTGGACCAAGCAAGGGGCGCACCTACTGCTCCAAGCTCGACTCCAAACTCTGAATGGCGACTTGCGCGACACTTTTTGTCGCTGGTATCCTGATATGACTCGTACGACCGAGAACGTCTCTTGCTTTGCCCCCGGTTTTTGATGCTCTCCTAATAGGATGTATTATTCGGCCAGCACAGGGTCATTTTCAGCTTATCCATCATTTTTGCGAAAATCGGCAGTATGTGATATAATATGACAGGTTGTCATATACACAACAGATATAGCAGAAATACCCTATAACGGAAC
>CAZKDJ010000268.1:0-5026 GCA_964551295.1 uncultured Anaerolineales bacterium | reverse complement strand
CCACCTCGTCCAGCAACCGCTCGATGGCCTGGGTGAACGGGTTCGGCCCGGCATCAAAATAACACACCCCCTCGTCATCGCAGAACATCGCCGGGGTACCTCCTCAACTGGCTCCGCCAGCGCGCCGAGCACGTCGGCCGACGTGTGTGTCGTGATCCGATAACGCCACTTGTCCATATCTCCAATCTCTAATCTCTAATCTCCACTCGCCTGGTTCTACACCACAATCGCCTCCCAAGGGCACGCCGGCACACAGATCAGGCAGCCGTAGCACAAGTTGCCGTCGATGAAGGGTGGCTCACCGGAATCAATGGCGACGATGGCCTTGGTCTTGCACACCTTACGCGCCGGGCATTTGCCACACGCCTGACAGAGGGTCTCATCCACGCGCGGAATCTTGGGCGGAGGCGGATGGTTAGGCATATGAACTTGCGGTCTCTGCCAGGTATCGATCTGCTTCTAGCACTGCCTTGGCGCCCGCTCCGGCGGCGATGACCACCTGGCGAAAGTCAGGGCTCTGCACGTCGCCTGCAGCAAAGACCCCCGGCACGCTCGTGCGCTGGTGCGAATCGGTGACGATGTACCCCTGCTCGTTCAATTCAAGTTGGCCGGCGAATATCCTGGTCCCCGGTATCAACCCGATGTAGACGAACACCCCGTCGGTCTCAATGGTCGACGTCTCGTCCGTCTTGACGTTGCGCACGCGCACGCCGGTCACCGTGTCCTGGCCCAGGATCCCTTCCACCATCGTGTCCCACACAAAGCGCATCTTGGGATTGGCAAAGGCGCGCTCCTGCAGCGCCTTGGTCGCGCGTAGTTCGTCGCGGCGGTGGATGACGATCACCTCGCTGGCGAACTTACACAGGAACAGCCCTTCGTCGATGGCGCTATCGCCCCCGCCGATCACCACCACGCGCCGATCCTTGTAAAAGAAGCCGTCACAGGTCGCGCAGGTCGAGACGCCACGGCCAAAGTATTCCTTCTCGCCGGGCGCACCCAGCCGCCGGGGAAAGGCCCCCGTAGCGACGATCACCGCCCGGCCCTGGTACGTATCCGAGTGGGTCTTGATGGTAAAGGGAGCGGCGGAAAAATCCACCTCCGTCACAAAGTCGTTCGCCAAGCTGGTGACAAAGTGCTCCGCCTGGTTCTGGAAACGCATCGCCAGATCCGCCCCCGAGATGCCCTCGGGGAAGCCGGGATAGTTCTCTACGCGGTCGGTGTTGGCGATCTGACCGCCGGGCGTCGCCCCGCCCAGCAGCAGCGTCCTGAGCGCCGCACGCCCGGCATAGACGGCGGCGGTCAGGCCGGCCGGCCCGCCGCCGATGATGATCAGATCGTAAACCCGATCCCCTTCCCGCTCGGTATCGGGTTGTCCTGCTTGCTGCGATGATGCTAACTTGAAATCAAGCATCTGTCACTCCTACGCGGCTAACGCTCCCTGCAACTTCTCCACTACCATTGGTTCGGGCACCGCCCCCTCGATGTGCACGTTCTCATTGATCACCGTGCGCGGCACGCCCATCACCTGGTACTTGATCGCCAGTTGGGGGAACTCTTGCGCCTCCACCATATCGGCCCGCACATTGGGGCTGGCGACGGCCAATTGGTGAGCCAACATCACCGAGTGCTGGCAATAGGGGCAGGTGGGCGTGACAAACACCTGGAGGTGCACCGGCTCACTCACGCCCGCCAGCGCCTCCAGCGTCTCGTCGCTCAACTCCGGCTCGCCCGCCGCCACCAGCTTGATGGCGTGCAGCAGCGAGACGAACTCGTAGCCCGCCGGGATGCCGTAGAAGCGCACGCCGTAATCCCCCTCGCCGAGGACGGCAATAGCCGGAATCTTGTCCACGCCCAATTCCTCGGCCTTTTCCGCATCGGTGACAAAGTTGTACACCTCGGCCTCGATCTGATCGGAAAGGGCCGCGATCTCTTCCACCAGTTGCCGCGTCTCGGCACAATACTCACACTCAAACTCCTGGGTAAACACCACCAACTCGACCGATCTGGTCAAGTCGGCCAGCTCTTCCTTTACCTGTTCCGCGATCTCGTCATTCAACAAAGGCATTATTCTCTCCTCGTCACCATGATTAAGCCAATCTCGAAAGCGCCGTCGCCAGTGCGTCGGCGATCTCCTCGGGCGAACCCTCCGACACCACGCACTGCGTGGCGTAATTGCGCACCAGCGCCACGGTGGCCTTGTGCGCGGCCGAGCGGATGGCGGCCAGTTGCTGCAGGATCTCGTTGCAGTCGCGGTCCTCCTCGATCATTTTCGCCACGCCCCGCGCCTGCCCCTCGATGCGCCGCACACGTCTCAGCAAATCGGCCTTGACAGACATATCGTCCAACCTCATCTCATCCCCCTCGAAGGCACACGGCCTTCTAGCGGCGTATCGCTCAGGTGGAAGCCGTCGGGCCGCAGGCAGCGGCGCTCGCCCGGCTCCCTCCACTCGACCCACCCACGCCAAACAGGGAAACAGCCTTCTCGACCTCGCTGCTCCCGCACTTGGGGCAGGAGGGAGCCGCTTTCTGGGTCACTGAACGCAGGAACAATTCAAACACCTCGCCACACTCGGCGCACCGGTACTCGTAAACTGGCACATCGCACCTCCTTATACAATACTGGGGTAGAGTATAATACAAAATTCAAAACTGTCAAGCAACTGCCAAGAACACACAGAGATATTGAATGTGCCATTCGCGGCCAGCCGGCTTGTGTGATAAAATGTGATCCAGGAGGTCGTGTATGCCCATTCGCGTGCTTTCGGAACAGGTCGCCTCGCAGATCGCCGCCGGCGAGGTGGTGGAACGCCCCGCTTCGGTGGTCAAGGAGCTGGTGGAGAACAGCATTGATGCGAGTGCCACCGACGTACAGGTCGAGACACGCGGCGGCGGCAAGGAGTTTCTGCGCGTGGTCGACGATGGCTGCGGCGTGCCGGCCGCCGAGGTGCAGGTGGCCTTCCAACGCCATTCCACCAGCAAGCTGACCACGGCAGATGACCTGAGCCACATCACCACGCTGGGATTCCGGGGTGAGGCGCTGGCCTCCATCGCCAGCGTCAGCCGCATGACCTTCGTGACGCGCGCAGCCGACGAGCCGGTGGGAACATTGCTGCGGCTGGAGGGCGGCAGAGTAGTGGCCCAACAGGAAAGCGGGCGGCCCCCAGGCACAGCGGTGACAGTCGAGGATCTGTTCTTCAACGTCCCCGCCCGGCGCAAGTTCCTGCGCACCGACCGCACCGAGCGCGGGCACATCGACGGCTGGCTCACCCGCTACGCGATGGCCTACCCTGACCTACGCTTCACCTTGAGCCACGACGGACGCGGCGTATTCCAATCACCCGGCAACGGCAAGCTGCGCGACGTCCTGGTCGCCGTCTATGGGCTCGAGATCGGCGCCGCGCTCCTCGAGACGCTGCCTGGAGAGCAAGGTGCGAGCATCCGGGTATCCGGCTTTGTGAGCCCGCCGTCGCTCCACCGAGCTAACCGCTCCTACATCACCCTGTTCGTCAATGGCCGCTGGGTGCAGGACACGCGTCTGACCTACGCCACCATCCAAGCCTACCACACACTGCTCCCCAGTGGGCGCTATCCGCTGGCGGTGGTGATGGTGCAGATGCCCCCCGAGGAAGTAGACGTGAACGTGCATCCCGCCAAGGCAGAGGTGCGCTTCAGCGACGGCGACGCGGCGTTCCGTGCGGTACAGCGAACGGTGCGCCGCACGCTGATGGAGCGCTCGCCGGTGCCTGTGGCCGCCCGCCCAGCGACCTCCTGGCCCACCGCCTCCCCCAGCACATTAAGGCAGGAGGAACGCCTGGAGCGGCTGGCCGGTTTGAGATCCCATCCCGGCGGTGAGCAACTGCGCTTCGAGGAGAGGCCAGCGGGCGCAACAACACCCGACGGCAGCATCCTCGTGCCTTCAGCCGACCGGCTGCCGCCACTGCGCGTGATCGGACAGGTAGGCGCCACCTACATCATAGCCGAGGGACCACAGGGATTATACCTGCTCGACCAGCACGCCGCCCACGAGCGAGTGCTCTTTGAACAGTTGTTGGCGGAGCAGGAACGAGCAGCCGTGGCGTCACAGGCGCTATTGGAGCCGCTGCCAGTAGAGCTGTCACCGGAAGCATTAGGCACGCTGGAGGACCATCTGGAACCGCTGAACAGCTTGGGTTTTCAAGCGGAGCCCTTCGGCGGGACGACGCTGCTGGTACGCGCGATTCCGGCGCTGGTGGCAGGGGAACACCCTCGCGAAGTGCTGGAGGACATCGCGGCGGCACTTGTGGCAGGAGACGCACCGCTGAGCGCCCGCGTCGAGGAATCGATCGCGCGCAGCGTGTGCAAGCGGGCGGCGATCAAGGCCGGGCAGGTGATGGCGCGCGAGGAGATGGAGGAATTGATCCGAGGGCTAGAAAGATGCACAAGCCCACGCACCTGCCCCCACGGACGCCCCACGATGATCCACCTGAGTGTGGAGCAATTGGCTCACGAGTTTGGGCGGAGATAAGCTCGCTGTCCTAACTCACCTATCCCCGCCCTGACGACTGCAACTCGTGCGAACGGCTATTTAACGTCTTTTTCCGAGAGAAAGCGGGTGACCTTCGTGCCACACACAGGGCAGATACCCCGGGCCATCGGTCGACCCTTTGCCGTCCTCTCAACTTTGCCGTCCTTGATCTGTTGCTTCTTGCGACACTTGACGCAGTAACCTTCGAATTCCATGTAAAGCCTCCTTTATCAATGAATGAAACAACTTGGCGTCCGAGTGGTCAAATCCTGCCCCATGCATAACACGGGTTACAGACCGCACAGTATCATTATACACTCAAAACATGGCAACTACTATAGCACAAAGCTGCGCACAGCGCAAGGAGGCAGTTCTTGATAGAAAATGCAAGGTCCTGACCTGGTCGGCTCACTTCGACAAACCGCTATGCTAGGGCGACGACACAGCCCTCGTTGGCGCGCAGCTTGAGGCTAGGGTGGTGAAAATTGATCAAACGGCCGCCCACGACCGATCCCATTTTTG
>CAZKDJ010000267.1:0-5046 GCA_964551295.1 uncultured Anaerolineales bacterium | reverse complement strand
CAGACAAATTCGCAACTGGAAAAAAGACTGGCTACCAGTTCATCGCTTAGATCAAAAAAGTCATTTGGATGGAGCATGTTGTTTTGTGCCTCCCTTTTTTCGTCGGTGCTTTATCCACGCGACTGATTGTTTTCTCTTCGTTCAATCTCCCTTTAGCTCTTGAAGGTACCCTTCAGCTAGTTGCCGGTTTCGGGGGTCGCTACCTATCTCCAAGTACTCCTCAAAGTCGGCAATAGCGTGCCCTTTGTCGCCGGTTAGCTTGTATGCCACCGCACGCCTGAAATATGCCATTGCGTCGTTCGGGTTCAGACGAATAGCCTCACTAAAATCGGCTATGGCCTGATGATAGCCGCCTTGGAGGCCGTAGGTGAGTCCGCGATTATGGTAAGCCTTAGCGAGATCGGATCAAGGCGTATGGCCTCGCTGAAATCGGTGATGGCTTTGTCGTATTCCTCCAAGTCGATGTAGACATACCCGCGGTTATTATATGTATCTGCACTGTCAGGGGCAAGTCGAATCGCTTCGTTGTAATCGGCTATTGCCTGATCGTACTCGCCTTTCTTGTGGTAAGCCAGTCCGCGATTGAGGTAGGGCCAGTTAAGGGGCTCGATTTCAAGCTCAATGGCCTTGGTAGCATGGGTTATCGATCGGTCGAACTCGCCTTTGAGGATATAAGCGACGGCGAGACAGTTGTGGGCTTGGGCATCGTCCTCGTCGAAACTAAGGGCGTGGCTACAGTCTGTGACGGCTTGGACCCAATCGCCCTTGTTAGCATAAGCGCGCCCACGGTGCTGGTAGGCTCTACCATCGTCTGGATTAAGGCGAATCGCCTCGTCGTAATCATCGATGGCCCGATCAAAGTCACCCTTTTGACGATAGGCCCACCCGCGATTGACGTAGGCGTCGGCGTAGTCGGGAGCAAGCCGGATAGCCTCGTCGTAGTCGGCGATGGCTTGGTCGTATTCGCCTTTTGTCTCGTAGGCATTCCCGCGATTGTTATAGATCTCGGCATTGCTCGGGTCCAGGCGAATCGCCTGATCATAACAGTCAATAGCCCGATCGTAGTCGCCCTTGTTGAAAAAGGACAGTCCTCGATGGTTATAGTCTACAAAAGGGGTACACTGAGCCAGGGACAGACTTGAAAGTGTAGCCAACCAAAACAGCGTTCTTATTACGCGACGATGTGCTTGAAATAGCATCCGGGCCTCCTGGTGAACTCAACGCGTACTTTCCAGATCGAGCACCTGCAGATTGGCCAAGTCCTCGACTTCAGCGGGAATAGTTTCAAAGGCATTTCCTCCTAATCTGAGTTCTTCCAAGTTGATCAACCGTCGAAACTCGGTTGGGAGGTCAGTCAAACTGTTGTTTTGGAGATAAAGCACTCGTAGATTAGTCAACTGCCCAATTTCAGGGGGAAGGACTTTTAATCCCATCCCGGTCAATCCTAACACCTCCAACGCTGTCAGCTGTCCGATCTCGGGAGGCAAAGGATTGATTGGATTGCCATCAAGGCGGAGGATCTTTAGCTTGGCCAGTTTTCCGATTTGGGGAGGCAGAGTTGTTAAGCCGTTGCCACATAGTACCAATTCCTCCAATTCGGTCAGCTGACCAAGCCCTGTGGGGAGGGCGGCGATACAGTTGTTTTTCAGGTCAAGCCGCTTTAACTCGGTTAGTTGCCAGAACTCTGGCGGCAGCACTTCCAGACCAGTTTTCTCTAGGTTGAGATGTTCTAGGTGGGTCAACCTGCCGATGTCGGGCGGCAACTGAGCCAGTTCGTTGCGGCTCAGATCAAGCGCTCTCAAACTGGTCAACTGCCACAACTCTGGTGGTAGAGTGGTTATTGCGTTGCCCCTCAGATCCAGTATTTCCAGATTGGTAAGCTGCCCGATTTCCGGCGGAAGGGCAGTCAGAATATTGTCGCTGAGGTCGAGCTCCCTTAATCCGGTCAAGCGCCAGAGTTCCGGTGGCAGAGTTGCCAGGATATTGCGCTCCAAGTTGAGCTTTTCCAGGTTGGTCAGCTTTCCGATTTCGGGAGGCAAAGTCGTGATGGCATTCCCTTGCAGTCCCAAACTTGTGAGGTTGTGTAACTGTCCGATCTCTGGTGGTAGGCTCGTTAAGGAATTATCCAGTAGGTAGATGTGTCTCAATTGAGTCATCTGCCCAATTTCTGGGGGTAGACTCTTGAGGCCTACAGCTTCCAGCCCAAGGTATTCAAGTTCGGTTAACAACACGATCTCTGCCGAAATTGATTCCATGTCGTCGCAAGCATCTTTAGGACAGTAAACGCTTGTGACTCGACCTTTTCTCGTTGGTAGGAGTGTGTCAGTCTTTTGAGAGACAACCTCACAAACTGTGCGTAGTGGCGAAGGCCAAGCAGAGCAATTCGGATTCAGGACTTTTTTCTCACTGGCATACCGCACAGTAGCCCCGCTGCCAAAGAATTCCAGAGCGAGCTGTTGATCTGTTAGTCTACTGTAGTACGAGTACGCGTGTCTGTCACAGGCGCAACTTGCCGCTGGCACCAAACTCAGCACCAGGGATAGCCGGAAGAACCACACTACAGCCCTATTCATTACTCATTGCCTGCTTTGTAACCGACTCTGCCTGTGTTGGCCACTTGCTGCGGGATCTGGTTGATCGAAACGTCTATCCAGCATCCGATTTTCTCAGCATGCTGACATCCAGGGTCGTATCTACCCGAGGGTGGGGTATCTCTATCTCCATCAACAAACCACCATCGACTTGGTTTCGAAGCTCTAGTCGCCCGCCCCAAAGAGCAACTTGCTCGCTGATTCCCAGCAAACCATAGTGTCCTTCAGATGCCAACAGCGAAAGATCAAAGTCGCCGGTCAGCCCCTCGCCGTCGTCGGCAACCGAGAGCAACAAGGTGCGTGGAGACGTATGCTTGAGACGAATCTGCACCGTGTCGGCGTGGGCATGTTTGTAAACGTTATTCAGCCCTTCCTGAATGATGCGGAAAATGGACAACTCGATCGCCTCGGGCAGAGAGCCTAGACTGGGTGGCAGGTCAAGCGTCACCGAGACCTTGGTGCGCTCGCTCCATTCGCGTGTGTAGGATTGAATGGCCGCCCCCAATCCTAAACTATCCAGGGTCGGCGGACGCAGGTCGCCGCACATACGCCGGATGTCGGTTACTTGGGCCCGAATACTCTCACGGATATCGGCCAGATCGGCCCTGAATACTGGATCCAAGTTCTTCTCCACCTCGATTTCCTCAAGGCGGTAGTTTACACCTAGCAGGCTCTGGACCACTTGGTCGTGCAGTCCACGCGCCAGACGCTTGCGTTCTTCCTCTCGCTCGGTTAGGAGACGGCGCTGCGCGTCTTGCAGAGCCAGGTTAGCTTGGTCAAGTGCCTTGACCTGCTGTGCCAGCTGTTCGACAAGTTGCTTGTTGAGCGCTCCCTGAGCGGCCAGATCCTTTTCCAGTAGCTTTTGATGGAGGCGCAGCTTCTCTGCTTGCTGGCGAGCGCGATAGTAACTATCCAATGCCCAGATCGTCGGAGTGAGTTGGTGGCGATCGGCTGTGTTTATCAAGGCCGCCACGACCTCCTCGCGGCTCGTCTCATCGGTAGTGTACTCACTCACTATCTGCCCCTCGCGCAGGGCGATAATGCGGTCAGTTACTGCAAAGAGGTGATCGAGGTTATCGGTGCCAAAAACGACTGCGATCGATTGCTTCTGCCAGATTTGTATCAGCGACAGCAGTTTCTGCTGATAAGCATAGCTCAACAGGTGCGTTGGGTCATCGATGACGATCACCTTGGCTGGATGGGTCATCGTCCGAGCAATGGCGATGATCTGGCGCTGCTCACTTGAAAGGTTTGATACTTTCTCACGCAGCGAATCAAAGCGCACGTCCAGTAGATCTAAAATGCGTCTGGCCTCTTTATCCATTCGCCGCCAGTTTGGAATCCTGAACCACTTGCCAGCCTTGGCGGGCCATCCAATTTCGTTACCCAGAAAGATATTGCCGGTGATATCTCTGTGCTCGATCATACGCGGAGCTTGGGGGATTATTTCGATGCCCAATTCTCGCGCAGGGAAGGGATAATGGATTTGCTTATCCTCAAAGTAGAGGGCGCCGGAGCTGAGCGGATGAAGACCAGCCAGCAATGCGCATAGCACCGACTTGCCGGACCCGCTCTCGCCGGCAAGCCCCACGACCTCGCCCGGGTAGACATCCAGGCTCACCTGCTGTATCGCCGAAAGCGTGCCGAAACTTTTGGATATGTCGACGGCTCTAAGTAGTGGTTTCACTGTAATGGCTTGTCGGATTCAGATTATGCAGGATTGGTGACAGCGAAGAATTTTCGTTAGCATTATACCATCTTTCCTGGGCAGCGACCACCATTTGAGAGCGCTGCAAGTGCGCCCCATAAATGCGAGGAGCTTTTCGTCGCGCTGCTGCGAGAATTGCCCCTTCTACAGCCCAATAGTAGGGGAATCCCCCATACAAGGCAGGGAAAACCATCCGCGTGAATGCGGGGACTGCGGGTGAAACGCCACACAACGTATGCTATAATGGACAAGGTCTGTGTAGTGACGCGGCATTGACGGCGCAAACCGAGACGTTGGCAAACTGGTATGCAAATAACCGCCACACCAAGGCGCAGCATCCTCTTGACCTTGGCCAGGGTACGTGAGACAGGTATTGTGGTCTTGATCGTTCTACTGGTCGCTGGAGTCAGCCTGCGAAGTCCCTATTTCTTGACGTTGGAGAACTTTCGCGACATCCTGCTGAATATCTCAATCTTGGCCATCGTCGCTCTAGCTCAGACCATGGTCATCATCACGCGAGGCATCGATCTCTCGGTCGGCTCGATGATCGGCTTGGTGGCGATGATGGTTTCTTTTATGGTCAAAGCAACCCCGACTTTATCCCCGATCCTGGCCATTCTGTTGGGGATGGCTTTGGGCTGTGTCCTGGGAGGCTTTAACGGCCTGATCATCGCCACAGGTGGCGTTCCCCCCCCCTGGCTGGCTAAACATCACCTTGTCGCAGCCGTCCCGTGACAAGCCGTGGCG
>CAZKDJ010000266.1:0-5086 GCA_964551295.1 uncultured Anaerolineales bacterium | reverse complement strand
TGCGCTCGTCGCTCATATCCTCCGGCATGACGATGCGCACGCGGTAGCCCTTCAGTCGTCCCACCAGGGCAATGCCGATGCCGGTGTTGCCCGAAGTAGGCTCGATGATGATCGAATCGGGTGTGAGCCTGCCATCGCGCTCTGCGCCCTCGATCATCGCCAGGGCGACGCGGTCCTTGATGCTGCCGCCTGGGTTGAGAAACTCAGCTTTGGCGTAGACCCTCTCGCCTTTCAGGCGGATCAATGGGGTGTTGCCGATGAGGTCGAGTATGTTGTCGGTTAGCATATGTTTCCTTGTTAAGCGTTAAAAATCTATTCGGTAGTTTCTCCCGGTTGCTTGGTGCGATTTGGCCTGAAAAGTAAGGGCTGTTTTTCAACGTGGCCTCGATATCTAATCCTGCGGAGTAAAATTCCTGATGGCAACCCAAGTGCCCTCAAGGCCTCGTTCGTTGTACATAGTTCCTGTCATGTGATCTGTTTCGAGCGCACCTTCCCAGAAGGAATAGTCGTTTACGTCGAATTCCACATTTTTGCCGTTTTGCTCCCATCTCCCTTCGGCTTCCGGGTCACTTTTCAGA
This sequence comes from uncultured Anaerolineales bacterium, assembly GCA_964551295.1. Taxonomy (GTDB): domain Bacteria; phylum Chloroflexota; class Anaerolineae; order B4-G1; family B4-G1; genus JAFGED01. Next base: position 4,508 of record CAZKDJ010000266.1, on the reverse strand, counting down.
TAGTAGGTGAGGCTCCCATTTCTGCGAAATGCTATCTTGAACGGTTTTGATTCGGTTTCTGGATCTTCCCAATGGGGAGCGAATATCCAAGTGCCTACGATGTCAGAGGGAGTGGGGGGTGCTGTGGGTGGGGGAAGAGTGGGGAGGGCTGTGGGTGAGGGGGAAGGAGTGGGAGTGGGAGTTTCTGTGGGGGGCGGGGTTTCTGTAGGCTTGGGTGTTGCCGTTGGCGCTTCTTCTGTCAGCATGGCAAAGATGTCACCGGCGATCTCCGTAGCCTGGGTATCTCGAGACAAGGGGGCGCAGGCAAGGGACATGATGATTACTGAAAGGTATATTGTAGCGATGGGCCATGGCTTTTTCATGGGGTCGTTTTTTTTGTTACTGTATTTGTTGGCGCTTTCTCGTTCTGATAGGTCACTTGCCGTATAGGGCCTGGTAGACGGTGTAATGCTCCTTGATACGCCGGATGTAGGTTCGCGTTTCGCCAAGGGTGACCAGTTCGACGAAAAGGTCTGGATCGTCGCCAGATTTGCTCAACCAGGTTTGGGCGTTGGCTGGCCCGCCGTTGTAGCCTGACAGCGCGATATCCATTCGCCCGTCGAAGCGGTCGCGCTGCTGGGCCAGGTAGTACGTGCCAAAGCGCACGCTGACGTAGGGTTTGTAGAGATCGCCGGTCTCGTACCCCGGCGGCCAACCCAGTTGTGCGGCGATGAGGTCGCCTGTGTCCGGTATCACCTGCATCAGCCCGTGCGCACTGGCATACGACGTAGCGAAACTCTCGAACAGGCTTTCCTGCCGCACGGTGGAAGACACTAGCAAGGGGTCAAGGCTGCTCAGGTCGGCGTTTTTCTCTATCAGATCTTGGTAGTAGGTGGGATATGCCAGGCGGGCGATGAAGGGTGGGGCGTCGAGGACGGTCTCGGCCGGCGAGAGAGCGATCACGCGCTCGGCACAGATGATGGACGAGCGGTACAGGCCGATGTCGCGGAACAGCAGGGACAGTTGGTACTGGGCCAGTGCGTCTGATGTAGTGTCCTGGCGTAAGGCCTCCAGCTCCCACTTGGCGAACTGAAAGCGACCCAATCGCCATAGCTCCAGCCCGCGCTGCAGGCGTAGGTCGGTGGCCAGGTCGGGATCGAGTTCACCCAGGTCTGTAGCGCTCTCCAATACCAACCAAGTGGCCAACCACGCCTCTGCCTCGACCTGCTCCGCAGCGGTATCATAGTCGAATGCATACGGGATTGCGCTAAAGGTGGGCGTGTTTGGATCGGCGGCGAGATCGGCGGCGCGCAGGCTGTAGTAGTCAGTAACGCCAGCGCCGGTGATTTCGGCAAAGGCGGCTTCGGCGGCCTCTGCATCTCCCTGCGCCAGACGCACTTTGCCCAGCCACAGCCGAGCGGCGGGACGGTAGGTAGAGTCGGGGTACAGCTCGGCCAGTGTATCCCAGGCAACGGCGGCATCCGGCATCTCGTCCGCGAGGTACGATTGCAGGCCGCTGCGAAAGAGGGCAGGAGAGCCATAGTCGGAATCGGGATACTGCACGTGGCACGTCATGTACAGATCTGCCGCGCCGACCGGATCGTCCGCTTCCACCAGCCGGGCTGCCCGCCACAGTGCCTCCGGCGCGCGGGTGTGATCTGGCAAGAGATCCACGAACGTCTGATAGGTCACCACGGCCAGGTCGTCGCGCCCCAAGTTCGCCTGGGCTTCGGCCAGGCCCATCCAGGCGTCGCCCACACGCTTATCTTCCGGGTGGGTCTCGATCAGCACCTCGAACTCGCCGGCGGCCAGCTCAGGGCTGCCCGCTTTCAGGTACGACATGCCAATGAACCAGTGGGCCTCACCAGTGTGGGTATCGGGATAGGCGTTGATGTAGCGGTAGAGCGCCTCGACGGCCGGGCCATAGGCGCCGCCGTAATAATCGACCACGCCGCGCAGGTAATCGTCGGGCGCGCGCCCGGCCTCCACCAGCACGACGAGCGACAGGTAGGCATAGTACTCGTCAGGGTACGTCTCGACGACGGCCAGGTGCCGGGTGTAGCCATTCTCGACCTGCCCGGCCAGAAGGAGCGTCTCGGCGGCTTGGTGCTCGATGCGGGCGCGGTAGGCGCGTATGACCGCCACGTCGAGGATGGCGTCGTACTGGGCCACGGCGGCAGCATAGTCCTCCAGCGCGACGTGGGATAGGGCCAGCTTCTCCCGCGCGCTGACCAAGAAGGAGATGGTGGGGGCCTCGGCGATGGCGGCCTCGTAGGCCACGATGGCGGCCTGGTACTCCCCGGCTGCGTGGAGCGCGTCCCCTATCCACTCGTTGACGTAGGCGGCGAGGACCGTCCGCGAAGTCAGGTAGGCGCGGTATTCGTCGGCCGCGGCCAGGGGTTCGCCTGTGCCGGTCAATGCCTCGGCCAGCAGGAAATGCGCAGCGGGCGTCAGATCGCTTTCGGGATAGATGGCCAGAAACTCTCGAAAGGTGCTGGCCGCATCCACATACTGCTCGTCCCGCAGGTAGGCGGTGCCCGAACCGAGCTTGGCCTGGATGGTAATCTCATCGGAGCCTGTGCTGAGCAGGCGGCCATAGATCGCGATGGCGGTCTCGTAATCGCCGTTTCTCAGCGCCCGCTCGGCGTCGGCCAGGCGTTCGTGTGGGGTGGGAGTAGGTGTGGGAGTCGGCGTGGGCGTGGGTGTAGGGGTAGGTGTGGGGGTGGATGTAGGCGTCGGCGTGGTAGTCGGAACGGGCGTGGGCACGTTGCAGGCTGAGGTGGCCGCGGTCAGTACAATCAATGCACAGATGACTCGTTTTAATTGGCGCATAGGCGTATTATCGTCAGAGATGGGGGTTTGTCAACAAAGGATTCTATAGGTGTTCAGATAAGGTTTTTGACACTTGAGTCGCTTTTCACGCCTGCTGGCGGGCCGTTTTGTCAAAAACATTACCTGAAGGTCTATAGCTATTCGAGTCACGTGTGGAGTGCAACAGGTCGAGTGATCGGTTAACCAAGACAAGGGCGGATCTCCGATGTAGCGGGTGTGCAGGGGGACAGCAGAGATGTAAAGCTGTGTTCCAAGCCGGGGTGGAAGCACCGGTCCACCCCGGCTTGTTGATGCTCCTTTAATAGTTGCGCACAATGAGTGGGAGGTAGATTACTCGATAACTTTGCACAGTCAGCGTCACCGGCACGCTTTGGTTAGGGTCGACGGGATCGTTGCTGATGACGTGGAGGGTGGCATAGTACTGGCCTGGCTGCACCACTTCACCAGCGTCGAAGGTAATGTCGATCACCTGGCTGCTGCCGGCGACGATGGTGCCGGTGGTCGGGCCCTCGGAGAGCCAAGGGACATCACCAACATCACACGGCGGCGCGCCGGGATACTGGAAGCAGACGGCCAGGCTGTCCTGCAGCGAGGCGGGGGTGGTGCAAGTCCCATAGGTCAAGCCGATGGTGCCGCTGGCATTCTCGATGCCAGTTGTGGAGTTGCTACCTTCTTCTACACCGGCATCCTCGAACTGGATCAGGATGTTCCCGTTATCGAAAAGAATCCCCTCCCATGTGCCGGCGGCGATAGAGTCGCCGCCGGCGGGATTGTGGTGATAACCATCATATTGCACGACAAGACACTCCCCGCTGCCATAGGGACATGCGGTAAAGGTCTCATAGTAGACCAAGTCACCTGTGTCTCCAGGATACAGATCGTCCCACATCAGGGCGATGAGGTTGTGCGGCGGGAACAGGCTGGGCAGTGGGCAGTTATTAAATGGGATTGTTGAGCCGCTTCCAAAGCTCAGGAATCCTTTGCTGCTGATGTAGAACTGGGTTTGGTAACTACCGTAAAAGGGAAAGTCAAAGCCAATGGCAAACGGTCCATCGTAATCGTAATCTCCCAGCAAGACCGGTGTGCCGGAGGTTGAGATGTCCACAAAATCAAATTGCGGGCTGTCTATCTCGTCCGAGTCTTTGTAGGTATAGCCGAAAGCGTCCGGCCCGCCATTTGCGAAAGGCAGCGTCGCGGTTTTAAAGCCACCATCATACTCAAACAACTCGAACTCCAGCGGTGCCGGGCCGCTGTTGGTGATAGTCATCACTCGCGTGGTCGTTGCACCCCAGGCCAGCGTCTCGTCGAAGGAACTGGGTACTATCTCGATCCGTGGTGCATTCAGCGTCAGTATCGCGTCGTGCGTCATCGTCTGCTGTGCGACGATGTCCACGCTCTGCGTGTTGGTCAGGTAGCCATCAGCCGAAACGCGCATCGTGTAGGCGCCGTTGGTCAGCCACCAGGGGCCATAGCTGCCCGTGGCGTCCGTCGTGCCGGAGATGACGCTTACCGTGCCGGAGATGACCTCCACCAGCGCGTCCTCCAACGGGCCGCCGGGCCGGTCGCCGGTCACCGTACCATGCAATTGCCCCATACTGGGGTCAGACGTCACGGTCATGGTCACCGGGACGTTCACCGTAGGGCTAGGGTAGGGTGGTGAAAATCAGTTCGTTTCAGATGATTTCTGACTGCGAGAC
>CAZKDJ010000265.1:0-5115 GCA_964551295.1 uncultured Anaerolineales bacterium | reverse complement strand
CAGCATGGCCACCAGGTCGGAGATGGTGCGCGCCGGCAGTACCACCTCGCCGGGCCTCGTCACCTGCGCGCCCACCTGGCACTGGATGGTCATCTCGCCGTCCGTGGCGATCACTGCCAGGTGACCATCGGCCCGCAACAGCATCCCTGCCTCCGCCGTCGCCCACGAGCGCGACGGCACGGCCGGCAGCACGGCCTTCAGGGCCGCCGCCAGCCGCTCTTGCTCACAGTACAGTTCCATTTGAACCTCCTCGCGTTGTTGCCGTGTCTCGATGAGACACGAAAGCGCCCCGGCAGAGATGTCTCATCTCTGCCGGGGCGCTTCGATAGCTGCGGGGGACCCGCAGCAAAACAGGGCGACGCTCTTAGTGTCGCCCTGTGACTTTGACGAGTCCTGACCACAGGCCAGGCGTTGCCTATGTATCCTGCAAAACTATATCCACCACAGTTGGTTCTTCACCTCGTCGCTGGTCACGCGATTGAGCAGATCTAGCAAGCGGCGGATCGTCTCACGAATGGGATGCTGTTTGGCAACGATAATACCAGCGTGCGGTTTCTTCTCGCTCACGTACTTTGTGTAGCGCGATGTAGTCCGCTGCATTGAAGGTAAAGAGGGCCCGTCCCTCACCAGCGGCATAAGCCAGGTGTTGGACGTCGGACCAGCCGTAGTGCTGCAGATCGTGTACGCTGATGGCGTCGAAGCCACGAGCCCGCAGGGCAGGGGCAATGGCTTTGAACACATCCTCATCCAGGTAAAGGCGGATGAACAGAGGCTTGTTCGTTTCTTCGCCCATCATCACTCGGCGGGTACGACGCGACCGCCTGACTCCATCTGCAGCCCGTAACGCGCCAGCAACACCTTGGGCTCGCCAGCGGCGATGTCGGCCTCGATCTCGGCCTGGTGGTCGTGATAGTAGCTCAGGGCGTCAAAGACCTGAGCCGCCGTCAAGTGGGGCAGTCCGGTCAGAATCTCGTCCACGGTCATGCCCAGCTTGTAGTACCCGACGATGGTCTGAACCGGGATACGGGTATCTCGGATGAACGGGCGTCCTCCGCGCACGTCAGGGGCGCGAGTGATATAGGGGTGAGAGGTATCCTCGTCCGAGTCCTCTAGTATACCGAGCCGGACATTCTCGTGCTCGTCCAGAGAAAGGGGCTTTGCTGGCTTCAGCACCCCATTCTCGTAGATTGCTTCGACAATCTTGGAGACCATATTCCACCTCCAACACAATTATACAGCGAAATCGGATGGAAGCAACCGATTCGCTCACCCCGTTTGCTCGACTATGGTTGTCTCACACGCCATCTCGCCATCCGGGTGCAGGAAGACCGGCAACCCGCCATCGGATTGCCGGTTTGCCCTGGGCGTCCAGTAGCGAACGATCACTTCCTCTCCCATCCCGCGCACCGGCCCCCACTCGCCCGAGCAGCGTAGGTAGAGGCGGGCGGCCTCGACCAGCGCCCCGTGCGTCAGCCAGCCGTCCGGCAGGAGCACGAGCGCCAGGTCGGGGTCCGCCGTGCAGGGTGGGAAGTACGCCGGCTCGTACAGGGCCGGGTTACACTGGACCCGGAGCACCGAAACGCCGAAGCCATGCTGCTCGAATCCCAGCATGGCCTCGGTCGGGCGGCACACCAGGTCTGTGACGGTTACAAAGTTCATCAGTCATCTCCTTGGATTCCTACAGGTGATGCAGATAAGAGCGACCGAGCCCTCCGTAGTCTGGAAAGTCCAACTATTTATTGTATAATCCATAGTAAGACTAGTTCAGCTATAGTTGGAGGGACAATGGTCGTAGAAGCAAAAGCAGAGACAGTGGACGCCACCCAGGCTCGAGCCAGCCTGGGTGACATCCTAGCCCGCGCCCGGTATGGCGGGCGACGTTTCGTCATCCAGCAGCGTGGGGATCCGGCAGCGGTGGTGATGGGGTACGAGGACTACCAGGAGCTGATGACCCTCCTGGAAGACCTCGAAGACGTGCGGGACATGCTGGAATCCGAGGGCGAGCCCACCCGCCCGCTGCGCGAGTACCTGGCCGAGCGGGGACAACCGCGTGCCTGAGTGCCAGGTTCTACTGCGGCGTAGAGCAGAAAAGCGACTCGACCGCGTGCCCTATGCCGACCATCCCCGCATCGTGGAGGCCATGCTGGCCCTGGAGGACGATCCACGTCCACGGGGCTGCCGCAAGTTGTTCGATGACGTTCGGCGTATTCGCGTGGGGGATTACCGGGTGATTTACAAGATCGACGACGAGCGCAAGGAGGTTGTGGTGGGCAAGGTCGCCCGCCGTCGTGAGGACACCTACCGGGCGATCGAGGATTTGTTCTAGACACGAGGTCCTAGTTCCCCCAGGTAGGCGTCGAGGGCTTGTAGACGCATGTCCAGGTTTTCGACGGCGATGAGGTCCTCCCAGGCAGGGTGTTCGGCTATACAACGCCTTGGGCGATCTTGAACTCCAGGTCCTGCACGGTCTCGGCACCACAGCGGGCCAGGATGTCTAGCCGTTGACGCATCACTTCGCGCTTTCTCTGGCGCAGAAGGCTCTCCAGCGCTTGCCGAAGCAGCTCGTCCTCGGTGAGCCCTAGTGACTCGGCGATCCTGGCCTTTGCCACTGCCAGATTAGCCACCGTCATCACTGCCCTCATAACGATCCCCACGGTCGGCGATGATGGCCTCTGAGAGAGGTCCAGCCTGTCCCAGTTTCTCGGCCAGGCGTGCACGTTCATCCGGTGGCACAGGCGGGGGTGTCTCCCAGGCGGGCTCGTACAACAGCCCGGCTGCCTGCAGCACATGGCGCACTTGATCTCGTTCGTCATCAGACGCCCTTTTGGGGCGAACGATGATCGCGTCTCCTACTCGCACTGCCTCCACGTCCTTGGTGGCTAGATTGCCCAAGGCGTCACGAGGGATCAGCAGCTCTTTCCGAGTCATCTGTATGGAAACAGGTGTGCCCACCCCCGATACTCCTCATACAACCTCTGAACTCGCTCATACACGAGACGGGGCGACCTCGACTCAGGTCGCCCCGTCTCACAGCTACAGTTTGCGGCAACGTTACTCAGATGCCAGCTGGCCCAGAATCTCCCGCTCAACCTCCTCGATCAGGAATGGCAGGTTGGGGGAAGTGAACCCCAGGCCAGGGGCCGGAATGCGATGACGCTTCACATCCGGCGGAACGTGCTTGTGATGAGGGTACGTGTTGGCCAGAGCGGGATCGTCGGGGTGGGGCTGCGAATCGTACCAGTACTGCTTTTCGCCGCCGCGCCAAACCTCGTAACTGTATTGCAGCAGGCGAGGCGGCTCCAGGTCGAAGCGGAGATACTCGCGAACGCCAAGGCGCACCGCACCTTCAAACTCGACATCTCCGCGCAGTTCGGCTACACCCTCGCCGTGGCGGATGAGCGTCAGCGTAGAACGAGTGATGGCGGGGAAGCGGTCCTGAAGCGAGTAGACGAAAACCTCGTAATTGGCCAGTGTGGTCAAAGCCATCACGACGAAGCATCCACTGTGATCAGACGCGACAAGGTGGGGCGTTCCTGAAGGCGACGCAGAGCCGCCCTATATGCTCGCTGCCGATCCAGCCAGGTCTGATACGTCCCGGCCCAGATCGCAAAGTCCGGCACCCAGGCGTCGTCTTCAGGCTCTTCGCCTCCCATGTACGCCTCGAAGAATGTCTCGGACAGCACACCATACTTGCGCTCGTAAGACTGCAGCTCTGCAGCCAGGACGTGAATATCTTGCAAGATCTCGGTCAAGGTCATGTCTGGCATCGTACACTCTCCTGTCCAGAAGCCTGAATCCATTTTAGCACCACCTGCTTGCCTTGACAACCAGCCGAAAAACAGATGGCCACACATATTTTGGCACGGTCGCCAGCCCTGGCAACCGAAGGAGCACAGGGAAAGACTCCCGGTTAGTCACGCAAGTATACATCCATCACACTGTCTTCACCACTGCCCCCAACTCCTGCACCGCCACCCGCACCAGCGGATCGTCGGCCAGGTCCAGAGGGAGACCGGAAGGCAGGCTCGTGTGATCCTGCCCTCCGGCGGCCTGGGATGGGATCGGAGCATCCGCTTCATCTGCCAGCACCACCTGCAGCTCGACCGGCTCGCCGATCATCGCCGCCAGCGCCTGCTCGACGGCGTGGCGCGCCTCATCGCCCTCCAGCCGGGTGCGGTGGAAGCCGTAGCGGGCGGCGACCACCACCTGCCGGTCGTCTACCGCCACCGGTGTGCAGGAGCGCAGCAGGGCCTGGATCTGCGTGTGCCCGGTTCGGCCCAGCCCGGCCAGCACCTCGTCCCAGTGGGCCTGCAGCGCGTCCAGCTGGCGTGGGATGGTCGGGGATGGCGATGGTTCAGGATTGCCCGCCTCGCTACTGGTGCTTTCCTGGGCAGGCTGTTGATCTACCCTTGCCTGGTTACCGGTTGAGAGTTCAGACTGGAGCTCCGTAGCAGGAGGACCGGCAGCCTGGTGCGGGCCGCGAGGCTCTCGCCTCGCGGCCCGCATGCCCCTGGGCTTCTTCAGGCAAGACAGCAGCCAGGCCCGGCGTAGGTGCTGCCTGCGGCCCGATCACCGGCCGCACCAGCGCCAGCTCCAGGCCGGTGCGGTCGTCGGCGCTGTACGGCTTGACCTCCACCAGCGCCGACAGCCAGCGCAGCAGCCTCTCGACGCCCGCCCCGGCCAGCGCTTCGAGGCTGGATGATAGACCGGACGCCTTCGACGTAGCCTGGGCAGGCAACTTGACCCCGTCCGCCGCGACCAGCGCGCCCCGCAGGTGGCCGACCAGCTGCCGGCGCACGACGCGGGCGTCGGCGCCCCCCTCCAACAGGGCCGCGAGGGCACTCAGCGTCCCACCCACGTCCCCTGCCGCGACCGCCTCCGGCACGGCCAGTGTACCCTCCTCGGGCACCAGCCCCAGCACCTCCCGCACCCGCTCGACGGTGACCGGGCCGCCGGAGGCCACCTGCTCCAGCAGCGACAGCCCGTCCCGCAGCGCGCCCGTAGCGTGGCGGGCGATCACGCCTAGCGCCTCCGGTTCAGCTTCCATTCCTTCCGCTTCGGCCACGTGGGCCAGGTGGGCGGCGATGTCGGCCTCGGCGATGGGGCGGAAGGCGA
>CAZKDJ010000264.1:0-5137 GCA_964551295.1 uncultured Anaerolineales bacterium | reverse complement strand
TGGGCCACCTGCCGTGCCTCTTCAATGGTTGCATCGACCTGGATCGCTGCCATCTCAGCGGCCAGGTCAGGGGTGCAATCCTTGCACAGCCCGCGTGCCTCGTTCCAGCAGCCTTCTACGCATACCCACTGGCTGCAGCGCGGGCATTGCCGGAAGTTTGGCTTGGCCTGTTTGACCGCTTCGGCAAATGCATGGTCATGAGCCTTTTCCCATGCAGCGGAATGAACGCGGTCGCCTACGTTGGCAATTGTACCGAACACGCCGCCTAGCAAGCCGCTGGCTACGTCTAGGGCCTCGCTGGCCAGTCCCGTCGCCGAGGCTTTGAATGGAGTGCGAAAGCCTGACTCGCATCGGTCGCAGAAGAACTCGAACTGAAACCCACGCTCGGTGCTCTCGTCTTTATGGTTGCGCACAAATTTGATTAGATCCATCGTGCCTCCTTGTTGCCGCGACTTTGATTATAGCTTACCCCCACCGATTTGTCCAACGTGTGTTTTCACGCTGTGGCTTTCGGACGAGTGCTGATAAAGCCGCGACTCCATCTCTTGACGCAGCTTGGCCAGTCGCGCGCGGTAGGCGTCCTGGTCTATCTCGACGGCCATCAGCCAGGCATTCTCACCGTCCCGGTAATATCCTTCGTGGACGCCCGTGAACCGAAAGCCATACTTTTGATACAAACGTTGCGCGATCTGATTGGAAGGGCGTACCTCCAGGGTTATTACGCTGCGTCCCATCTTGGCCGACTGTTCTATGGCCGTCAGTAGCAAGAGTTCGCCCAATCCCTTGCCTCGCCAGCCGGGATGGATGGCGAGGGTGCTGATGTGTGTCCCCGAGCCTCGGAGCCTGATACCCAGGTAGCCGATCACGCGACTTTGTGTCCTGCGGCCGGTTGCGCTATACAGCCAGCGACGCCAGCCTCGTTTAGGAGGGGAATCGCCGTCCGAGTCCGGTCTCAGCAAGACGTAGAACAGGGACACGTTGCGGCGCTTCAATTCGTATGCGTAGGATGATGCAGACCAGGGGGTGGGGAAGGAAAGCCGGTCGATAGCGACTACCGACGGGATGTCGCCCGGCTCCATCGGGCGTATGGCGTAAGGCCAAGGCTCTTGCATCACGTGGGATACTGAAGGTAGATGGGCGTCAATGTGGCAGGGTCATCGATCTCGCCTCGGTTCAACCGCTGCCAGGCTGCTTCTGCCAGGAAGCCCGCTCGCCGCAGCCGTGCCGCTGCTGGCAAGATCACGACCAGATCGTCAATGGCGGCCAACGCCTCTGCTCCCGCCGGATTGACCTCGCCGCAGAGCAGGGTGGGGGAGATGATCTCCTGGGTCAGCTTTTGCCATGTAGTGAGGCGCGGCTCCTCGCGGGCGTGCCACATGCCGTTTCTCCAGCGGTAGAGAGCGACGCAGATACGCCCGCGTCCGGCCTGCAGCACGGCGCACAGCGTGCGACGGCTTTTGCCTTGAGCCGCAGCGATCACGTCCAACGTCGGTACGCCGACCAAAGGCAACCCTCTGGATAGCGCGAGCCCTTTGGCCATGGCCATTCCCACCCGCAGCCCGGTGAAGGAGCCCGGCCCGCGGGCCACCGCCACCCCGCTGATATGCTTGGCGCCAAGCGCCAACTGCTCCAGCGCAGCCACCAGACGGGGCAGCAGCTCGACCGTGTGCCTGCGCGGGGATTCCCAGGTGTGCTCCACCCGCACCCGGAACCCGTCGTGTAGCGCCAGGCTGGCGGTGTCGGTCGAGGTGTCGATGGCGACTAGCATCGGTTACGCTCCGAAGGCCGCTTGGCGGAACTCGCGCAGCAGGGCTGTGTGGCGCTCACCCTGCGCCGTAAAGTACATGGCGCGCCGCATCGGGTCGGAGAACTCTAGCTGGACCCACAGGTGCTCGTCTGGTATCAGGGGGCGCGATCGCTCCGCCCACTCGATGACGCAGATGGCCTCGTTATCTCCCAGGAACTCGTCCAACCCAAGGGTCAACGCCTCCTGCGCCCCAGAGATGCGGTACAGGTCCACGTGATAGAGCTTGACGGCGTCGTCGGGACGCGCGTACTCGCGGACGAGGACAAAGGTCGGGCTGATGAGCGTCTGGCTCACGCCCCAGCCGCGGCCTATACCCTGTGCCAGGCAGGTCTTGCCAGAACCCAGCGATCCTTCCATACACACGACTTCTCCGCCTTTCAACAGCGCGCCCAGCCGCGCGCCCAGCCGCCGGGTTTGCTCGGGACTGCGGCTCACAAATTCAAGAGTGTGTTCGTCGAGAATCGGGGCCATCGAAGATGATTATACAACTGTTGCTCGGGCTCGACAAGCGGTGTCGGATTAGCTGAGGCCTGATCATAATTCTTCAGGCAGCTTTCAGGAAAGCCTTCAGACCTACTCTCAATGGCAATGTGATGTTCAATAGGTTGATCTCCACGACCGTCGTTTGACGAACCGCAGCAGGCAAGTAGAACGGCTCGCTCGCGGCCAGCAGATCACCTGTTGCACGATGTTGGAGACGCGCAACGAAGGGCTGGAGAGCCTGCTCGTGAACGGCATCGCCATCCATCCAACCGATCCCGACGTCATCTATGCCGCCACTTATGGCGGGGTCTATGTCTCTCGTAATGGCGGCCGGCAGTGGGAGCCGGCGGACGAGGGATTGCAGGGTGCGACGGTGGCCTACGACGTCGCCATCGATCCCAACGAGCCCCACAACATCTATGTGGCGACCCCTTTGGGTATCTTTCGACTTGAAACCCCTTGAGACTGGCTCATAGCAGCTTTAGCTCCCTGGCGCGTTATGAGCGCAAGAATCGTCAGATTTCAACCCGATCGATTCCGTTTTCCTCCTCAAATCGAGCAACAGGCGTCAAGAAGTCTACTCGCGTTCGTGTTATCCTGTGGGGCGACGCTGGCCCCTGAAGGTCAGGATGCCGGCGATCTTGTCACAGGGAGGATGAAATGAGTGAGCGATTGGCGAAGGAAACGGTCTATGAGGTTTTCCCAGTGGGGCATGTCAGGCGCAGCGACGGACGGACAACACTGGAAATCTTAGAGCCCTACGTACCGGCTCTGAAGGAGCTGGACAAGTTCAGTCACGTGCAGGTGTTCTGGTGGTTCAGCCGGTTCGATGACGAGATGTACCGCGGGATTACGCAGAGCGAGCATGCACCCTACGACGCGCCGGTGCTGGGCATGTTCGCCTGCCGCTCACCCGTGCGGCCGAACCCGATCGCGCTGACCACGGCAGAGATATTGCACGTCGACTCTGAGAGAGGCGTGATCGAGATCGTCAACATCGACGCCTTTGACGGCACGCCCATCGTCGATCTCAAGCCCTATATCCCGGTCACCGATCGAGTAAAGGACGTGCGGGTGCCTGAATGGGCGGCCGATTGGCCGCAGTGGCTGCCGGAGGAGGGGCAAGGATTAGAGGAAGGGGAGGAATAGGGAATGGCATATCACATCGACGCTGAGAACGTCGGTCTTGATGATTTACAAAAGCGAATCGAGGAAACCGACCTTGTACCGAGCCGAGTTTCACTGCTAGACGGGTTGGAGACGAAATTGCAGACACTTGAACAACAGGGTATCGCGACGCTCGCCAGTCTGCGGAACGAGCTCAAGAACGCCAAGCGCCGCGAAGCCTTGTCTGACGTGACCGGTATAGACACGCAGTATTTGATCCTGCTCAGGCGGGAAATAGAAGGCTATTTTCCCAAGCCGTCTGCCTTGAAAGCCTTTGACTGGCTGCCGAAAGAAGAAATCACGAGGCTCGAAGAAAACGGAATACGCAACACCGCCGCATTATACGAGGCGGCAAGTAGCGTCAAGAGCGGAACTGAGCTTGCGGATTCGACAGGCGTGGACGTCGCTATTCTCGAAACACTTATTCGGCTGGCTGATTTGACAAGGGTGCAGTGGGTGAGTCCGACCGCGGCTAGGATGCTTATGGAGGCTGGCTACGACAGCATCTCCAAGGTGGCGGCGGCCGATTCCGAGGATTTGCACAAAGCTCTCATGCGCGTCAATGAGGGGAACAGATTTTTCAAGGGCAATATTGGTCTGCGCGACATCAAAAGGCTCGTACGGGCCGCTAGTTATGTTTCGAGCTGAGTGCCTGTCTAGCAACAGGTTACAGATCCCCAAGGTGATCGAATATTGAAAGCGGAGGACGAAGCTATGACCACATTGTTCAGCACATCGGTAGATGGCACGCGCGTCGCCTATGACGTCACCGGCAGGGGGCCCGCTTTGATGCTGCTGCACGGCGCGGGCAAGACGCGCCGGGACTGGCACGAGGTTGGCTACGTCGAGCGGTTGCGGAACGACTTTACCGTCATCACCGTCGACGTCCGGGGGAACGGCGACAGTGACCGGTTGTACGAGATTGCCGACTATGACATCGTCAAGATCTGCGAGGACCTGTACGCCGTCGCGGATGCTTGCGATGCCGGGAATTTTGCCGTGTGGGGCTTTAGCTTGGGCGGCAGCATCGCCCGCTACCTTGGTGCCTGGTCGGACCGGGTGACGGCCATCGCCGTGATCGGCATCCCCTTTGGCCCGGCGGTGCACGCGGATTTCGACCGGTTCATCGACCGATTTCTGGAAAAGTGGAAGTCTGTGATATTTGCGGCGAGGAAGGGTGTTGTCCTTGAGAGTAAGAGCAAGATCAAGGGACAGATCCCCGCGCTGGCCGCCTGCTTCCAGGCCATGCGCGATTGGCCCAACGTCGAGCCCGGTGAGGTCGGTTGTCCCGTGTTGCTCTTGACCGGCACAAAGAACAAGTCCACGCTGGGCTGGGTGAAGGCAAACCGCGTTGCACTGGACGCAGCCGGTGTGCAGACAGAAGTCGTCGAGGGGTTGACCCACGACCAGGAATTCACCAAGATCAACCGCGTGTTTCCGGTGGTCAGCGCGTTCTTCAGAAGTCAAAGCTGAGCGCGCTGCTGTAGGAGGCTGACTCAATGCAATATCGCGAGTATGGAAAGACAGGGGGCAGGGTTTCCGCCCTGGGGTTTGGTGCGCTGCGCTTGCCCAAGAAGCCCGGGCGGGCTGTCGAAATCCTCAGACGCGCCTTTGACCTGGGCGTCAATTAAGTGGATACCGCCGCAAGTTACCCTGCTTCCAACCATGGCGCGAACGAGC
>CAZKDJ010000263.1:0-5172 GCA_964551295.1 uncultured Anaerolineales bacterium | reverse complement strand
TCACCCCGTCGGCGGCTGCCGCCAGCCCGTTCACCGTCAGGATGCCCAGGCTGGGCGGGCAGTCGATCAACACATAGTCGTACCGCTGATCCAGCGTCTCCAGCGCCTGCCGCAGGCGGTATTCGCGCTGCGGCAGGTTGACCAACTCCACTGTCGCACCAGCCAGGGCCGGAGAGGAGGGGGCCAAGTCGAGACGCGCGTTGCTGCTGACTCGCGCGATGCTCGCCAGCGGTACCTCGCGCACCAGCAGGTCGTAGGTGGAGAGTTCCACCGTGCGCTTGTCTATCCCCAGCGAGGAAGTGGCGTTGGCCTGCGGGTCGATATCGACGAGCAGGACGCGCTGGCCCAGGAAGGCCAGGTAGGCCCCCAGGTTGATGGCGGTCGTGGTCTTGCCCACACCGCCTTTTTGGTTCGCCAATGCGTAGATGGTGGGCATGTCTTTCGACAGAATCTCGAATTGTGCACGATGCGTAATGCGTGACGCGTAAAACGTAAGGCTTCTCTGAGGTGACCCTTACGTTTTACGAATTACGTTTTACGCCCAATGCCTGTTCACATGCGGCAACTTCGTCCGCCGTCGGCGTTGCATCCAATCCCGCTTGCGTCACCGACTGCGCGGCGGTGCAATTGGCCAGGCGCGCGGCGGCCCAGGGGTCCCCGCTGCGCTGCAGCCAGACAAAGAACGTGGCAGCGAATACGTCGCCGCAGCCGGTCGCGTCACGCTCTTGTACGGCGGGTGCCGGGAAATGGCGCTGTTGCCTCTCCGTGTAGACTGTACACCCTGACGCTCCCTGTGTCAAGACCAACAGCCGCGTCTGCGCCGCGTACTCGCTCACCAGGGTTTCGTCGCCCGCCACGTCCTCCTCGCTCAGCACGACGGCGTCGGCGCGGGCGAGCAGCGGTTCTGCACCTTGCCACCGGCAGCGGCTGACCTGCCCCGCCTGGTTCCAACGCCGCATCCATCCCTGGGGGGTCAGCCCCAAAAATGCACCACCGAACGCGTCGATCAGAGCCGGGCCGCACTCCTGGGCCACCGGTCCCAGGTGGACCACGCCACGCGGAGCGACCGT
Organism: uncultured Anaerolineales bacterium; assembly: GCA_964551295.1. GTDB lineage: Bacteria > Chloroflexota > Anaerolineae > B4-G1 > B4-G1 > JAFGED01. Next base: position 4,102 of record CAZKDJ010000263.1, on the reverse strand, counting down.
CCAATCCGGCGGCACCATGTGTGGCACGAGCGTCTCGGCGGTGGCGTGCAGCATCTGCCGCCGCCCGCTGGGGGTGTATGTGTTCTCGAAGGTGGTCGTCGCAGCGGCGGGGACGCGGGCGATCAGGACGTCATCCAAAACCTGGCTCAGATCGAGGTTGGGGCTGGCGCTGGTGACGATGCCCACGCGACAACCCAGCGCCTGCGCTGTGCGGGCAGTGTAGGAAGCCGTCCCTCCAATTGTGAAACCGCCGTCCACCAGATCGCGGGTTACGTGACCGATGACCAGGTAATCGAGTTCGATCATGGCAGCAGCGGAAGGCGCGCTAGCTAACTGCTAGCGGCTCATTTTGGGATGATGGTAACCTTGCGCCGGTCTCCCTGGCCGATGCTCTCCGTGGTTACTTGGGGATGGTCGCGTAGGGCCAGGTGGACGATGCGGCGTTCGTGAGGGGGCATGGGCTCCAGTATCACCCTGCGGTTGGTGCGCACGGCCTGCTCTGCCAGACGCTCTGCCAGACCGCGTAGCGATTCCGCTCGCTGCGCCTTGTAGCCGTCTACATCTACGATGAGGTTCACCCAGTTCGCCGTCTCTTGCCCGACGATCAACCGGGTGATGTGCTGCAGTGCCGCCAGCGTCTCCCCACGATGGCCTATCAGGGTGCTGACGTCTGGGCCGCGCACGTCATATACCAAGGGGACGTCTTTTTCGCCGGGAGCGGCCTCTGCCTTTCGCACGTCCAGTTGCACATCTTCAAAGCCCATCATTGCCAACAATTCTAGCAGTGCTTCGCGCGCTATCTCGACTTTATCTTCTTCCGCTTCTTCCTGTTCCGATTTAGCCATCTCTGGTTTAGCACCGGACGGCATTGGTGAAGGCTGGGGTTTCGCTTCTGTACGTGTAGCCTGCGTTCTCTCAGGTTCAGCCGGGCGCGCTACCTCGGGTTGTGCCTTGACTGTCAGACGCACGCTGGCCTCTCGCGCCCCAAGTCCGAACACGCCTCGGCTGCCTTCATCGAGTATTTCGATATCCACTGCGTCTCGGTCGACTTGCAGTTCCTCCAGCCCGGCGGCGACCGCCTCTTCGACGTCGGAACCGGTTGTTTCAACTGTGCGCTCTATTTCTGACATCTGCCGTCTCCTCCCTGATCGATCTTACCGAATGCTGCATAGTGACCGCGTTCTCGAAAGCTTGACGTACTGGGCAAATTCGCCGTTTTCGAAACTCGTTTTTAGCTTTTGGAAAGACGAGTTGACTTCTTTCGTCACGTTCGTTTTTTCGCCACGCGCTTCTTGGTGTCGGCGTCCTCTTGCCTGCCATTTCTGATCAAATAGTATTGGACGATCCGAATCAGGCTGGAGATGATAAAGTAGATGGATAGGCCGGTGGCATAGTTGAGGGTGAACATCATGAACATCAGCGGCATCATGATCTGCATCTGCTTGGTCATTAGTTCGGTCTGCGATGGCGGGCCGTCGCTGCTGGCAGAGCTGGAGGGGGTCGATGGGCTCAATAGCTTTTGCTGCAGCCAACTGGTGAGGCCGACCAGGAGCGGCAACGCATACGACCACCATTGGATCATATTGGGGGGCTGCCCCAGGTCCATTCCCAGGAACGTGCTTTGCAACGGGACGAGGCCTACAAGAACAGGAATTTGCAACGCAAGACTGGGTATTAACTCACCAATGTGCTGCGAGAACTGGAACGTTTCCAGCGGGCCGGAGGGGATGCAGTACCGGATGGCGTTGATCAGGCCGAACCAGATCGGCATTTGGATTAGGAGCGGCAGGCAGCCTCCCGCCGGGTTGATGCCTTTTCCCTTGTATAGCTTCATCGTTTCCTGCGACAGCCGCTCTTGGTCTTTGCCGTACTTTTTCTTGAGTTTTTCCATCTCTGGCTGCAGTTCCTGCATCTTGCGCGCCGACCGCTGCTGGCTCAGCGTCAGCGGCAGCATGGCCAAGTTGATGATCAGGGTCAGCACGGCGATGGCTCCGACGGTGCTTCCCAGACCTGCATACAAGAGCAGAATAAGATTGGCCAGCGGATAGGCGATAAAATCGAACACTTGACTATTCTCCTGTCTCTGATTCCTCGGGTAACGGATAGACCCACAGCTCGTCCCCATCGTCGGTGATCTCCAGCGCCCTAATGCGATAGGGGCCTTGGATCAGAGCCTGGTATACGATATCTCCATTGACCACGGGCGTCACGTAGCCTTTCCCTTCACCTTCCTCGGTCCACATTTCGGAGCCGTCGTCTACGTCCAGGGCGTACAGCGTGCCGTTTTCGCTGCTGATGAGCAGTGTGCTGCCATCCTCCGTCAGCGCCGGTCCACCCCGCACCGGAGCATCCTTGTCATTGTTCTTCGGGGCGAGCTGGCCGCGCCAAATTTCTTCACCGGTTCCGGTGTCCAGTTTGTAGACAGCACCCTTTACATCCACCGCATAGACGGCATCGCCATCGATCAGCGGGCTGCCCCAGAACCAGTTTTTCCCTGGCTCTTCGGGGAAGCGCCAAATCTCGGTTCCGTCGTCGGCGTCGATGGCATAGACCCGGTTGCCAAAGGTGCCGATGTAGAGGGCGCCATCCTGCAGCGCGGGCGTGCTGGCAAAGGCTCCGCCTCCGGGGGCGGCGAACTTCCACAGCTCTTCGCCATCCGACAGGCGCCGGGCGTATAGGTGATTGTCCATCGAGCCGATGTAGACGGTATCTCCCACGATGAGGGGCGTGGCCCACACCCGGTGACCCGTCTCGAATTGCCATGCTAGGTCTCCTGTATCCATGTCCAGCGCGTACACATTCTTGTCGCTGTTGCCGATGACGAAAAGGCCATCGGCGACGGCGCCGCCTTCGATGTACTGTCCTCTGGCCCCTTCGAAGCGCCACAGTTCTTTGCCGGTCTCGAGGTCGAGTTTTACGATCGGATAGGTTGCCTGGGCCAAAAAGCCCCTGGGGGCAAGCTGTCCCGCGATGATCACATAATCCTCACCCACGGACGGGGCGATGTAGATCAGCCCGGCGGTGTTGTCCTCCGGGTCTTGGGGGATGGACTGGATGAGTTCGCCGTCCGTTCCCAGCACACGAACTTGCTGCAAGTCGGCCGCGTAAATCCTGCCGTCTTGGAGCGTCAAACCGGTCCAACTGGAGGCCCGTGGGGTCCCTCCGCAGACACAGCCGCTCGTGCTTGCGAGCAGTATTGCCAGCACAATCAGTAAGATTGGCCAGCGCAATAGTCGAGATAGTTTCAATTACTTATCCTCCTCCAGGTCGGGCACAGGGTCATACCCCCCCGGGTTAAAGGGATGGCAACGAGAAATCCGTTTGATGGCCATCCAGCCGCCACGCAGAGCGCCGTAGCGTTCGATGGCTTCAAAACTGTATTGCGAGCAGGAAGGAGTGAAACGGCACGTTGGAGGGAGTACGCGAGAGAGGGTCAATTGGTAAAGGCGGATGATCCCTAGCAAGATCGTTTTCATTCCTCCGTCTCCTCCGGTGCAGGCACCACGGAGGCGCGATTGGTCTCCTCGTTTTTGCTCAAGCTAGCCCGTTTGACCAACTGGGCCAGCGCTTTTTCGACCTGAGGCTCCTTAGCCTCAAGGATTTGGGAACGTGCGATCAACATCATGTCCCACCCGGCTTTGAGCTGGGGATAGAGGCGTCGGGCCGCCTCACGCAAGAGCCGCTTGGCCCGGTTGCGGACTACCGCACCTCCCAACTTGCGGCTGGCAGCGACGCCCACGCGGCTCAGTCTGAGGCCGTTGGGGCGCGTCACCAACACCAATAGCGGGTGTGTCCACGATTTTCCCTCGCGGTACACCCGCTGCACGTCGCTCGTGCGTCGCAGCCTGATCCGTCGTTCCATCGCCAGGATGAGTCATAACGGATGACTAGGACTTGCGTCTTGGTCGCTGCGAGCTTTCTTTCCAGTTGAGCTTCTTGGCCCACTCCCGGTTCACGGTCAGTCGCTTTCGGCCCCTGGCTCGGCGTGCCTTGAGCACTTTGCGCCCGCTGCGTGTGGCCATGCGGGCCCGGAAACCGTGGGTGCGCATTCTTTTGCGCTTTTTGGGTTGATACGTCCGCTTTGGCATTCCATCCTCCTCCT
>CAZKDJ010000262.1:0-5215 GCA_964551295.1 uncultured Anaerolineales bacterium | reverse complement strand
ATTCTTTTGCGCTTTTTGGGTTGATACGTCCGCTTTGGCATTCCATCCTCCTCCTAATAAACCAGAACAGTTGGCATGGCCAACTGACAATTGCTACTCAGCCGGGTCATTATACCTGAAATGAGGAGTTAGTCAATGCGGACGCGCGTGACACAGTGCGCGCTACTCATCTACCATAGAGATGTGACTCTGGACGACCATTCGACCACGGCAACGATGATGGGCGCGATGGCGATGGCCGGGAGCAGGTTGCCGGTGCGGATTCGCTTCAGTTCCAGCAGGCCCAGGGCGATGGCCAGCATCAACACTCCCCCCGTGGCCGTCATCTCGGCGATCATGGGATCGGTGAGCGCGCCGCTGACCCATCCCGCTCCCACTGTCAGCACTCCCTGGTAGAACGCCACGGTGAATGCGGCGGCGATCACCCCAGGTCCCATCGTGGAGGCAAAGGCCATGGCGGCAAAGAAATCCAGCGCCGACTTGATGGCCAGGATATCAATGTTGCCCTCCAGGCCGTCCTGGAACGATCCCAGAATCGCCATTGGCCCGACGCAAAAGACAAGGCTTGCCGTCAGAAAGGCCCGGCTGAATCGAGTCGTGCTGACATCGGATGTCTTTTCTGGCTGATTTAGGTTTATTTGTGCTTCCTTCACTTCCTTTCGTGCTTTTTGTGTCTTTCGAGAATTTCGTGTGCCCCTTTGTTCAATCCAGCGCCCGAGGTCGTTGATTCGGTCCTCGATGCGAAGCAACTCGCCCAAAATCCCCCCCAGAATCACGCTGCCCAGGACGATGAGAATCTCGGTGGTCTGGAGAGAGATCTGGATGCCGATGGCGAGGACGACCAAACCCAGGCCGTGCATAACGGTGGTGCGGATTCTCTCGGGCAGGCGCGCGCCCAGCGCCGTGCCCAGCGTGCCGCCCACCAGGACGGTGACGGTGTTGATGATGGTGCCGGTTCCGATCATTGGGTCCTCTTTCGTGTGGTTGTGTGTGCGTCGTGTCTGCCCGTGGATGGTATCACAGGTGCGCGGAAGCGTCAAGGGTTGTTGCTGGGGGGTGAGGTTGGTTGCGTGCTCCGGCGTATGTGCGTATAATTTGCACAGTGGGGGAGATCAATGCACGATGCTGACCGGATAGACGAACTGCTGAAACGGGGGATCGCCGCGGCCAAGGCTGGACGCAGGGAAGAGGCGCGCCAGATATTGCTGCACGTCGTCGAGCTGAATGAGCGGAACGAGCGGGCTTGGCTGTGGTTGAGCGGGGTCGTTGACGCGCGCGAGGACCGACGCGTCTGCTTGGAGAACGTGCTGACAATCAACCCCGGCAATCCCCACGCCCGGCAAGGCCTGCGCCGTCTCGATCAGCAAGCTGCCGTGGCCCCCGCTGCGGAGGAGCGCTGTCCTCGCTGCCAGGCTTCCGTCCCGCCTTCCGGGAGGACGTGTCCCAATTGCGGGCAACCGCTCGTCGTCGTCTGTCCCCGCTGTGGTGTATACGTCGAGGTGGAGCACGTCGTGTGCATCGATTGCGGGCAGTTCTTGGGGGATTTCCGGGATGGCGCTGATTACCATCTTATGCTGGCCCGGGGCTATTTGGAGCAGCAGCGTTTTGCCCTGGTGCAGGAGGCCATCGCCCGTGCCGAGGCGGAGGCCCCCGACGACCCACAGGTGCTGCAAGAGGTGGCGGCGTTGTACGAGGAGATGAACCACACCGATCTAGCCGTCGCCGTCTACCGGCGGGCCATCGAGCGTTATCCCGAGAACCCTGTCTACTATGCCCGCTTGGGAGGGATCTATCGCCGGCGTGCGATGCCCGACGATGCGCAGGAGATGTACGAGCAGGCAGTCAAGCTGGATAGCGGCGACCCGGCGACGCTGTTTGCGCTGGCCGAGCTGTACGTCGAGGATGGTTTGATAGAGAGCGCGCGTAAGCTGTTGGAGCACGCTATCAGGGTCGATCCTGGGCATACACAGGCTCACTTGCTGTTGAGCGACGTGTACCACAGGCTGGGCCAGGGGAAATTGGCGGTCCAGCACTACCGGCAGGCCGCCATGTCGGCCGCGCCCGGTTCGGTAACCGGCCAACAGGCGCAGCGCGAATTGGTCAGGCTGGCTCCCTCTTTGCCCGAACGCCGGGCGCAGGGGTGGGGGGAGACGTTGCGGTGCACGTTTGCCCTGATGCTGCCGCTGGTGTTGGCGGCCTGGGTCAACGCCGGGCTGGTGCCTTGGAGGATCAGCCCGACCGCCTGGATGGCGCTGGTGGTGGCGACCATCGGCGCCTATCTGTGGGTGTGTGCTGCCGACGTGCCGCGCAACGAGGTCATGCGTGCGATCTTTGGCCAAGAGGGTGTGAAGGGGTTCTGGCGCAAGGCATTGGTAGGAGCGCCGGGCGTGGTGCTGTGGAGTGCTGCGTTTGGGTTAATCCTGGGAAAGGTGTGAGAGAAAGCATGGGGATGAATATCGCATTCTTTCTATTGTACTACCTCTCGAGAGTCCAACTCTTGCCGATCAAGGACGATCGCGGGCGTTTCCGCAGCTTTCCGTTCATGACAACCGGCATAGTCTTTCTCAATGTTCTAGTATTCATAGGAGTCAACATTGTGTTGGCTTTGGCAGTCGGTGCCGAAGCTTGGAACGCTTTGGTGTTCCCTTTCTTGCTCTTGCCGGCCGATATCGGTGAGGGGACGGGGTTGGGAGCACTTAGCCTGATCACGTCGGCCTTCCTTCATGCGGATTTGATGCACTTGCTGGGCAACATGTTCCTCTTGTTCTTTTTTGGGAGAAAGCTGGAGGACGTACTCGGGCCTTTCAAATTTGGGGTTTTCTACCTGGTGTGCATCTTTGTGTCAGGCACAGTCCATGTCGTAGGAGAAATAGCACTTCCCATAACTCAGGGAGCAAGGCCAGCGTTAGGGGCCAGCGGTGCGCTTATGGGGATCGTGACTGCCTACATATTCCTGTATCACGATCAACGCATCCGTACCGTGATTTTCGGTTTTTTCCCAATTCCCGAGACTTGTTACTTTGTTCCCTTTCTCGCTTGGCCGCGCTTGCCGGCCTGGGTATTTATCATTGTGAATGTAACTCAGGATATCCTTGGAGCCTGGTTGGCGCAGACAGTCGAGCGCGAGTATGGCGTCGAATTCCCGGTCTATATAGCCTGGTTTGTCCATTTGGGAGGAGTTCTTGCTGGATTGTCGTGCCTATACCTCTTCTTGCCCGCCGAGATCATCCACTACCGCCGCCAGATCGGTGAGGAAGTGTGACCTTGCGCGTGAGACGTGCTCACGACGCGCTTTGTTTCATCAACCACAGGTAGCCATCCTCCAGGTTCGGCGTGACCGGCTGGGCGGTCGGGTGGCTTGCCTCATCCCCGACCACGCGGTATTCCACCCGATCGTCAAGCCGTAGCGTGGAGACCACGGTGAGTGTGTCAGCAGGCCGCTCGCCCGGCGGCAAGGTGATGGTCCACACGTGGCCGTGCGCGCGCTTGACCAGCCCCCCTGGCGTATCGTGGAACAGGATCTGTCCCTCGTGCAGCACGGCCAGTTTGGTGCAGGTCTGGCTCACATCCTCGATGATGTGCGTGGAGAGGATTACCGTGCGCCGGCCGGCCATGTCGGCCAGAAGGTTGCGCAGCCGGACCCGTTCCTCTGGGTCGAGACCCGCCGTCGGCTCGTCCACGATCAGCAGTCGCGGGTTGCCCAGCAGTGCCTGAGCTATGCCCACACGGCGTTTCATCCCGCCCGAGCAGGTCTTGAGCCGGCGGTCGGCAGTATCGGCCAGCCCCACCAGTTCCAACAGCTCGGTCACCTGCTGTCTGCGCGCGCGTTGGGCGGTCACTCCTTTGAGGATGGCGACGTAATCGAGAAACTCGCGCGCCGTGAGGCTGGGGTAAAGGCCCAGTTCCTGCGGCAGGTAGCCCAGCATGGACTTGACTGCCATCTTGCTATAGGAATCGGTCATGTCGTGGCCCAGCACGCACACGTCTCCAGCAGTAGGGCGCAGCAGCCCGGTCAGGATGCGCATGAGCGTCGTCTTGCCGGCGCCGTTCGGACCGACTAGGCCGAACATGCCGTTTTCGATCTCGAGCGTCACACCGCGCAGGGCGCGCACATCTCCTTTGTAGGTTTTTTGCAGGTTTGTTACCGAGATCATCCGATATTCTCCTTCCAGCGCATCCAACCCCACACGATCAGCCAGACAAGCCCGACCTGAACTATTCCTACCGCAATCGTCAAGGGAATCTGGGCGGGAGAGGGTTTCATTCCCAGGGCCCGCAAGTCTTCTGTGGGGCTGGGCCCCATGGCGATGTCGGATTCACTTTCGGGTAGTTCCTGCGCGAGGTCTACCGCCAGGTGGTGCATCTGCTCGAATTGCAGGACGATCAAATGCGTGGGTCGGGTCAGACTGATAATGTCTTTTGCGCTGCCGGTCGTCGTGACGAGCATGGCGATGCAGAGTACGATGAATGCAATGCCGACAAAGACAGCCCGCCGCCGGTTGGGCTGCCCCGCGGCCAGCAGCACGCTCATTCCCGAGGTGAAAAACACCACCGGGAGAACGCCGATGATCCAGGTGGTCAGGTAGACCGACAGGCTATAAGGTCCGAGGATCAACAGCATGGTTGTTCCAAACACCAACGCGACTCCGGTCAGCATCACCAGCAAACTGGCCCATGTGCCCAGCAGCTTGCCGGCCAGGTAGGTGGCTCGATCCAGCGGCAGGCTGCCGAGCAAAGTGCATACGCCCATTTGCCGGTCTTTTGGGATGGTATCGGATAGAACTGGCGGGATGGCCAGGATGGAGAACATGAGGGCAACCGGCCAGACGCTTTGGATGACGGTGCTGGAAGCCATTATTTTGCTGATCTGTGGCATATTTTCCCTTAACTCGGCGAGTTTGGGGTGAGCTTCCAGGGTCACATGGTGCAGCAACCCGACCAGGACGAGCGCTGCTGCAAAGAAAAAGGCGAGCATCAAAACGCCGCGCCGCCGCCAGTGCATGCGTGCTTCATAGCATACTATCCCGATTAACTGCCCCAGTCTCATTCCCGCCTCCTCATTTTGGCCATCCCCAGCATGTGTTCTTCATCTCGGGTCAGCCGGGTTGCCAGCCAGGCCAGCGCTGTGCCTATCAATGTCAGCATGATCCGGTTGGCTAAATAGCGAGCGGGCGGAACCTCACTGGGCTGCAGGTAGACGTGTAGTGGCCACAGC
>CAZKDJ010000261.1:0-5216 GCA_964551295.1 uncultured Anaerolineales bacterium | reverse complement strand
GACGCTCTTGGTGCTGGGCGGCGCGCTGTTTCTGCCCATCGGCATCCACGCCCGTGCGACGAACCGCATCTCGCCGGACACCGGCTTGACGCTGGACGGCATGGCGTTCATCAAGTACAGCAAAATACACGACGGCCCTGAAGGCGACCCGAAGGAACTTTTCCTGTACGGCGACTATGCCGCCATCCGCTGGATGCAGGATAACGTCCAGGGCTCGCCCGTGATCGTGGAGGCATTGGGCTGGCGCGAGTACCTGTGGGCCAATCGCGTCTCGATCTACACTGGCCTGCCTGCGGTGGTCGGCTGGCGCTGGCACCAGGTCCAGCAGCAGCCGCTGCTGGCATCGGACGAGGTGGACGAGCGGCACAGCGCCGTGCCCGCGTTTTATGGAACCACGGAAATCGGCTTCGCGTTGGACTTTTTGAAGCGCTACGGCGTGCGCTACATCTACGTGGGAGACTACGAGTGGGCGTACTACGACCCGGCCGGCTTGACCAAGTTCGATACCATGGTCGAGCTGGGGCTGCTGCGTCTGGCTTATGACTCGCACGGCGTCAAGATCTATGAGGTGCTGGGCAGCGATGCCGAGTTTGAGCCGGAGCTACAGTGATTGATAGGGAGGCGTGGCGATGAAGAAATGGTGGTGGCGCATTGCTTTACTCGTCGTTGGCTTTGTGATCATCTCGTGCTCGCTCTGCCTGGCGGCCTATTCTCACCTGCAGACGCGGCGGGAGGTGGAGCAGGAGATCGTGCCGATCGAGGTGCCGCCTGTCGAGCCGTCGTCGCGCTGGATCTGGATGGGAGTGGGGGTGATGTGATGAGGCAGCGTGCCTTTTATATCACTCTGGCGTTGGCGATGTTGGTACTCAGTGTGACGGCTTGTGCGGGCAGCCTTCCTGATGGGGCAATTGAGGAGGTTACCAGGGTGCCGGTGGAAGGACCTGAGGCGACGGAGCCCGTTGTGCAGGAGCCAACCTCGACGCCAGTTGAGCCGCCCCCAACCCCCGAGCCCGCGCCCGAGATCGAGGAGCGCCTGGTCGAGGTGGAGTGGCCCGCTTCGATGCGTGTGGGAGATAATGACCTGATTCGCTTCTCCCTCATGCCCGCGCCGGATGGAGGTTATGTCCCCACGCCGGAGGTCGGTGGGCACGAGGTAGAGGCAACGCCGATCCCAATGACCGTGGCGCGTCCTGGTTACACAGGTCACGTGAGGGCCACGTTGAGCGCAGCCGGCCTGAACGCAGAGCTGGCCAGCCCTGAGGAGCAGTCGCTCATTCCGGGACAGGCGAATACCTGGCGTTGGACGGTCTCGCCCGATCAAGGTGGAACGTATCGTGCCGTGATCAGCCTGTCGGTGCGTTGGGAGCCGGACCCAGACACCCGTTTACCCGGGCCTCTCACGGAGGTGGTCTGGGAGCGTATGCTGATCATCGAGGCACGTGGCACGCTGGGGCTTTCTGGTGTGCAAATTGACCTGGTAGCGGCGGGCGGTTCGGTGTTGGGCGTTGTCTCTGGCATACCGTTTGCCGAGAAGGGGTTGGGGCTGCTGTGGAAGCGGTTCAAGCGATGGCGGCTGGCCAAGGAAGCGAGTAGCACCAAGAAGGCAGCGTAATGTCGACTGAATCCCCGGCTGGTGACGCGGGCCCTCGGGCACGCCCTCTGCGTGTCCTGCTGGCCATGCCTCGCCCCTTGCTGACACTTTTAGACGAGGAGGAGGGAGAATGGGTGCCGCTCACCGCCTGGGACGTCGTCGATGGGCTGAGCGAGGTTCTGCCCCTGCACCGCATGTGGAAGATCGAGGTGGTCGAGACGGCACTGCGGGGGAGTGGGGCGGCGATGGCGGTGTGTGTGCTGTACCAGCCGACCCGCGATAACCTGCGTGAGGTCCTGCGCGCGGATTACGACGTGGCAGTCATCGATACCCACGGGGACGACGACGGTGCACTCTATTTTGAAGGCCCCCACGGCGAGAGTCATCCGATTCCCCCCGACGAACTGGGCGAGTTTCTGGCGCTGGGTAGCGTGCGGCTGGCGGTGCTCTCGGCCTGCTATTCTGCTGCTGCTCGCCGGGCACTACACGCCGCCGGCATCCCCGCCGTGGTAGGCATGTCCGAGACGGTGCGGGAGGACGCCGCACGGGCGTATCTGAGCACGTTCCTGGGATGCTTGGCGCGCGGGGACCGGTTAGAAGAGGCGCACGACCACGGCCGCGAGGTGCTGCGTGAGCGCTGGGGAGCGCGCCTGGGGGAGGATGAGTTGCCCCAGCTCGTGGCCCCGGCCGATGTGTGTGGCGAGTGTTTGATGGAACCCGGCGTGGCGGGAGATTACGTGCGGCTTCAGGAGCCGCCGGTCGAGCCTCGGCCCCCGGCGCTGCCCATTCGCCTGCGCGGGCGCGCCGCCGATCAGGTGGTCGTACAGAGCAAACTGTTGTCTGTGCTGCCACCCGGGGATGTCTCGCCGCTGGTGACGCTCTACGGATGGGGCGGTGTGGGCAAGACTGCCCTGGCGCAGGCTGTCGCTTATTGGTGTTGGGAGCGCGCTATCTTCCCAGGCGGTGTGCGCTTCGTACGTCTGGCTAACCTGGGGGTAGGATTGGAGACGCTGGCTGATCGTCTCCTACGCGCGTTTCGCGCTCCTGCATTTGCACCTGTGCCCGCTCCCGATTCCGGGACGGATGAGGAGATGCAATACCAAAGCCGAGTCGCCGCGCTCTGCGATGTGCTGAAGGACGCACCGACTCTTATAGTGCTCGACAATTTCGAAGCGGCGTGCGCGGGGGAAAACGGGGAGCGCAATCTGGCGCTGGTGGCCGAACTACACGCGCGCTGCCCCGGGCTGCACATTTTGATCACCGGCCGTCGCGCACCGTTGGGCTTTGCCGGGGAGCTGTCGTACGGGCTAAGGCCGTTGGCGCGAAAAGCGGCGGTGGAGCTCTTCCGCGATCGGGCGTTGGGCGCGGGCAAGATGCTGCTGCACGCCGAACGCACCATCGTGGCCGAGATCTGCGAGCTGCTGGATCGCGTGCCGCTGCATATCCGCCTGGTGGCCACCCGCATGCGCTCTGACGAATCCCCTGCCGCTATCCTGGACGGGCTGCGCGACACGGAGCGGCGCCACCATTTGACCGCGACCGACCTACCTGACATGTTGCCTCATCAACGCAGCCGTGCGCTCGCCTTCCGCTATACCTACGATCATCTGGACGAGCACAGCCAGCGACTGTGGGTGGTGATGGCCGGGGTCTTTGCTGGGGCGCCGGGCCGGGCCGACGTGCGCGAGGTCTACGCTCACTTCAAGGCCGATCTGTCCTTGGATGCGCTGCTGCTGTGGTCAATTGTGGAGAGCGTGGACGGGCGACATCATGTGGTCGACTTGGCGCGTGCGTTCGGGCGCGCGCGCCTGGCTGAGGGCATACTGGGTGAGGAGGAAGATGGCTTCCGGGCACGCCACGCGGCTCACTACCTGGCCTATGCTCAGAAACACAGGGATGATTATGCTGCACTGGAGCAGGCGTTGCCAGATATCCTTGCCGGGTTTGATTTCGTGGCTGCCGGGGCGATGCGAGATGATGTGGCGGTGCAGGCGTACCTTCTGGCAATGGAGGGATTTCTGATCGCGCGAGAATATGCGAATGTGCGGGCGCGCTGGTTGCAGAAAGCCGAAGGGTAAGTCTCACAAATCCACCCGCGTCTGTGTATATAGAGTGATAGACCAATGACGGATGCCAAGATCATCGCACGCGCGATAGCGGGGGACGAAGCGGCCCGAAGGGCGCTCTACGAGGCGCACTACGCGGCGGCGTTTCGCCTGGCCTACTTGCTTCTGCAGGATACCTGTGATGCCGAGGAGGTGGTGCAGGATGCCTTCGTCTATGTCTTTCGCAACCTGCGCCGCTACGATCCGCAACGGGGATTCTTTTGGGTCTGGCTACGGGTGATCCTGGTAAGTCGCTGTCGCAACAAGCGCCGCCGCAAGCGACCGGCTACCGTCTCCTTGGAGACCTTGGCTGCGATAGGACAGTCGCCGGCCGACCCCGAACCCGCCAACGATCCTGCCAGCATGCTGGAGTTGCAGGGCAAACGCCAAGCGATGTGGGAGGTGTTGCAAGGGGTCAGCGTCGGCGCGCGCGATGCACTGGTTCTGCGGTACTATGAGGGGTTGCCATACGCAGAGATCGCTGAGCTTTTGGGCTGTTCGCCTGATGCGGCGCGGGCACGGGTGGCGCACGGCAAGGTGCAACTGAGGCGCTTGCTCGCCGAGGTCGGCGAAGGGACGATGCGCGAAGCGGGTTTTGTGCGTCCGGTGGAGGTGGGGTAGGGATGATGCGTGAGTTCCATCTACAGGAAACGGAATTGGCCTGCGCGGATATCGGCGCGGCTGACGCATCCCTTGACATGGATGCATCCGTTGGCACATCCGTTGACGTGGCCGAGCACCTGCGTTGGTGCGCGCGCTGCCGTAGCACCGCCGCCGAGTATCGCTGGCTGGGAGAACGAATTGAGGATACGTTAGCGGCGGCGGCGGATAGGGTAAAAGTGCCGCGTCCCAGATGGCGAGTTGTGAAGCGGCGGGTGGCCGCTGGCGAGAGGCGACGGCTTACCGGATGGCGGGCGTCTGCTACGGCCGGCATCGCTTTGGCCATCTGCGCGATGCTCTCGCTTTCCTCCATTGCCGGGGCGGCGGTTGCCACGCAGACGTCATTTCCCGAGGCAGTGATGACTCCCGCGTCGGCGACGGTCAGTATTTTCGGGGCACATACGACCTCTGGGGCCACGCCCACGCCAGTCGCATCTCGCGAGGGCGTCGAATCGCTGTCTACACTGACCCTGCCGTCTATTCCCACACCACCGAAACCCGACATCTGACGTTGGAACACTATGACTGACTCTGCAGTCCAAGTTGTGCTTGCCCTGCGCTGGTATCTCGTCATCCAGGCCTTTGGACTGGCTGTGTTGCCGCTGTGTCTGCGGCTCTTTCGCCATCTTCCCGATCGCGGCTACGGCGTCTCTAAACCTCTGGGGCTGCTGTTGTCCGGCTGGATTTTTTGGCTGCTGGTCACCTTGGGTTGGCTACGGAATACCCCTGGCGGTATCTTGTTCTCATTGTGTATCGTCGCCGTTGCAAGTTTGCTTCTATATCTGACCGGCCGACCAACTATCCCGCCAACCAACAAACTATCCTGGCGTACCATCCTCGCAGCCGAGATTGTGTTCACG
>CAZKDJ010000260.1:0-5266 GCA_964551295.1 uncultured Anaerolineales bacterium | reverse complement strand
CGGGGGGTGTGAGGGCGGCTACGCCGCCCTCACACCCCCCATCTTCCCCTATTTATTGAGAAGATACGCCTGTTTCGTCATTCTGAGGCCCCGGAGGGGCCGAAGAATCTCGCTTTCTGACTGTCGGGTGCCCCCACAATGAGATTCCCTTCGGCTGCGAACCTGCGGTTCGCGCCCTTCGATAAACTCAGGGCATCGCTCAGGGCAGGCTTCGTCGCGCCGGACGCCGCGCGCCGGCTGGAACCCGCGGGAGGGTAGAGAGACCCGTTTACCGCCGGTAGGCCGGATTGGCCCGACCTACGGCACGGCGCACCTATGGTACGGCGCCAAAGCCCAGCTTTTCCAGCCACTGGGCGTTCTCCTCCAGCGCCACCCGGGCGATGGCCTTGAAATCGGACATCCAGGCGTCCATCGCGTCCAGGCTGGCGTCGCGCTGCTTGGTGGCGTCCTGCGCCTCCCCCTTCTCCTTCTCCTGGACCAGGTTGGCCGCCATCACCACCTGCACCAGCGCCTGCTCCGCCTCCAGCTTGGCCTGGGTGTAGCCAAAGTTCGCCATCGCCGCCATCAGGCCGCCGTCGCCCAGCAGGTTGGTGTAGAACGCCGTCGCCTGCTCGATCCAGCCGGAGAGGCTCTGCTTGCGCGTCCCGCCCAGCATCAGCGCGGCGTGGGCCTTGGGGTCGTCCTGGAGCGCCACCCGCGCCACCTTGAGCGAGGCGCTGTAGGCCGCGTCGGCGGCGTCCCAGGCGGCGCGCACCGCCGCGCTGGCCTCGTACTGGTCGCCGTACTCGGCCTTTTGGGCGTTGACCAGCGCCAGGGCGTCCTCGTACAGCGCCCGCCCGTCGAACAGCGCCGGTTCCACGCCCAGGTGTACGTGGAACAGCCCTTCCTCCACGGGGACCGGGAAGCTGTCGGTCCACAGCGGCATACCCCCACTCACCTGCTCATAAACACGGAACGCCATCGTGTGCACGCCATCCACGGGATTGCCGCCATCGTCCAGCAGCCGCCCCTGGTACGAGATGGTGCTAGGAACAGCGTCGGCCTGGGCCAGCGATGCCACCAGGGCCCGCTCATTCGCACCGGCCCACGCGCCGGTAGCGGCCAGCAGCAGTGCCACCAACGCCAGCGCGCCCACGATGCTCAATACGATCATTCGTTTGTTATTCATTTTTCCCTCCTTGAAACTGATAGGCTAGGGTATCTCCCAAGCCGCCAGATCATCGTACGTTGCCGTGGACTGGTACACCATCACCCCCAACCGGCCGCTGGTATACGTGGTGTCCGTCACCGTCAGTATTCTCCATCCATCCAGGTAGGCCTCAATCGTGCTCCCGCTCGCCACCACCTTGATCTCGTACGGCCGGTTGTACTGCACCGTTACCGGGTAGCTGCCCAGCACCTGATAGGGCGCGCGCCTGCCAACCTTGAACGCGTCGTCAGAGGCATCCAAGGTCACGTCGTAGGACGAGGAGCCGTCGGTAGAGGAACGAAAGACCAATCCGGCCGCATCGCCGCTCACCAGGGTTACCGTTCCCGTATACACGATGTTGTCCCCGCTCGACGTGTGCATGTTCCAGGCGCTGCCCGTATGTTCGCCACGCATGTGATCGCCGGGATTGGTCCACGTCCCCTGGCTGGACGTCCAGCCGGTCAACGTGCCATCCTCGAAATCGGCGGAAAAGACGGACGTCATCGCCAAGGGATACTGTTTCACGACCAGAGGCAGGTATACGTCGTACCACACCTCCTGTCCCTCAAGCGCCCCCAGGTCGTACGAACCCGGCGACCGTGGGTTGCCGTCCAGGTCAGACGTCAGCCACGGCACGTCGAGCCCTTGATCCACGGCCGGCGAACCCACACGGAGGTGGTAGTTCGGCGTCAGGCGTGGATCCTCCTGAATGGCGTCGACGCCGACGATGGGATCGCAGGTATTCCAGAAGAGATTCCTTTCGGCAGAGACCGAGCTGAGGACAGGAACAGTGTTGGTGACCCCCGTCGTGTGAGCGGCGATTATGTTATTCGTCAGAGTCAACGAGACGTACTGACTCACCCAAACGGCCTCACTCCCTGCCTGCGACTCGTTGCCTGCCAAGGTGTTGTTGACCAACGTACCGGTGATACCTCTATCAGCCGTCCAGCCATCCAGGTGTATAGCGCCGCCCGCGCTGGTGGCGAAATTATCGGCCAGCAGATTGTTGGTCATCGTAAACACCACCAGGGAGTACGCCTGAATCGCTCCCCCCGTCCCTCGACCGAAGATCGTTCTCCCGGGCCCGCCATCAGGCATCGAGGCCGCGTTATAGAGAAAGCGGTTCGCATCAAGGGTAACCCCTGGCGCGTAGTGCAGGTAGAGACCGCCACCGCCGCCCGCCAACCCGCTCCCCTTGCCACCAATGTTGTGCTGGAAATGATTACAGTGGAACGTCGCATAGTAGTGCAAGAACACGCCACCACCGTAACCGTCGCCCGCTGTGCTGCCCACGTTGTTCTCAAACCTGTTGCCCACGACCTCCGCAGGCGCGGCCGCGTTATGAACGTGAAGAAAGAGCCCGCCACCGCGGCCTTTGTCAGCCGTGCTGGCCGTGTTGCTCACGATTTGATTGTTGTGAATGTGGGCCGATGCAGGATGGCCTATGCTGTTGTAGACGTAGAGACCGCCGCCCTTTCCAATGCCCGTGCTGCTCCCTACGTTGTCCGTGACGTGGCAATGGCTCACGTACAACTCGGTGTCCGTGGAATAAACGCCTCCGCCACAGCCCCCGCTGCTGCAATTGCCTGCCCCGTCGCCGTGGGTCAGCGTCAGGAACTCGAGCGCCACACCACCACCGGCATTGGTGACGCTGATCACCGAGCCACTCCACCCGGCGTCCAACACCGTCTGATACATCCCCGGGTCATGGCCACTGAAATCCGGCGCATGGCCGCCCTGGAGCACTAGCCCTTTTTCGATCACGGCCACCGTGCCACCAGGGGCATAGGTGCCACCGGCGATGTGAATCGCATCATCGGGATCTGCCGCGTCGACGGCGCGCTGGATTGTGGCACAGGGATGACCTGAATCGGCGCAGTCGTTGCCCGAGTCGTCGCCTTGCAGGGCCACGTAGCGCGTGGACGCCGCAGGCGTGCCCGGATCGGCCTGCACAGGCTGTACTGCTCCCCGCCAAAGCAGCAGCAGGTCCAGGGCCAATGCCGCCGCTCCAATCAACACGAGTATCCTCGTTTCTGTGTTTCTCATCATTTCACTCCTTTTGCTTGCTCACTCACCGTTGACATTGTAGTGCCACCACCAATCGCCAGTCTCAGTAGATCCAAATTCTTGGTGTGCACATGTGCGTGTTGATGAAAATCACCTGCGAAACCGTCATTCTGAGCGTAGCGAAGAATCTCCGCCCTGCATTGGGAGACTCCTCGCTCCGCTCGGAGTGACGAAAATTGGATCTACTGAGTCTTGAGATGTTCAGTGTGAATTGCGCAGCACCAACGGCAGGTACACCCGATACTCCGTCTCTCCCACACCACACCAGAAGCCGCTGCACAACGTATGGCCGCTGCCGGCCGCCAGACCGATCACCGGCTGACCTGTAGTGCCCTGCAGCGTGTATTGAGCGCCCGCCATCCTCCCACCGCCTCCGGCGATCACGTGCCAGGAGAGGTCGTAGCTGGCCGACACCTGGGCCAACACGGGCACGACCAGCGCCAGGCACGCGACGAGCACGAGGGTCACTACGAGTCCATTCCTGCCTCTTCTCTCTCGCATCTCGCCCACCTCCTACCGCTTGCTCACGGCGCCGCTGCCAAAGTTTACAATCCACATATTGGCTCCGTCGAAGGCCATTTCCTGAGGATAGCGCCCAACGGTGAGGGTCGTCACGAGGCTACCGTCGCTGGCCCGTAGCACACTCACCGTGCCATCCCAGTCGTTTGTGACCCACATATTCGCCCCATCGAAAGCGATACCCCAAGGATAGTCCCCGACGTCGAGTGTCATCACGCGCGTCCCGTCGCTCGCCCGCAGCACGGTGACCGTGTCACTGAGCGGGTTTGCCACCCACATGTTGGCCCCATCGAAAGCGATGTCAATGGAAGCGCTGCCGACGGTGGGGGTCATCACGTGCGCCCCATCGCTGGCCCGCAGCACGCTGACGGTGCCATCGCTCCCGTTCATCACCCACATATTCGTCCCATCGAAGGCGATAGACGAGGCCCCATCGACGGTGAGGGTCATCACGTGCGCCCCGTCGCTGGCCCGCAACACGCTGACGGCGCCATCGCCCGCGTTCGTCACCCACATATTGGCCCCGTCGAAGGCGATGTCAGAGGGGTAACTCCCAACAGTGGGCGTCATCACGTGTGCTCCGTCGCTGGCGCGCAGCACGCTGACGATGCCATCATTATTGTTCATCACCCACATATTAGTCCCGTCGAAGGCGATGGCACTAGACCCAGAGCTGACGGTGGGGGTCATCACGTGGGCACCATCGCTGGCGCGTAGCACGCTCACCGTGCCGCCCAAGCTCACCACCCACATGTTGGCCCCGTCGAAGGCGATGTCAATCGGAGCGCTGCCAACGCTGAAGCTCATCGGCGTCCGGATGGCGGGGTACCACTTGAGCAGCGCCACCTGCTGCGGGTTCGGCCCCTGCACCAGCGACGGTCCCTCCGTCACCAGCGCGTGCCCATAGTCGCTCTCGAACTCGCCACCCACCCCATACTTGCTGCGACCCAAGACGCCTGTGCCAGTGATGGCCTGTCCCCCTACGCCATCTCCTACGCCACTGCTGTAGCCGTAGACGCCGAAGCTGTTCGTGCTGTAGCCACCCACGCCGTAGTCTTCAATGCTCGTGCCCACCACGCCATAGCCCCACTCGCTCTCTCCCCTCACGCCCGCCATCCACTCCCCATGGCCGTACACGCCCGTGTCACCGCCAAACCCCTGCACCCCGATGCCGCTCATATCATCAGTGCCGGCGAAAATCCCACCGGGACCACTCCCCAGATTCGTGCCCACTATCGCTGCATTCCCAGGATCGGCGGACAGCGTGCTGGCGCGGAAGCCGATGCTCTCGGCGCTCACGATGTCGAGCACGGGAACGCCGTAGACGGTGCCACTGACCACTGCCCCCGGTCGCAGCGAAAGCGCATAAGGCGCAGGCAGGAGCGGCTGGCGCGGCGACATCTCCTCCGCGTCCCCCTCCACCTGCACCCCCAGCCACAGCGCCCGCCCGTCGAACAGCGCCGGTTCCACGCCCAGGTGTACGTGGAACAG
>CAZKDJ010000259.1:0-5267 GCA_964551295.1 uncultured Anaerolineales bacterium | reverse complement strand
CGGGGAACTGGGTGGCGAAATCGACCACGGTGGTGACGCCGCCGCAGGCCGCCGCGCGGGAACCCACGAACCAATCGTCGGGCGTCTGGTAGATGCCGGTATCTAGGGCAATGTGGGTATGTGCGTCGATGACCCCGGGAAGCACGTAACAGCCCTCGGCGTCCACCACCCGCGTGTCGTTGGCCATGGGCAAATCGCGCCCGATCGCCTTGATACGCTCGCCCTGCGCCAGCAGATCGGCCTCGACGACGCCCTCGGGCGTGACCAGGGTACCGCCTTTGACGAGCAGGGTGACGCTAGAGAATCTCTTCATCTTTCCCCCAGGTGTTGAAATGCACAATCTCCTCCATCGGCTTTCGCACACGAAGAGCCAGCGACGTTGCCCGCTTCCGCTCATCCAGCGTCGAGACGTCGCCCTCGTACCCAATGGCGATAGCGATCACCACCTTGATCGCATCGGGAAAACCAAACGCCTCCTTGACCCTGCTCGGCGAGAACCCAGCCATCGGACGGGCCACGAGATCAAGCTCCGTCGCCTGAAGCATCACGTTCTCCGCCGCCAAACCCAGGTCAAAAAGATAGTAATCCCGCTCGTCGCTGGACTGGCAGTCCCAATCGGGCCGCGAGCAACCAAAGACGAGCACCGGCGCCGTCTTGGCCCAATAATTGCCGCCAGAGAACGCCTCACGCCCCTTTGCCAGCGCCTCCGTCTCGGTCAGGACGAGGAAACGCCAGGGCTGATTGTTCATGCACGAGGGGGCCAGGCGCGCCGCCTCCAAGATCGCCTCCACCTTCTCTGGCTCCACGAGCCGCTCGTCGATGGCGCGAGTGGCCTTGCGCGCGTTGAGCAGTTCGAGCACATCCGTCTCCATCAGGCTCCCTCCATCATCTCCCGGCTGATCCGGTTGTGCCGCTCGATCACCGGCCCCAGGTTGATCGTCAGAAGCTGCCCGTCCTCCACGACGACGCGGCCGTTGATGACGGAAAGGTCCACATGCTGTGGCGCGCAAAAGACCAAGGCCGCCAGCGGATCGTGCAGCGCGCCGGCGTAGGCCAGCCGGTCGAGCCGCAACCCAATAAAGTCGGCGGCCTTGCCCGGTGCAAGCTGGCCGACGTCGTCCCGGCCCAGCACGGCCGCCCCACCCCGCGTGGCCATCCACAGCGCCTCGCGGGCGCTCAAACCCGCCGGATCCCCCGCCACACGCTGTAGCAGCAGCGCCTGGCGCGCCTCGGCCAGCAGATGGGAGGAATCGTTACTGGCCGAGCCATCGACGCCGATACCGGTGCGCACGCCGTGGTCCAAAAGGCTACGCACCGGCGCGATACCGGAGGCCAGGCGCATGTTGGAGCTGGGGCAGTGACAGACACCCGTGCCGGTCTGAGCGAACAACTCTACCTCCTCCTGGTTCAGGTGCACGCAGTGGACGTGCCACACGTCGTCCCCCAGCCAGCCCAACTCCTTGGCGTAGGCCACGGGGCGTTTGCCGAACCGGCGCAGGCAGAACGCCTCCTCGTCCAGGGTCTCTGCCAGGTGGGTGTGGAGTTGCACGTCGTAAGAGCGCGCCAGCGCAGCGGATTCGCGCATCAGGTCAGGCGAGACGGAAAAGGGCGAGCACGGCGCGACAGAGATGCGCGTCATCCCGCAGGGCTCGGGGTCGTGATAGGTCTCGATGACGCGCCGGGTGTCCTCGAGGATAAAATCCTCGTCCTCCACGACCCGGTCCGGCGGCAGACCCCCCTTGCTCTCCCCAAGGCTCATCGAGCCACGGCAGGGCTGGAAGCGCACGCCGATCTCGACAGCCGCACGAATCTCGTCGTCGATGCGGCAGCCGTTGGGGTAGATGTACAAGTGATCGGAAGCCGTGGTGCAACCAGAGAGCATCAGCTCGGCCAAGCCCACCAGCGCGCTGGTATAGATCGCCTCGGGGGTCAGCCCGGCCCAGATGGGATAGAGCGTTTTGAGCCAGCCGAACAACGGAGCATCCTGCGCCGCCAACACGGCCCGTGTCAGTGTTTGGTAGAGATGGTGATGGCAATTGACCAGGCCTGGCATAACGATCATTCCGCGGGCATCGATGACGCGATCGGCTTCAGCAGGCAGTTCAAAAGTCGGCCCAACCTTCTCGATGACGCTGTCGCGCACAAACAGGCCACCATCGGTGATGCAACTTCCATCGTCGTCCATCGTCGCCAGCAAGTCAGCGTGTTTCAGAAGCATCGTTCCCATAACCCACCTCCGGTTCAGAGTGTAGCATAATTTGGCAGATTGGGAAACTGGTAGTTGGTAAATTGGTAGACCGGCGAGTCACTACAGTACCAATCTACCAATTACCAGCTTTTGTGATAGAATAGCGGGGATCACGGAAGCAAGGAGGTCATCGGCAAACATGCGCTCACGCGCCTGGAGTCTGCTAATCATCATCATCGTCCTGGCGGCGGTTGTTCTGACCATCCTGCTCGTCTGGGGCGGCGCTTCAGAGCCTGAGCCGCCCACCCCCATGCCAGTAACGGGTACGTCACTGCCCATATCTGCCACAGCAGTGAGCGTTCACCCTACCATGTTACCCACAGAGCTCCCCACGCCGGCTCCGCTGGTGTATACCGTCAAAGATGGCGATACGTTGAGCAGCATCGCTCTGACCTACGGCGTCTCTGTGCAAGATATCATTTCGGCCAACGGCTTGACCAACCCCGACATACTCACCATCGGACAGCAACTCGTCATCCCAGGCCATTTCATCACCCCGGCCGCTCCCCCTCCTACGAATGAGGCAGCGGAAGAGGCCCCTTCAGCGGAGTCGTCGCCCACAGCGGAACCTGCACCAGCCTCTCCCGCACCAACCCTGCCCACCCTCACCCCCTCCGGACCGCCGGTGGTCGAAGTCTGGCAGGTGCTGGGTTCCGGCAGGTTGGCGGCGGAGATGGTGGTCGTGCGCAACCGAGGCGGACTGGCCAGCCTGGGAAAGTGGACCCTTTCGGATGCGGAGGGGACCAGCTTTGTTTTTCCGTCCCTCACCCTCTTTACCGATGGACAAGTGCGCGTCCACTCGGCCGTGGGACAAAACACCCCCACCGACCTATACTGGGGCCGCACAGCCCCGGCTTGGCACAGTGGTGAGCTGATCACGCTGAAGGACGCGGAGGGGCACATGGTGGACACGTACATCGTGCCCTAAAATGGGTCAACGGATTGAACGGATGAAACGGATAGGCAGGTTATCCGTTCGTAGTGAGGCACACAGCGCAGCGGAGTGCCGGACCGTGCGATGGCCTATTCTCGCCCGCGCGCCATCTCTTCGGCGTGGGCCGAGATGATCGCCAGAGTCGATTCGTCCGTATCGTAGACCGAATACCACCCGGGGATCTCGTGCGGAGGATCACCGACCCACCCAGCGCCCGGTCGCGCCTGCCCACCCCAGGCCCAGAAATTATCGCCGGCGGCCGGACCACCCGTCGACATCGACTCGTAAACCTCCTCGAACATGGTTGTGTAGAAAAGGTCACGATACTGTGTCGTCGAGTCAGGGTCGTAGATATCTTGATGGGTCTCCCAATCGCGAGCGAGTCCGAACTCTTCGAGCACGAGGGGTTTGCCCAACGTCGCCGCATCAGCCCTGTGGCTTTGGAAGTAGCTACGCGCGTTTGCCTCTGCTTTGGTGTATGAAGAGGGATTACTTGGGTTGTACCAGCCCCAGTTCTGCGGCCAGATATGGATTGTCGTGTAATCAATGTCAGGGCCGTCATGAGTTTCGATAAAGTTCTGTCTCTCCCATGGCGGGGTGCCTTCCGAACCCGTCGTGACCATGTGGTTGGGATCGAGCGACTTGATGTAGGCGGCCATCTCGTCGATCCATTCATCGGGATACCGACGTGGCTCATTGGCCAGTTCCCACGCAAAGATCGTCGGATCATCACGGTACTTTAATCCCGTGTACGGGTTGTCGCGGTCGATCACCGTTGCAATGTGATTGCGGTACCACGTCTGGCACTCCTCGCAATCGTAAAACCGTGCCGAGTAGGCCATGAAGGTTCCCCAGTCCCCGGGATATGGAATGGAAGTTCCCTCGTGCCAAGAGACGTATTGGGCCATACCGCCGGACCACTGCCAGTAGTTGTTGAGCACCATCACGGCCTTCATCTCGCGTTTGCCCAACTCGGCCAGAAAAAAGTCAAGCCCATCGAAGACACTCTCATTATATTCCCCAGGAGAGATCATCAGCGCGGGCACCATGCGGTAAGGTTCTGTATCCGGCCCCTCGGACGAGGCCATGACGCGCAGGTTGGTCACGCCGAGCCGCTGCAAGTGATCCAGTTCCTCGACTAGCCTGGCCCGATCACCGCTCGGGCCGCTCACGCCCATGTTCATGCCCTGCCAGAAATTGGTACCGACGAAATAGTACGGTTGGCCGCCCAACATGAACTTGCCGTCGCTGACCGTCAGATATTCATCCGCGGCAGGCAAGTCGTCTTCAGGCACGGGCGTAAAAGCAGGTACGGAGAGTATGGGCGTCTCGGTAGGCGGTACTGATGTCAGCGTAGGAATCCGCGTCGTGTTGACGACCAGTGGCACCTGTTGCCTGGGAGGCGGCGTGAAAATAATGAGCCCCAGAACGATAATCAGGGCCACAACTCCAAGAGTGATCACTGCACCAGCAACAGATTTCTTGTTCATTCGCTTTTCTCCAGGGGTTTTGTCAATCTCCACTCTACGCGTCAACAAGCGTCCACGCGCTCGATCCTGGCCCCCAGCGCGCGCAGTTTTTCCTCCACGCGCTCATAGCCCCGGTCGATCTGGCGAATGTTGCGGATCACGCTGCGCCCGTCGGCGCAGAGCGTGGCGATGAGGAGCGCCATGCCGGCACGGATGTCGGGGCTCTCTACCTCGTCGCCGTGCAGGGGCGAGGGTCCCTGCACCACACAGCGGTGCGGGTCGCACAGAATGATGCGCGCCCCCATCCAGATGAGCTTGTCTATCCAAAAAAGACGGTTCTCAAACATCTTTTCGTGGATCAGCACCGTGCCATGGCACTGGGAGGCCAGCGTGACAGAAATACTCATCAGGTCGGCAGGGAACCCCGGCCACGGTGCGTTGGAGATCTCGGGGATCGCGCCGTCGGCGTCGGGCACGATCTCCAGCGATTGGTCGGTGGGCACAAAGACATCCCGTCCCCGCGCCTCGAACCGCACGCCCAGCCGCTCGAAAACCAGGGCCACCATGCGCAGATGCTCCGGCGCGGCGTCCTTGATCAGCAATTCACCACCGGTCA
>CAZKDJ010000258.1:0-5341 GCA_964551295.1 uncultured Anaerolineales bacterium | reverse complement strand
GGGGGGGGGGGGGGGGTTTTGGGGGGGGGGGTTGGGGGGGGGGGGGGGGGGGGGGGGGGGGGGGGGCGGGCCGTCTCGGGAAGCGGCTGGGCCAGCAGCCACAGTACGACGATCGTTGCCAGGGCGGCGATGATCAGGCCGCGCAACACCCAGGGATTCACGTGCTTTGGCATAGGCTACGCCTTGGCCTCAAGGCCCAGTTGGCGGCGGACGTAGGGAATCAACCCGCCGGCGTCAAAGATAGCCATCACCGCCTCCGGCAGCGGCGGGAAAGTGAACGTGCCTTTGACTGTGTGGATCTCGCCTGTTTCCAGGTCTACCTCCACCTCGTCGCCGCGCTCCAGCGCCTGTGCCGCCTCGGGGCAGACGATGACGGGCAGGGCGTTGTTGATCGCGTTGCGGTAAAAGATGCGACCGAAGGACGTGGCGATGACCGCTCCGACGCCCTTGGCCACCAGGCAGGTTGCCGCCTGCTCGCGCGAGCTGCCGCAGCCAAAGTTCTTGCCCGCCACGATCACGTCGCCCGGCTGCGCGCCGGAGTGGAACGCGGGATCGAGATCCTCCAGCGCGTGCTCGCCCATCTCCGCCGGATCGGTCACGGTGTACGTGTACTTGCCGGGAAAGATCACGTCGGTGTTGACGTCGTCGCCGTATTTCCAGACTTGGCCAGTGATGGTCACGTTTAGAACCTCGTTTTTACGTTTTACGCTTTACGTTTTACGCCGCCCGTAAAACGTAACCTACAAATCATCCGGATGCACAATCTCGCCCGCCACCGCGCTTGCTGCCACCACCAGCGGGCTGGCCAAATAGATCTCGCTCTCCTGCGTCCCCATGCGCCCGCGAAAGTTGCGGTTAGCCGTGCTGATCGTGACCTCCCCTTCGGCGGGGATGCCCAGGTGGTTGCCCATGCACGGGCCGCAGCCGGGGCTTTCGATCATTGCACCTGCCTCGGCAAGGGTGCGCAGGTAGCCCGCGTCCAGCGCCGCCAGGTAGACCTCCGAAGAGGCCGGGATGACGATCAATCGCACGCCTGGCGCGACCGTGCGTCCTTCCAGCACGCGTGCAGCCATAGACAGGTCGGAGAGCCGCCCGTTGGTGCAGGTGCCCAGGAACGCCTGGTCGATGCGCGTACCGGCTACATCCCGCACCGGCGCGACGTTATCCACCGTGTGGGGCTTGGCTACCACCGGCTCGATCTCCGCCGCGTCGTATTCGGCCACGCGCGCGTAGGCGGATACTTCGCATCTGTCAGCGTCGGGATAGATCGGGTCGTACGGCTTTCGCGCCCGCTTCTCCAGCCAGGCGAGGGTCACATCGTCGGGCGGGATGTAGGCATTTTTGGCCCCCATCTCGGCCATCAGGTTGGGGATGACCATACGGGCCTCCATATCCAGCGCTTCGACGCCTTCGCCGTGCCACTCGACCGATTGGTAGAGCCCGCCGTCGGCTCTCAGGTCGCTGATGACGTGCAGCGCCATATCCTTGGACGTGACGCCATCGCGCAGTTGTCCGTGGACGACGATCTTGAGGCTCTCCGGCACGCGCAGCCAGATGCGGGCCGTGGCCATGATCGCCGCCATCTCGCTGCGGCCAATGCCTGCGGCAAAGGCGCCGAACGCCCCGGCGGTGGTCGTGTGCGAGTCGGCGCCGACGATGAGTGTGCCCGGCAGCGCAAAGCCCTCCTCCGCCAGCACCTGGTGGCAGACGCCCCGGCCCACGTCGTAGAAGTGGACGATGGATTGCTCCACCACGAACTGGCGGGTGCTTTTGTGGTTCTGCGCGTGCGTCGTCGTGGGGGCCGGACAGGCGTGGTCGAGCACCACCACGTGGATGTCGGGCCGCGCCACGCGCGCCACGCCGATCTGGTAAAAGATGTCCGCGATCGCGGCGGTGTTGTCGTGGCTCAGCGCTACGTCAGGTGTGATCTCGACGATCTGCCCCGGCACGACGCGATCCAACCCGGCCTTTTGCGCCAGGATCTTTTCGGCAAAGGTTTGGCCCATCGTGGCGCGTATTGTACCCTATGGCTTGCGGGCTGGCAAGCAAGAGGTGGATGGCGAATTGAGGCTTTCGTACGTGGTCATATCGCACTAAAGTCCCTTGAAAAAGGGTATCGCTTGATGTATGCTATAGGTGTTTTAATCTTGGGTATGGTTGAGGTAGCGTGTTGAGGACAGTTATACAATGTTCGTTGGGTTTGGTATCTGTGTTGGCCGTTTGTGCACTCCTGGCGCTTTCTGTGATGAATGCAGAGGGCCCTCCTGGCGTGCCTGCCGATTTCACACCAACCGCTTTTGTCCATTTGCCCCTCGTGCTTAGACAGCAGTATACGTGCCCCGTGACCTCTGGCAATTCCTACGCTTATGGCACCGCTTTTCAGAAAGACACGGATGATCCCGTCCGCCCTGCTCATCTGCATGCCGACAAGAACCTGGCGTTGCGTGGCTACAGTCCTACGGATCCTCCGCTGCGGGAGCTGGTGGCCTACGGCACAGAGGATCCACAACCGCCGCAGTTTGCGACACTATTTCAACCGCATCGCGTGCCGCCGCTGGTTGGTTTTTATTGCGTGCATAACTGGAACTGGGCACCTTCCCCTGAACCCGGCACCCGAGGGGATCCAATCACGGATTATCCTGCTACGGCTCTTGGGTTGCAGACGACGCCGGGAGAGGCTTTGCACGTTCCGGAATCCGGCTATAATATAGGCGGCAGTCCAGAGATGGAAGTCTTGGTTCTCTTTGCCGACGAGGACTCAATCGTGCTGCGGTATACGCGCGATGATAGCTCTGCGCCGCCGGGCTATACTGTGCACGTGGACAATATCTGTACTGATCCCAATCTTTTGGCGTTGTACAACACGCTTGACGGTCCCGCCGGGCCGCGCTATCAGTATCCTAATGCTTCGTATAATCTGCCCAACTTGCCTGCCGGAAAACCGTTCGGCACGGCGCGGGGCACTGAGGTTGTGGTGGCGATTGCGGACACCGGCGCGTTTCAGGATCCGCGCTCGTGCAACGGGTGGTGGCAGATACGTCCTGGGTATGCCGGCTCCTGCCCTCCCCATGAATGATGGCGGGGGTGCTCAAAGAACCGGCCTGCGCAATGTTGAGGTGGGACATTTAGCGTGATAAGGTGTCGAATTTGATTTGGAGGATGGTTGGTGGAGATAGGCTTTGACAATGAGAAATACTTGACGGAACAGACCTCCGCTATTCTCGAAAGGGTAAAACGTTTTAGCAAGCTGTATCTTGAATTTGGCGGTAAACTGCTGTTCGATTATCATGCGTCTCGGGTCTTGCTGGGCTTTGATCCCAACGTGAAGATGAAGCTGCTGCAACAGCTCAAGGGTGAGGCCGACGTGGTCCTGTGCATCTATGCTGGGGATATCGAGCGGAAAAAGGTGCGGGCCGATTTCGGCATCACCTACGACTCGGATGCGTTAAAGACGATCGATGACCTGGCTGGGTGGGGCGTCGACGTGACGGCGGTGGTGATCACTCGCTATGAAGGCCAGCCGGCGGCGACGGCGTTCAAGAATCGCCTGGAGCGGCGGGGAATCAGGGTCTATACGCACAGGTTTACCAAGGGATACCCCACGGATATCGACACGATCGTGAGCGACGAAGGATATGGAGCGAATAGTTACATAGAGACGGAGCACCCCATTGTCGTCGTGACCGGCCCTGGTCCTGGCAGCGGTAAGCTGGCCACGTGTCTCTCCCAGCTATATCACGAGCACAAGCGGGGAGTCAATGCCGGCTATGCCAAGTTTGAGACCTTTCCGATTTGGAACTTGCCGCTGAACCACCCTGTCAACGTGGCCTACGAAGCTGCGACGGCCGATCTTCGTGACGTTAATATGATCGACCATTTTCACTTGGAGGCGTACAATGAGAGTACCGTAAACTACAACCGAGATATCGAGGCTTTTCCTCTGCTGAAGAGAATCATTGAGCGAATCACGGGAGAATCTTCGTTTTACAGGTCGCCGACCGATATGGGGGTAAATCGGGCCAGGTTTGGCATCGTCGACGATCAAGTCGTGCGAGAGGCGGCGGTCCAGGAGGTCATCCGTCGATACTTTCGTTATGCGTGTGAATACGCGATGGGTTTGACCGACAGGGAAACGGTACAGCGCTTGGAGCTTTTGCTGGAGGATTTGGGCGTCAAGGCTGAGGAGAGGCGCGTGGTCGAGCCTGCCAGACAGGCCGCCTTGGAGGCTCAGAGGCAGGGCAAGGAGTGCGATGGTGTTTCGTGTGGCGCGGCTATCGAGTTGAAGGATGGTGCGATTATCACAGGCAAGAGTTCTTCCCTCATGCATGCGGCGTCGAGCCTGATTCTCAATGCGACCAAGCATTTGGCCGGAATTCCAGACAACATCCACCTGTTGCCGCCCAATGTCATAGGGTCCTTAAGCTACCTCAATAAGGACGTCCTCAATGCCAAGGTGGTGAGCCTTGACTTGGGCGAAACGCTGATTGCGCTCAGCATCAGCGCGGCGATGAATCCTGCCGCTCAAGTGGCCGTCGAAAAGCTCAAGGACTTGAACGGTTGTGAGGTTCATACGACCCATATTCCCACTCCTGGTGATGCGGCGGGTCTGAGAAAGCTGGGTGTGAACCTTACCAGCGATCCCGATTTTGCAACCAAGTTTCTATTTGTCAGGTAGCGGTTTTGACTTTTCGCCAGCGCGGATATACAATTGTGGTAGACGAGTCAGGTGGAGTGATCCCCGGACTTGTGAGCTCCGGGGGCTAATAACAATCTTAAGGAGGCACGAAATGAGGAAAAGAGGACTGATTGTACTGTTGGTGTTGGCTATGACGGCCAGCGCTCTGGCCTGCAGCGCACTAGGAGGGGGCAAGAAGGGGTCGGGGAGGATCGTTACGTCGGAGGTCGATGTGCGCGGCTTCTCCGGTGTCACTTTTGCCAGCTTTGGCAATTTGTTTATCGAGGTTGGCAGCACGGAGGAACTGCGCATCGAGGTCGATGACAACTTGATCTCGTATTTTGATGCCAACGTCGATAGCAAGATGCTGACCATCACGGTCGAAGACGGCGTGGAGCCCAGCGAAGAGGTCAATTTCTATCTGACGGTGAAGGAGTTGGATACGATCGAGCTCACCGGTGCTGGGAAGGTTGAATCTGCTGCTTTGCGGGCAGAGCAGTTCTCTGTGGATTTGAGCGGTGCCGGCGATCTAACCCTGGCAGGTCTGAACGCTAACTCCCTCAACGTGGATATCAGCGGCGCGGGCTCGCTCGAGATCGAATCGGGGTGGGTTGACGAGCAGACGGTCGTTCTCAGCGGCGCGGGTGATTACAAGGCCGAGGGGAT
>CAZKDJ010000257.1:0-5409 GCA_964551295.1 uncultured Anaerolineales bacterium | reverse complement strand
GCCAGCAATTGATCGACTGGCGGCGAGATTTTCACAGACATCCGGAACTCGGCTTTCAGGAACACCGCTCGGCTGGCATAATCAGTGGACGACTGCGCGCGCTGGGCTACCGGGTACAGACGGGCATCGCCAAGACCGGCGTGGTTGGGCTCATGGAGGGGAAGCAACCAGACCCCGTGGTCATGGCACGCTTCGATATGGACGCCCTGCCCATTACGGAGGAAAATGAAACCGACTATGCCTCGCAGAATCCAGGTGTCATGCACGCCTGCGGTCACGACGGCCATATGGCAATGGGGCTGGGCGTCGCCACTCTAATGGCCCAGCGTCGAGACGAGCTATGGGGCACGTTCAAAATTGTCTTTCAACCAGGCGAGGAAGGTATGAACGGAGCCGAGTTAATGGTAAGCGAGGGTGTGCTGAAGAACCCCCGACCCGACGTCTTCCTGGCTACCCACGTCTGGAACAATAAACCGGCAGGCACAGTAGACGTCACACCGGGCGCCGTTATGGCGGCGGCTGAGAAATGGGACTGTGTCGTGCAGGGCAAAGGGGGGCATGGTGCAGCGCCCGAACAGACAACGGACCCCATCGTCGCCACGGCACAGATCGTGACCGCTCTGCAGACTATCGTGAGCCGCAACGTCGACCCGCTGGAGACGGCGGTAGTCTCGGTGGGCTCGCTTCACGGCGGCGATGCCTTCAACGTCATCCCGCCGCAGGTTGAGCTCAACGGCACCATCCGCACATTCAACCCGCAGATACGGGAACTGGTGCTGCGGCGAATGGGCGAAATCATCGAGGGTGTGGCCAGGGCCTGCGGCGCACAGATCGATCTAAAGATCACCCCCCTGACCCCGGCCGTGGTCAACGACGTAGAAACTGCCGGGGTGGTACGCGCGGCGGCCGAAGCTGTAGTCGGAGCAGAGAACGTCACCACGGACGAGCGGACCATGGGCAGCGAAGATGCAGCCTTCTTTATGCGTGAGGTACCCGGATGCTATTTTTTCTTGGGCTCAGCCAACCCGGAACGTGGACTGGATGCCCCTCACCACAATCCCCGCTTCGATTTCGATGAAGCTGTGCTGCCCATCGGCGTGGCCATCCTGATGCGCACCCTGGCGCACTATCTCTTGGACTCGAAGGCAGCAGAATGACGCAGGCGGGGCCGCTCCGCTGGCGCACTGGAGCGGGTTGGCTGATGTTAGGCGGCGGGGGTAGCTGGAGAACGGGCGAGACCGGCGCTATAGACGCAGCAGCCCTGGGATGGGCCAACACCCATCGACCAATTGCCGTGCTCTTGGCCGCCGGCGGCTCAAGCGCCGATGGGGAGGCACTGCTGGACTACTTTGTCGAGCTAGGCGGGCCAAGCGGCTACATCCTCCCGATCCACAGCTCCGCCGACGCCCAGCGCGTGGAGAACTGTCAATTGTTGGCAGAAGCAGGACTGATCTACATCAATGACGGTCCTGATCCGCTAGGATTGATACGCTCACTGCGCGAAAGCCCAGCGCTGATGGCATTAGGTCACGGATTTGACAGTGGCGCAGCCATCGTGGGCATGGGAGCCGGAGCCATTGCACTTGGCGCCTGGGCCACCGATCAAGACGCAGCAGATCAAATCGCACCTGGCTGGGGCTGGCTTCCCGGTGCCATCGCGGAGCCCCACTTTGCCGGCACCGAGTCCTCCGACCGGCTGCGCAGCTTGTTGAACGCCCACCCCGACTGTCTGGGCCTGGGCATCCCTGCTGGCGTGGCACTGGCGCTGGGACCCAATGGTCGAGTGGAGACTGTAGGAGAAGGACAGGTGACAGTAGTACTAGGCAAGGTGGACCACAAGTCGGAGGGGTAACCTGTAAAAAAGTGTGACCATAGTCCTATAGACTTATCGACCATCCGTAGGGTATAATGGGCTTATGACCGCGCCGGTAGGCGGAAAGGAGGTGGTTGACTTGCTTTTCGTAGTACGGCAACGCGGGCAGGGTCTAGTTGAGTACGCTTTGATTCTCGTGTTAGTTGCTTTGATTGTGATCGTTATTCTGGCGCTGCTCGGGCCCGCAATCGGCAACATCTTTAGCAACATAGTCAGTCTTATTTAGCGCTCAACCAGGACCCAGCAAGAGCCTTCTCCTGTTCGTAGGGAAGGTTCTTGCTTTTATGCTGGGGACATCACAAACGTTCCCTCGATCAAGGGCGTAAATCGAACTGCTCGACGTTCCAGAGCTCAGAGACCTGGGTGGAATTGGGGGCCAGCCCGATGACCGTGGTGCGAACAAAGGTAACCTTCGGACGTTGGAAAAGCGGCAATGCCGGCAGACGCTCGGAAAAGACGCGCTGGGCCTCGGCTTGACTGGCCTCATACTCGCCACCACCGGGCAGAGCTTGGAGCGCCGCCAGACAAGCCGTATCGTACTCATCATCGAGAAAACCGGTGACGTTGGGTCTGTCCCAACGGTCGGCATCGGGTATTTGACTGCTGAGGAAAAGATCACACAGAGGATCAGAGATAACGCGCCAGGAAAACTGCGCCAGGTCGAACCGCCGGCCAAAGAGCGGTCCCTCCGGCCCCGGCGCGAAAAACGCATCGGGGGCCGCGATGTCCACAGAGATCTGAACGCCGCACTCGGCCAGATAGGTCTGGACAGCCTGAGCCGTCTGCATGCGCAGTGGGTCGTCGGTCGTCCGATAGGCGACCTGAAACGGTGTGCCATCGATGACGCCCGGGACGCCATGCGCCTCACACACCCCATCGCCATCATCGTCGTACCAGCCTGCACTCGCCAGGAGCGCCTGCCCCGCCACCGGATCGTGTGCCCAGGTAGCTACCCTCTCACCCGCGTAGAAGGGATGCTCGGGAGGTACATAACTATCCAAGACACGCCCCGATGTCCCCACCACCTGCTCGACCAGCGCCTGCCGATCGATGCATCGCGCAATTCCCTGCCGCACGCGCACGTCTTCAAAAAAATCCGGTCGATCATACTCCCGGTTAGGACTGATGCCAAAAGCCAAGAGCTCCCACTTGTCGCCATAGATGGGAAGCTCCTGAACTTCAGGAGGTAGATCGGGCAGCGCGGCCCGCACACCACTGGCGGCGTCGTGTGTGACCACGTCGCAGCGACCGGCCACGAGCTCCTGGGCCAGCACGATTGGATCTGAAATGAAACGATACACCACTTCGTCTAAACGAGGAAGACCGCCTGGCGCGCGAAAGTAACCGGGATTGCGCACTACAGTGATATGATCGCCGGGCACCCACTCGTGGATTTCAAACGGTCCCCACCCCAACGGCTGCCGCGTAGAGATATCGGCGTTGAGCAACTCGGCAGCGGAGAGATGGCCCCAGGTGTGACGGGGCAGCGGATGCCAAAAGTTGAGATAATAAAAGTGATCCAGATATCCAGGGATACCGCTCCAGACGACGGTCTGCGCATCCACAGCACGGTATTCGGCAGTGCGCTCGA
Source organism: uncultured Anaerolineales bacterium (assembly GCA_964551295.1). GTDB lineage: Bacteria > Chloroflexota > Anaerolineae > B4-G1 > B4-G1 > JAFGED01. The sequence continues at coordinate 1,945 of CAZKDJ010000257.1, read as the reverse complement.
CGACGTGCTTATCGGTGGGCGTCGCCGGGTCAGCGGCCAGTTCGAAGGAGAACACCGAATCATCCGCTGTGAGCGGCGCGCCATCTGACCAGGCCAGCCCGGATTGCAGGGTAAACGTAACCACCATCCGCCGCATCTGGACGAGGGTGCCGTCAAAAGTCACTCGCTGCCCATCGGCATCCTCGACCGCCACGCCGGGGGACAGTGAGATCACCTGCCCATTGGCAGCGAGCACACGCTCCCCCACCCCTACGGCGGCCGTCTCCACAACAGCACGCGGATCCGCTGAACCCGCGCCATCGGCCAGATCAGGCAAGCCGGCTAGGATGACCGGCTGATACGTGTAAGAGCGATTATCCACTGGCCCGTCGTAGATGGCTTGCCAGACGTGACGGGCGGCGACGCTGTCGGTGCCATAGAGGTAAAGGGTATCGGGCTCGTCCCGCATGCAGACGGTGAGCACCTTGGGCTCGGGGGTCGGCGAAGGAGTGAGGGTCGGCGCAGATGTCGGGAGCAAAGGAAGCGGGTCAGCACAACACGTTGCACACAGCGCCAAAACCGTCGAGAGGGCGAATACTGCTTTGAGCTTCAAAGGCGTAGTTCACTCCTGGTCACGAATGTGGCTGCATTCTACTTTTCAGCGCAGCCCTTGTCAAGCCGAGGAGACGAGCATATAATTTGGGCGGTGTTTGTAGCGCGTGCTTGCCTGGAGGGCAGGCCCTTAGCGCGCTTCCGCGGCGATGAATCGCCGACTACGAACCGAACTTGGCCCACTATGCCTGAATTACCCGAAGTCGAAACAGTGGCCCGCGGATTGCGCGCGGCACTCGTTGGCCACACGATCACCGATGTCAAAGCGCTGTGGACGGCGCAGCGTCGTTCCGCCTGATCCAACAGTCTTTACACGCCGCCTCTCAGGCCAGACAGTCATCGACGTGAGGCGACGCGGGAAATGGATAGTGATGGCCCTGGACAATGACGACACACTGTTGATCCACCTGCGCATGTCCGGGCGCTTGGTGATAGAGTCACAGGCCTGTCTGGACAACCGCCACCTGCGCGTGTTGTGCCTTCTAAGTCAACTACTACCGGCTGAAAGCCGGTAGTAGTTGACTTCATTTCATGGATCGATCGGCAGCGCGACTTGCTTGGCAGCCCGGCAGGCTGCATCTACTACACTCCAACGCACGCGCCACCCAGCCGCTCTGGACAATCGCTTCGATCACTTGCGTATTGGCCACGGCTTCTTCCAGCGGCATCAGCACATCGGTATTATTACTGTTCAGGGACAAAAAATGAAGGTTTCAATTTTCGCCTTCAAGCGCGGACAATCCGAAAAGCGACACCTTTCAGCTTAACACAAAGACCCCGAATCCGCCTGGCGGCTGAACTAACGTAGCTATTGCGCAACCAGACGGGAGATGTTTGTTTAGGCATCAAAATTGAACTCTCAAACCGGGCCACATCTAGCCTAAAAAGCCTTCCAGAGCACCTTATCTGTATTGGAACCGCTTTTCTGCGCGCTTTTCGTTGAATCTGAGGGCCGTGAGCGCGAATTTAGCCACAAACTGCCCACTTTGGGCGCAAAAAAGATTCAATTTCATCACTCTAATAAACATGTTGGCTCTGGTTGCGCAACCGTTGCGCTAGTGCTGAAAGCACAGACCAAAAGGCTGGTCGGGCAAAGGAAAGCGAGCCGCAAGGGACGCGGATGGACTGGCAGGTAAAGGATGGAGGAAGAAGCGAAGGCCTTCCTGTAGTGGGGAGGATAGGGATTGCGCCTTCGGGAACAACCGTGAGTGGAATCTGAGGGCAACATCATCCCACGCGAAAGCGGGCCGACTTCCAAACCAGGTCGCTCGTTACGAGAGAGTGCGGATGCTGCATCCGTCGGAGAACCTTCGCAGGAGGGAAAGCAAATGACGGCGGTGGCAACACTGGCTGG
>CAZKDJ010000256.1:0-5425 GCA_964551295.1 uncultured Anaerolineales bacterium | reverse complement strand
TTGTAACCCGACCATTTCCGCCGAGAATGCAGGCGTTACAAGCCGGGTAATCTTGTGCCCACTCAGAGCTTGAAGTTTTTTTTCCCGGGCGCGGTGCATGCCCTGAATCAGAGGTGTTGACATCACGCTACGCAGGTCAAGCCCAAAGTCTCTGGCCTCTGTGAGCAGCGTCGGCACAATCATTTCAAATCCCACGGTAGCACCTGCGGGATCCAGTGTCAGCTTCGAAGCGTACCTTGTCAGGGCTTTCGCCGCCTCTGCTGTTTGGGTGGGGTTAGCGCCATATTTGGCCAAAGCTATCATCACGGACAACGTACTGATGAATCGGTCGTGATTGTACACGACTTCCTCGCAGCCCCAACCACCATCCTCAAGCCGGTGATCGAGCAGCCAAGCTAGCCCTTTCCGCGAGAGCTGGCCGTCGATTCCCGCCAGTCGCACCATCCAAGCCGTATCGTATGCAGAACTCGAAATTCTGCTAGTACCAGTGGCTTTAAGCAAGTCGCGAAATTCGCTTTCAAAGTTCATACATTATCTCTATGATCGATAACCGTATGGAATGACATCACTCCCGAGGTATTGAGCGATATGCTTGGCTTTGGCGAACGTGTTTTGCTACGTTGAGACCGAATACTACACATTGTGGCTCCTGACGTTGCAACTTCTCATACACTCGAGTGGCGTAGCGGATAGCGAAGAAAGACCAGGAACGCGACGACCATCATCACACTACTCACCAGCCCCACCACCCGCACGCCCAGGGGCCCTCGCGGGTCTGTGCGACTGCGTCCTAACAGGAACAGAAGCGGTACCAGCGCCGACCCAGTGCCCGTGATTGCCGTATCCAGCATTCGCCAAACGGCATAGTACATGCCTTCGTGGCGCTGGCCGGTCATGGCTGTGTGGTGGTCGGTGACCTCGGCGGCAAAGGCGAGGGACAACACCAGCACACCCGAGAGGGTGGCCGTCTGTAACACGACCCACACAATACCCTGTACCGGCAGCGGCACGGGAATCCAGTCCCCGATGAGGGCCAGAGCGGCCAGCGCGACCGCCGAGGCCAACAACGAGCCCACGTATACCCGCCACTTGCCCAGGCGGGCCGAGAGCCACGTGACCGCGGGGTAGCACGCGAACGACGTCACGACAGCCGACAGGTAGAGGTACACCGTGCCCGACTCACTCAACAGGCAGATCTCTGTGCCCACGTACGGCAACACCGCCGCGACGAGCGCCGTCGTGGTCCAATACAGGGCCCACGTCACGGTATAACTGCGAAATGCAGGGTTTTGCAGTATGGCCGAGAGACTTTCCATAAAGCTTGGGCCTTTGTTCTCAGACATCTCTGGTCTGGGTCGCTCGCGCAGTGAGAGGAACGGCAGGTAGAAACAGGGCAGGGCGATGGCCGCATAGAGCAGTGCGGTCTGGGCATACCCCAATCTTTCGACAAGCGCGCCGGCGAATCCGGCCAGGATCATGGCCAGTGACTGCGCAGCCGCGTTCCACGCCGATATCTGGACGCGTTGGCGATTGGTGCTGCTGAGCTCTGGCAACAGCGCGCTATACGGGATGTAGTACAAACTGTATGCAACGTTATAGAGTCCAAGCACGATCGCCAGATAGACCAGGTTCCAGGTGGATGTACCGCGTACCGGTGGCGTCCACAGCAGGACGAAAAACACCAACAGCGGCAGCGCGGCGGCAAACAAGAATGGCAATCGACGACCCCAACGACTGCGGGTGCGGTCCGATAGGTGCCCGATGGAAGGAGCAACCAGCGTTCCCACAACTTGGCCGACGATCGTCGCCAGGCTGAACAGCGTGGCCGGCATCAGTGGCGTGCCTTTTCCCTCCGGTGGCAGGTAGAAATACAGCAGCCAACCACTGAGCATCGCCCAGATCACCGTGCTTCCCAGTGACAACAGGGCATAGGATAGATTGACTCTCAATCGCTCAGTGGACACTGTGCTATCTCCCACATCTCCTCACGCACCGACTCGATCCAGAACGGAGCGCGCAAAAAGCTCGACCTGTGCGACTTGCGCCGGGGTGGGGCACACAAACGGGCGCGTCTCTCGGATGAATGCCCAGGCTTTCTCCGGCGTCAGACCGGCACTCGTCAAATAGGCGGCCGTCATCGTCGCCGCGCGGCCGGTTCCAGAGTGACAGTGGACATACACACTGCCGCCTCGCGCGATCTCTTTTGAGATAAAAGCGACCCCCTCGCGTAACTGCTCTAGCGTCGGGGTATCGTCGTCAATCGTCGGCAGATGCAGGTACTGCGCCGGCGCAATGCCGGCAGAGTTGTCGTCGAATTCAGCCCGCAGGTTGACCACAGCCGTGATACCTCGCTTGACCAGCTTGGGCCATCCACGCCTCCGGTATTGACCGCCCAGGTGGAGCTGGGACGTGATCTGGCTCACTCGCCGCAACGGAGCACCGACGATCCAACGCGCGGCATCGGAACTCATCCACAATATCACCTTTGGCAATCCCAACTCTTGTAGCTGCGCCCACCAGATTTGCAGTTTCGTAAAAGCTCGTTCGCGTATCGTCATTGGGTCGTGTAATGGGTATAATCTCGACCAAATAGGTGTTCGGCCGTCATCCACAACGCCTTCAGTATCGCCAGTGGACCTAGCCTACGAACAAATATGCCGATGCTAGGGATGATATTCAAATCATAGCTGTAGACAAGTCCCGGAGACGGCGAGCGCAACGCGGTGACGAACCAGACGTCGTGTGGATTGATCGCGTGAAGGAACTCGAATATCAACACCCATTCTGTCTCTGTAAACTTGAGTGCATACTGGAACGTCTCCTCCAGTTCGTGTTCGGCGCGGGCCACGACGCCGATCGCTGCGTCAAAGAGGGTGCTGCCCTGTGAATAATTGGGCTCCATCGTCGCAATCTCTCTGGCTTTGTAGTTGTGTAGATGTGCGACCATTTCTGCTACGAGGGCGTCTCTCTCCACTTTCTTCAAGCTGTCGGCGCTTGGATACGGGGAAGGTGCCAACAGTTCCTCCAGAGAAGAGCGGGGCCACTCATTCCGCAGGTTGAGCGGTTTGCCAACCACATCCTCTAGCCCCGGAGAGGGAACGAGATCAAATACCTCGAACATCTCCAGGACAGAATCAAGATCGTTCAAATGTTCCAAATCGCACTCTACGTATGTGATATATGGGAAGCGCTCTTTGTATTCCTCAGCACGCAATTGGATCTCTTCCACATACCACTTGCACAGATCGTATGGATTGGCGTCTTTTGGGGGCTGGCTCAAGTTTCGCCGGGCTCCGGGCGTCAGCCACCACATGCGACTCCACTCGCTGGTGCCGGGTGCCTCGTGGATGCGAAGGATGCTGTAGGCTGTCTTTTCCAAGTCTCGCTGGAGGATGACCACGCCGATCTCATCCTGTGACGCGTACTGGTCAGGAAACAGATAGCCCCAGCCCTTGATGTAGGACGTGTTCGTCTCGCAGTAGATCCGCTTGCCATGCCTGCTCTTGCCTCGAATCTGCTTCATTTTGACCGGCATAAGCGCGCGCAACGCTGTGTCGTCGCCCTCGTTGAACTGTTGCATCGGCGAACCGATCATGGCAGGGGCTCCTTCATGGACGCTCACCGTATCTACAGCCTTAGACAACAACTCTGTCAAATAATCTGACCCCGAGCGTCCGGCATTGATGCTAAAGATGTACTTGATAGTCACTGGATACTACTCTTCTACAGCTTTGATGGGAGCAGGATACCAGAACGGCCCCAGGCGCACGCCCAGACCAATGGTCGGGCCACGCTCCCACACCGAGCGATGCGCCAGCGCCTTTTCTGCTCGACCGGTCTTGTCCTCGCGCCACGTGCGCCGCGTGTAGGCATAATCGTATAGAATCCTTCGGAGTTGACGCTCGTCCAGCCTGAAACCGGGGCGTTGAGACCAGTAGCACTGCAAATCGCCTGCTAACAGCGGCGGCAACAGGTCAAGCGAAATGGCCGGTTTGCCAAAGGCCAGGAACAGCGTCGCGGGAGGCACCTCCTCGCCATACAACGCCCGAACGATCCCCTGATGAGTGCGATCTTCTGTTTTCTCTATAGCAGCAACGAGACGTTGCAGGATTGATTCAGGGCTCACTCCCAGGAAAAACCATGCCGTTTTGTTACCGGTAGGTGATGTCTGAGTTTTTAGTCGTTCTGCGGCAGCGCTCAACCGAGGCTCAATTTGTGTGTCCAACAGACGCACCCGCCAGCCGTGACGGTCATAGTAGGCGAGCGCTTCCTTGCCAGTGACTCCCCAATCGATCCAATCGACTATACGTTCCCTATAGTCTGGCGTCTTTTCCTTGTAGTGCTTTTCGATCAGTAGGGCCATGAAGACATTCTGCACTCCATGATGGAATATCAAGTCAAAGCAGCTTAGCATTTCGGTCTGTGACCACCGGGCATATTCGTTGCCGTGATCTGGGACGCTGGCAAGCACTGCCGCCCGTCGGGTACCGCCAGGAGCAAAGACGATGCTGACCGGGGCCACTTTGGCAACCTGGTCGACGGGCGCTGCTAAAAACTCGTCCAGGGTTGGGTATGGCTCAGCGCTCGTCGGTTCGTGATCGTGGGTTTGCTTGCTCATGGATAACCTGGTAGTGAATTCTCTCTTCTGATTTGATAGTTGGTTGGCCGTTCGAACGGCTGTTCAATTTCGGAAAAAAACGCGGTGTGCGCACTATATAGTCGGCGTAGCCAGGCAACTCTGTGGCGAGCAGCCTTTCCTCTCTTCTCGCTGCCAGTGTGAACTCCAAGGATACATAGATGACTAACAACAGTGTGGAAAGTGCGGGGTTGATCAGCAACAGACCGATAGTCATCAGGATGTATGCAGTAAACAGCGGATGACGGATGTGTGCGTAAGGGCCGGAATCTACTACCTGATGTCTCGGCTGCACCTCAGGCCACTCAGCGTAGAATTGCCGCAGGTGCAGCCTGGCCTGCCAGTTTAGAAGCAGCGCGCCGATTATCACCATTATGCCCAATGCCTGCACTAGCATTCCCCACCGCATATTGATGTGTAACCCGATCTCAGGCCACACGAGAGGCTGCACGACTATGAACCCTGCCGGGATCATCAATAGCGCTGTTTTTCCCCAGTTTTTGTTGCCACCGCAGGATGGGGCACGGAGTGGGGCGTAGCGACGCGCTAGCCATATGTCCGTAGCATAGTAAATGACCATTACTGATAAAATCGCCACCGACTGATATACGCCAGCAAGCATACTCAACAATTTCCTTCCTGCTAGTCAAAAGATCCTACCCAAGCCTTCACGGAGTACCGCTGCGGCATTTGGTAATATTCGGCAATGTTTGTCACGGCTGTGTCGGTGGTTACGCTCGCTAATCATCAACCAGATTTCGCTGTGTTGTGTTCTAGCATCACCTTTCG
>CAZKDJ010000255.1:0-5446 GCA_964551295.1 uncultured Anaerolineales bacterium | reverse complement strand
GCTAACGGTGGAACTCACCTGCCCGCGCCGACTGAGCCGCTGCGATCCACTATACGCCAACTCCCAACAAATGCAAAAAAGCCGCGATACCCGGAGCGCCGAAGGCGTGGGTCAGGTGCAGTGATTGGTTACACGGCGCAATGAGAAGCCGGATAGGGAAAAGCCCGTCGTTTGCCTTTCCACGTTCGAAATCGACGACCTGCGCTACCAGTCGTACACACCAAAACTCACGTCGTCGATCCAGAAACTCGTTGGATAACTACCGTCGTTGCTCGCCTCGAAGGATATACGCATTGGCTGTCCCACGTATGCCTGCAAGTCGACGTCCTCGACGTACCATTGCCCTTGTGGACTGAGGTTCGTGAGAGTGACCAAGGGCTCTGGATACAGCAGGTTATCCTCTGTATCTCGCAGATACACGTACAAGTAATCGACATCGGTATAAGGCGTGTCGTCACTCGCCACCCACCACCAAAAGGAAAGCGTGGCATAGTCGGCTGGCGTGGCTGGACATACGGTCTGATACATGACATCCTGGTTGAAATCGTATCGTCCCATCCAGGCCATGCCATAATCGGGATCGACGATTGGCTCCGGACCGTTGGTGCGACTGGTCGTCCACCCCGTGTCGTCTCCTGTGTCAAAGTTGCCATTGACTACAAGCTCCCCATAACGCAAAGTACAATGGTTTTTCAACGTTACCGGAAGATCGACGTGGTACTGACGCCACTTGACTGCATCTGCCATCACCCACCGCGTGCCGGTTCCTTCGCCAGTGTGGGCCGATGTAGACACTTCTCCATGATCGTTGAGCACGAACGTCCCTAGCGGAGCCCACTGATTCACGTATGCGCTCTGATCCACCGTCGCGTATTGCCAGCCACTGGCAGTCCAGATGCCGTAGGTGACGTGCTGGCTGAGCGAGGGTCCCGCCGAGTCGTCAGGGTCCTCGGGCACAAAGACATACACCTTGGCCGGGCCTGGCCTGAGGGGGTTGGGCAGCGCAGATGTCGACCAGTGGTGATAGTCGTATTCTGTCGCCATGTTGCTCCGATAGTACGTGTGGTAGCCATTGCCGCGATTGCTGACCTGCCAGTTGGCCTGGGGAAAAGCGTGGGTGCCGGCACCTGCGTCTTCTACGATGGTATCGGCGCACGAGATTGGGTCTTCGTCACTGCTGCGCCACAGGCAAGTAGAGGTCTTGCCATTGTAGTTGAACAGAGGATCGCGCCCTGCGCCACGCCAGCCGAAGGGATCAACGGCGTAGGTAGTGTCGGCATGGCCACCGTGACGCACACCGAAATGTAGGTGAGCGCCGACGGGGGTACAGCCAGGACCAACGGAGCTTCCACTCTCTCCTATGTGCTGACCGGCCATGACTGAAATATTGGTTCCGACTAAACGCTGATTCAGGTGAGAGTACATTGTGTAGTAGCCATTGCTATGGTCAATGATAATCGTGTGCCCGTAACAACCCATGTTATCCTGCGAAACCACGACCTCTCCGGCGGCAGCCGCCAGCACGTCTGTTCCGGTGTTCATGGACCAATCCCACCCGTCGTGCCCATCATAAGGGTATGGCTCCCCTGTTTTGTTAGCGTAAGAGGATGGTACCCGTTCTCCATTGTAAATCTGGATGTGGCCATCTGCCCCGACTCCATAGCTTGGCTCGTCGTGATCAAAATATGCCACAGTGCGATACGTTCCTTCAAATGGAGGGCGCAATTTGATCCCACCGGCGTGAAGCCGGCTAGACGGAGTGGGAGCCAACAGTGCCGCTGTTGCCAGAACAAGGGTCAAGAAAACAATGATGCTGGCTTTCCATTTCATCGTTCCTTTCCTCTCTGCGACAACAAGGAGGGCAGCCAGGCCAGGGCACTGTGCAGCTTTGCCGTTTCCGAAACAGCATAGAGCTGGCTGCCGTCAGCGCTGGCTACCCATACTTCACTGTAGAGGGTTTCCTCTTCCAACCTGCCGGTAGACACAAAAGCCACGAATCTACCATCCGGGGACCAAGTTGGTAGGTAGTTGTTGCGCTCCTTGAACATAGAAAGGCGAGCAATTTTCCCTGTGGTTGTATCCGCAACGTAGACATTGGTTCCCAATCTTTGCCAATCATTGAGATAAAGAGCATGGTCATCTACTTGCACGAAGGCAACATAGCGACCATCAGGAGACCATGCTGGGCCATAGATCCCGTCGCTAGCATCGCGTGTTTGATTTGCTAAAAGCCTGCTGTCAGTCCCGTCGGAGTTTATCAGCCACAGTTCAGACGGGTCGGAGGAAGCAGTTAGAGTACCGGGACGAAAAAAGTAGATTAACTGCTCGCCAACAGGAGACCAAGAAAGGGTGCTAATTACACCTTCCATCTTGCACACTACCTGCCTATCCTCACCGTTCATTCGCATTGTCCAGGCTTCACTGATTTCTTTGTCTTCCTCGAAATAGGTGACAGTATATGCAACTTTGGTGTCCTCCGGGCTTAGCGATACATTGTGAGCATACGAATAGACACCATCCGGAGAAGTCGGTAAGTCCAACTGGCTGTATCGGCCCGTATTAATGTCCACTAGCAAGGCGCCACCTGGAATCACGCCTTCAAGTTGATTGCCCGCAGTTGGTCGAAACAGCAGTTGATTGTCCTTCGTCCAGTCCCAGAAACCTCCCAGGCATTGCTCTTGCTCGCCAAGAGGGCACCATATGCGACCCGATGTGCGTTCCATGACAAGTAGCAAGTTGTCCTGTGGCCCCAAGCAGAATTCTAAGGCCAGGTACTTGCCGTCTGGCGAGGAATGCAAGCCTGTCAAGATGTCCTCGTATGGTAGAACAACGGCTACCCTGAATTCTGACTGCCTTTTCTCTCGCTCATTCATTCCCATCACGTGCAACTCCGAGTAACCGGCGTTGTCGGCCACGTAGTATAGGGCCTGTTGGTCAGCCGGGGGGGAGCCGAGGGGGGCCAGGCTGGGCGGGCGTGTAGGTGTCGGTTTCGGCATGCGGGGCGTCGGTGTCGGTGGTGGCCACGGTACATCTTTAGGCCAGCCATCTGGAGGAGGCACTGTCGATCGGGCCGTAGCGGTAGGCTGGGATGTCTCTTGTTTCTCAGGTAAAGGCACGGGGGTTCCCAATGGCGGTGTTTGGAGCCCTTGCGCCGCTCTTTCCGAGGGTGGCGGTGCCAAGGGAGAAAGTAGAGATTTCCATTCACCCAGACTAGGTAGGGTGCCGCTGATTAACCCTACCGCAGCGGTCAGTATGACCACGGCTAACACGCCCAACAGAATACGGACAGGTTTACTTATGTGTTTCATCTTTTGCTCCTTTCGTTTTGTGAGTTTGGATATGATCGACTTTCCCATGCGCCGTGTAACGATTTGGTTGAGCCGCCGGGCCGGGTGCGGGAATGCAGCCCACGCCACGAGACACACTCAATGCGCGTGAGCCTGCCGATATGCGCGGGCCGCTAGGCCCGGTCGGCTCCAACCGGTGTTGGGCGGCCGCCTGCCCCCAAGCCAATGCTTTACCGGTTCCGCGTCACCGTCATGGGAATTTCTACGATACGATCGTCTTCAGAGGCAAAAGATAGGTCGTTCCCACTGGGACAAGGCCCTCTCAGACATTCCCGCAGCAAAACGTTGTCCACGTAGCCGCCCTCAGTGTAGTTCATCGAACTGTTGCTGGAAAAGATCAACGCCACCCATACCTGGGATTCCCCTAGCAGGTTGCCCAGTGTGGGCATATTGGCTAGATCCAGGTTCTTGTCTACCCAACCCTGGGTGTTGCCTGAAGTGGCATAACCGTAAAAGTTAACGCCATTCACCGAAGCGCCCCGGAATACATAGTCGTTTTCCGGCTCGGTATAGAGCCACAGTTTGAACGCGAGTTCGCCAGCAATGGCATCCTCTAGATCGAAAGGCCCATATACCATCCAGCTACTGGTGTTGTGGGGATAGGCGCTCCCACAACTCAACGCTGCCCCTTGAGCGCCGCCTCCCACACCCCACCCACTGTAACTGCCCGCGTAGGGGCGACAGGTTCGATCGTTCCAATAGTACTCCCCGCCGGTTGATCCGTCGTTGTCGAAAACGATCCATTCGCCGGGGAACACGCCCTCAAAGCTCTGGCTGGCGATGGTCTGCCAACCGGCCGGGGGCAACACTGAGGTCCGCTCGACGTTGCTCCAACCGCTGTCGCCCCAGGAATTGCGGGCCTTGACGCGGTAGTAGTACGTGTTCACCGCTTTGTTGGTCGCCGACCACGCCGTCCCCGCGCCAGAGTAGCGCGTCACCGCACCGCTGAAACTCGGGTTGGTCGCTTCTTGCAGGACGTAGGTGTCGGCCAGGTAGGCCGCTTGCCAAGTCACCGTGTAGTTGCCGTCCTCATCAGGATTGTAGATCGCGTTCAGCACCGGAATGTCGGGAATCGGGGGCCAGCGCTTCGTCACTAGCGGCAAGTAGATACGATAAACTACAGGCGCAAACCGTACAGCATCCGCCGCCAGGGTGCCGGTAGCACTCAACGTCTCCGACTCCAACAGAACGTAGTCTGTGCCATACGGGTTTGTGTCAAAGTAGTAACTGCCAGCGTACACCCAGCGGGAAGCATGATAGTTGTTGGGATAGACCCATTGATCCACGACGGCAATGTCCTCGGTCTTGTCTTGCGGATGTGAGCGAGAGACGGTATGGCGAATAGTGTACCGGGCTGCATCCACTGTTATGTCCCGGCTGTTGAGCGGCACATTATCATTGGGGATGTGGATGAAGACGTGATAACGTCCGGGGTGATTGGCGGGAAAGTTCCACCTGGCCGTGCAGTCACCATTTGGCACATTCCGGTGGCGATGATCGCCTGACCAGCCGGAAGTATTGTTTGTCGTCCAACAACCGGCAGGATTCTCGATAAAGCCAGTATCACCATCATCAATGGTAATGTAACCCGGCTCATCCTCGACGATGGGAGGGACAGCAAGCGGGTGGTCGCCAGAGGTGTAGATGACGTGCGGATCAATGGAAGGAAGCTTAATCCACAGCTTGTGATCAGGGTTGCGGTCTGGACCGTAAGGGTCCACAGCAACTCCGGCGGCGTTTCGCACCTCGAAGTGGAGGTGAGGGCCGGATGACCCACCTGTATTGCCGCTGATGCCAATGATGCGCGCGAATTCGTCAGTGTCGGCGGGAATCTCGTCTCCCATCTGTACACGTAGAACACTCATGTGACCATAGATGGTCTGGTAATCGGTATTGTGGTCACCGTTGACGTCGTGGTCGATGCGCACATGCAGGCCATAGCTGATTTGGTGATTCGGATCAGCCCAATTGGCCCGCGCAACCGTACCTAGCGCAGCAGCACGAACATAGTCATAGCGGAGCACATAGTCAATGCCGTTATGAGCGTTGTAGTACAGGTAGTCGTTGATGGCGCAGCTGTAATATGCTGAAGGAAAGGT
>CAZKDJ010000254.1:0-5490 GCA_964551295.1 uncultured Anaerolineales bacterium | reverse complement strand
TTTCATCAACACGCACATGTGCACACCAAGAATTTGGATCTACTGAGACTCTGTGTAGTAATGGGAACTACGATCGCCCTTTTCACGATCTATGGTCTTTTTGGGGTTATTGACGTGCGCATGTTCTTGCATTATCCAGTCTTTGTCATGGGAATCCTGGCACACCGATTTGGAATCCTGACATCACGGCGAATCAACAAGTGGCTAGCTTTGGCAGCTCTGCTCACCTGCATTGGGTCATACGTAGCGTACAAAAAGTTGGGGTTGGCACCAATGCGAAACGAGTACTGTGATAGCTGGTTGCATGAATGCGCACCCAGTCTCAGTAGATCCAATTTTCGTCACTCCGAGCGGAGCGAGGAGTCTCCCAATGCAGGGCGGAGATTCTTCGCTACGCTCAGAATGACGGTTTCGCAGGTGATTTTCATCAACACGCACATGTGCACACCAAGAATTTGGATCTACTGAGTCTAGCAATGATGATAACAATGGTCATATCTGGGATAATATTCGGACTGTGGATTTCGTCTTGGTGGAAAACACAAATGTCGGGCCGAACACGAGGTCTAGTTCTCTTCCTGTCTACAGGCTCATATGCAGTGTATCTATATCATCGCCCGATTCTCGACTCTCTGCTGCGTGGTGTATTGAGAACTTTACAAATTGGAGCCCGAATCTCAGAATAGCCATCTTTCCATTACTACTCGTAGTGGTTCTTTTTATCGGCTATGCAATTCAGTTACTTGAAAAGCGAATCCGGCGTCGTTGCTCAAGCGCGGCACCGTAGGCAAGCGTTGTATGAGGGGTACATAGTGTCGAAAGAAGCCCTGCAAATGAGCAAGTTTGCAAGTGGCAAGTAGATAGTGACATATGCGCATCGAACACATCGCCATTTGGACACGCGACCTCGAACGGCTCAGGACGTTCTACGAGACATACTTTGAAGGCAAGGCTAACGACAAGTACGTCAACGCCGAAAAACAGTTCGAGTCGTACTTTGTGGCCTTTCCCTCCGGCGCGCGGTTGGAGATCATGCACGCGCCCAATGTGATCCCGCCGCCGGAGAACACGCGCACGGGTTATGTCCACCTGGCCTTCGCCGTCGGCTCCGAGGTGCAGGTCGACGCGCTCACAACGCGGCTGCGGGAAGACGGCTACAGGATCGTCAGCGGCCCCCGGCGCACGGGCGATGGGTATTACGAAAGCTGCGTGTTCGATCCCGACGGCAATCGGGTTGAAATCACAATTTAGCACGCTGAGGAATAAAAAAGATCAAAGCCATCCCCTGGGATAACGACGGCGTGCTCGTCGATACTGAGCCACTACACTTTCGCGCCACGCGAGAGATCCTGGCGCGCGTTGGCGTCGATCTGACGCAAGAACTGTTCGCCATGTATCTGTTGAAGCAGGGCAAGGGCGCCTGGCACCTCGCCGTGGAGAGAGGCGTGCCGCCCGACGAGATCGACCGGATGCGCGACGAGCGCAACTCGCTTTACGAGCAGCTCTTGCGTCAGAGGAGCGTCATCATAGATGGTGTAGAAGAAACACTGGCCAACCTATACGGCAAATTCAAGATGGGCATCGTCACCAGCTCCAGGCCAGAGCACTTTGCGATCATCCATCAATCGACCGGGATCCTGCGATACTTTGACTTTTTCGTCACCAGCCTGGAATTCACCCACTACAAGCCGCATCCCGAACCTTACTTGGTCGGCCTCGAAAGAATCGGTCACTCCAAGGACGAATGTGTCGTCATCGAGGACTCGCCCAGGGGGCTGGCGGCGGCCAACGCCGCGGGCATCCGCTGCCTGGTGATCCCCAATGGCATGGCGGCAGAGCAAGGCTTTTCAGGGGCGTACAAGGTGTTGAACGGTATCACCGATGTCACACCGGAGCTACTCAGAAACATATAAACACTGGAGGCAAAACGATGAGTGAGAGAAGTGAAAAAGCCGTTGCGTGTTTCGAGGACTTTAACTGCGCCCAGTCCGTGATCACAACCTGCGGGCCAGAGTTTGGCCTGGATCGAGAAACCGCTCTGCGCGTCGCCGGCGGCCTTGGCGGCGGTATGGGCCGCCTGGGGGAGGTGTGCGGCGCGGTGACCGGCGCTTTTCTGGTCATCGGACTCAAACATGGCAAGAGCCACCTTGAGGATGATGAAAGCGAAACCAAGGAAAAAGCCTACGCCCTGGTCTATGAGTTTGCAGATCGCTTTCGTGCCCGCAATGGATCGATCTTGTGCCGGGAGTTGTTGGGCTGTGACATTGGCACGCCGGCCGGCCGAGATCAAGCAAGAGAAAAAGGCCTGTTCAACGACCTCTGCCCCAAGCTCGTTCGAGACGCGGTAGAGATTCTCGAGCAGATGGGGGCCGTAGAGTGAGCGGAAATATCCCGGTATTATTCATCGAAGGCGCGGGCCTGGCCGAAGCCTGGGAAAAGTCCCTCGTCAGCCTCTACCAGCACGGCTGCGACGTCAAGACCGAGTACGACAAGCCGGCGGACCCGCCCAGCAAGGACTGCTCGATGACCATCGTCGTGCACGATCCCCTGGCCGAGCCGATGATCCACCGCGACTTTCCCGGCGGGCTGGAGGACTTACAGGAGTATGTGCTGGAGGTGCTGGACGGCATCAAGGACCACTGCGTGCGCAGCGCCGCCGGCGACGCGGACGACACGCGCTGGGAGTACACCTACCACCAGCGGCTGTTCGGTTACGACTGCCCTGGCGTGGAGCAGGTCTACGACCAGATCGAACTGCTGGCAGCCAAGCTGGCCCAGACCCCCTACTCGCGGCGGGCGCAGGCCATCACCTGGAAGGTATGGGAGGACAATTTCTGCTACGACCCGGCCTGCCTGCAATCGATCTGGTGCCGCGTGCTGCCGGATGAAGCAGGCAATTGGGTGCTCAACGCCAACGTCCGCTTCCGCTCCAACGACGCCTACAAGGCCGCCTTTATGAACATGTTCGCCCTGATCCGGCTCCAGCAGCGCATCGCCGAGCGGATATCGGAGCTGGCAGGCAAACGGGTCTCGCTGGGCCGCTACGTCCACCAGGCCGATAGTTACCACATCTATGGTTCGTACTTTGACGAGTTCCAAGCGCGCTTCCTCAAGGCGCTCGAGACGCGCACGTTCGAACGACGCACTTTCCGCTACGAGGATGTAAAAGATATTATGGAGGCAGCCATCCCCTCCATCCTTGAAAAAGCGGCCAACATGGGTAGGAAAGGATAAGTGCGTGGTCCGTCCGGATTTTCTGTGTCACTATTACGAGGCCGAGAAAGGTCCCTTTTTGAACCTGTCGGACTTTGCACCGGCAGAGGCGGAACAGGTGCTCGACCAAATCCGCCAAAGAGGGGATATCTTTGCTAGCAAGCGCAGCCCGGACTATCTGACCATCAGGAGGGAACTGGAGACCAAAGTACGGCAGTTGTTTATCGCCAAAGGCGGGAGACCAGTCCGCGAGCGGCCTCACTACATGATCCTGGGCGCGTGCTCCTGGCTGATCGATTGGTACAAGAACGGGCGTGAGCTGTGGGTGCCCCTGACTGCGTTCCATCCAGAGATCGTCAGTTTCACCTACGGCGACACGTTCCCGGCGATGCGCTATCAGGACGGCAAGCCATACCGCAGGCAGGTCTACACGTATCATCTCAATATCTTGGGGGAATGTAGGTCGGATTGGCAATCCGACTTACTCTTGCCCCTACTTTTTGAGAAGATACCAGGTCTCTCACTCTCAGAAACAAGCAGAGCAGGCGCTCGAATACTACGCGCGCCAACTAAACACTGCACGCAAACGAGGCGATCAGCTGGCGGAAGGAAAACTACTCGGCCACTTGGGCCACTTACTATACCATGGGCAGCAATTCCCGTTATGGGAAAAAACGCCGGGCTGTAGCCGCGATTTCGCAATCGCGCAGGGTGTTTTTCGTGGCAAGATGCGCGCGATTTGGAAATCGCGGCTACAAAACGGGAATTGCTGCACTTCGAACAGGCACTGGCCATTGCCCGTGAAGTCGGCGACCGGCAAGGTGAAGGGATATGGTTAACCAACCTGGGCGATGCCTACCGACAACTTGGGCAAGTAAAAAAAGCAATCAAGTATCACGAGCGGGCCTTAACCATCGCCCACGAGATTGGCGACCGGCACGGAGAAGCGCTCGGTTCCTGGAACTTGGGACTGCTGCACGAGCAGAACGATCCGGCTCGCGCGGCAGGATTGATGCAAGTTCGCGTTGACTACGAGCGCGAGATCGGCCACGCCAAGGCAGAAGAGCACGCAGAACGCATACGCGTGCTGCTGCAAAGGTAGGAAAAGACGGCCTATGAGACGAAAACCCGAAACCGGCACAACCACCTGGTCCCCTGACGTTTTCGCCAAAGCCTGGCACTTTGCATCTTTGTGCCATGCGGGCCAAACCTACGCGGGGCCCGAGGAAGGACAATCCTTCGACTACCTCACCCACGTGGGCAGCGTGGCCGTGGAACTGATCTGGGCGCTGCAAACGCCCAACATCGACGGCGACCTGGCCATCCAGTGCGCGGTTCTGCACGACGTCATTGAGGACACAGACACAACCTACGATCTCGTCGCACAAAACTTTGGCCGGGCCGTGGCCGACGGAGTGATGGCACTATCCAAAGACCCAACGCTCCCCACCAAGGCCGAACAGATGGCGGACAGCCTGCGCCGCATCCGCCAGCAGCCGCGAGAGATATGGATGGTCAAAATGGCGGACAGAATCGTCAACCTGGATCCGCCGCCCTACTACTGGGATGACACAAAAATCGAGGCGTATCGCCAGGAGGCGATCGTCATCCACGACGCGCTGCACGCCGCCAGTGAGACACTGGCGGGCCGATTGCAAAAGAAAATCAAAGATTATCAACGTTTTCTGACGAAATCATAAAGGAGAAGATACATGACAATCAAACGCATCATCCCGTGTCTGGATTTCAAGGACGGCCGTGTGGTCAAGGGCGTGCACTTTGTGGATCTGCGCGACGCCGGCGATCCGGTGGAGAACGCCCAACTGTACGAAGCCGAGGGGGCCGACGAGTTGGTCTTTCTCGACATCTCGGCCACCGTCGAGGGGCGGGCGACGATCGTGGAGGCCGCACGCAAGGTCGCCGAGCAAATCTCGATCCCCTTTGCCATCGGCGGCGGCGTGCGCGCCGTCGAGGACGTGCAGCGACTGCTGGATGCCGGCGCCCAGAAGGTGGGCATCAACACCGCCGCCGTCCACACGCCTGAACTGATCTCCCAGGCCGCGGCCAAGTTCGGTAGCCAAGCCATCGTCGTGGCCGTGGACGCCAAGCAAATCGCCGACGATCCACCCGCGTGGGAGGTCTACGTCAGCGGCGGGCGCGAGCCGACAGGCCTGGACGCGGTCAAGTGGTCGGTCAAGGCGGTCGAACTGGGCGCGGGGGAAATCCTGCTGACCAGCATCGACGCCGACGGCACGCTGGCCGGGTACGACATCCCCC
>CAZKDJ010000253.1:0-5499 GCA_964551295.1 uncultured Anaerolineales bacterium | reverse complement strand
CTGTCGGTAGTTCACGATAGGCTCCTTTCAACGTGGTAGCAATTCGTACCTGTATCTTACCACGTCCGGTGCCTATCTCCACTATAAAAGTGACAGGGGATGAATCACATAATGTGTAAAAGCTCTCGTCTTTACCAGCAAGAGCAAAACCAGAACTGAGTCAGAGTCTCCTCATAGTCTCTGTTTCATACCTTGTGACGAATGTGGGTAGAAAAAGTTACGCCACATTATGAGATGTCATCGTTACAGGCAGGTGGCTGGGATGTCACAGCCTTGAAATAGCGTGGTGCAATTCTGTAACATCGTCAGTTATTTGACAAGATCATCCGTCGGCGTACAATCATGCCATCCGAGTGCGGAGGTAGAGCGATGGTGGATCGCGAGATGCTACAGGGACAGATCATCGAGCTGGCACAAGAACGAGACGGCGTGCAGATCATCCGCCTCCAGCAGGTGCGCGAGTTGGCTATTGCGAACGATCGCTTGGTCCGCGAGGTGGAACTGGCGGCGCTGAGGGCGGGCATCGTCCCTTGGCGCTACGTGCGCAACGTGGGCACGATCGGCCTGGACGGACAGGCAAAGCTCCTGCAGGCCACGGCAGCGGTAGTGGGGTTGGGCGGCCTGGGGGGATTTGTCGCCGAGGCGCTGGCCCGCATGGGGGTAGGGCGGCTGATCTTGATCGATGGCGACGTGTTTGAGGAACATAATTTCAACCGCCAACTCCTGAGCGCTGAAAAGAAGCTCGGTATAACCAAGGCCAAAGCGGCGCGGCGGCGTGTGGCGGAGATCAACAGCGCGGTTGAGGTGACGGCCCACGCGGCGATGCTCACGGGCGAGAACCTGCCCCAGCTTTTGCAGGGGGCCGACGTGGTCGTCGATGCCCTCGATCGCTTACCCATCCGCTTGATCCTGCAGGAGGGTGTCCAGGCGTTGGGTATCCCTTTGGTGCACGGCAGCGTCGCCGGCTTCCTGGGCCAGGTGATGACCATCTTTCCCGGTGACGTGGGCCTACGTGGTCTCTACGGTGGCACAGGTGAACTTCCGGAGCAGGGGCTTGAGGCGCAGTTGGGCACCCTCGCCGCGACGCCGATGGCAGTGGCGGCCTGGGAGGCGCAGGAGGTGGTCAAGATTTTGGCGGGGTGCGGGGAGCCTCTGCGGGACCGGTTGTTGGTGATGGACATGGGGACAGGTTCGGTCGATTTCTTGGAATTGGGATGAGGTAACGATGAGATTTCGCGACTATAATCCTGAAAAGGACCGAGCGGCCGCCCTGCGCATCTGGCGCGAGGTCGGCTGGCTGGACGACGAGAAGAAGGAGGATGCGCTGGCCCGCTTTATCGCCTGCGGCCGCGCGCAGGTCGCGGAGGTCAATGGCGAGGCGGAGTGTTTGGTCAACACTGCGCCCGGCACGCTGCGCTACATTGATCAAGACTTGCCGTTTTCGGGCGTCATGGGTGTGGTCACCAGCCGCGTGGCGCGCAAGCGGGGACTGGCCGGCCGGTTGGCTGCATCGACGCTGGCTCAAGACGTCGCCGAGGGAGTGCTGGTCGCCGGCTTGGGGATCTTTGAGCAGGGGTTCTACAATCAGCTGGGTTTTGGCAGCGGCGGATACGAGTATTGGTTCTCCTTCGACCCGGCGCGGCTCAGGGTCGATGCGAAAGCGCGCATCCCGCGGCGTATCACCAAGGATGATTGGGCGGCCATGCACGGGTCGCGGTTAGCGCGCCTGCGCGGTCACGGTTCGTTGAACTTTTTTCCAGGCGAGGTCACCGAGGCCGACGTGGTCTGGACGGACGGTGGCTTTGGTTTGGGGTACTATGGCCCCGATGGCGAGCTCACGCACCACTTATGGTGCCGGGCCAAAGGCGAGCACGGCCCCTATACCGTGCGTTGGATGTCTTATCAAACGCGGGAGCAGTTCCTCGAGCTGATGGCCCTTCTGCGCAACTTGGGCGATCAGGTGCGGCTGGTGTGGGTGCAGGAGCCGCCGGGGGTTCAACTGCACGACCTGATCGAGCAGCCGTTCAAGCAGCGCCAGATCAGCAAAAGGTCTGAATTCGAGAGCACCGTGCGCACCTCGGCCTATTGGCAGGTGCGGATGTGCGATCTGGCCGGATGCCTGGAGCAAACGTATTTGTGGGGTGACGCGGTGCGTTTCAACCTCGCGCTCTCCGATCCCATCGAGCGTTTCCTTGACGACGATGCCCCGTGGCGTGGTCTGTCTGGCGATTACGTGGTCACGCTGGGGCCTTCGTCCGGCGCCGAGGCTGGTACAGATGTCCACTTGCCTACGCTGACTGCATCGGTGGGGGCATTCACCCGATTGTGGTTGGGGGTGCGCCCGGCCAGCGGATTGGCCGTGACCGACGCGCTCTCTGGGCCGCCGGAGCTTTTGGAGGCGCTCGATTGGACGCTGCGCCTGCCCGACCCCAAGCCGGATTGGGATTTCTAGGGGGAGGTGATCATTCGATGGAGACGATTCGCGCGTTCATCGCCGTACCGCTCCCCGATGTGTTGCTGAGGGAACTTGCCCGCCTGCAGCGCCGACTGGAGGAGCGGGCGCCCCAGCGTAGCGTGCGCTGGGTGCGGCCCGAGTCCGTTCACCTGACGCTCAAATTCCTGGGCGATACGCCCACCGACGACCTGCCCGGAATCGAGCAGGCGCTGGCGGCAGTGGCGCGGAACGCGCCTGCCTCAACGTTCACCGTAGAGGAAGTCGGTTGCTTCCCCAACACCCACCGCCCGCGCGTCGTCTGGGTGGGCGTGCAGGAGCCGACGGGGCGGCTGGCGGTGCTGCAGGATGCCATCGAGGAAGTGATGGTGCCCTTTGGCTACGAGCCGGAGGGGCGCGGCTTCAAACCGCATCTCACGCTGGGTCGCGTGAGGCGCAAGGTGCGTCTCAATGATGTGGCGCAGGTGGGCGAGGTCGTCGCCGGTACCGAGGTGGGCCAACTGGCCGAGGTGGTTGCCGACCGTTTCGCGCTCATCCGCAGCGTGCTCAAGCCCACGGGGGCCGAGTACACGACGCTGGAGACGTTTGTGTTGGGTGGGTGAATCCTATTTCCCCCACCGCTCCCAGGGGCGGGTGTACGGCAGGTTCAGCAGGGTGAACGTCAGCCAGCCGACGAAGAAGGAC
This sequence comes from uncultured Anaerolineales bacterium, assembly GCA_964551295.1. Classification (GTDB taxonomy): domain Bacteria; phylum Chloroflexota; class Anaerolineae; order B4-G1; family B4-G1; genus JAFGED01. The sequence goes on along the minus strand of CAZKDJ010000253.1, from coordinate 2,363 downwards.
AGCCCTCCGATGGCCCCAATCCCGGCCAGTTGGGCAATCAGTTGCCCAGGACCGTCGCCATTGCTGATATCGAATTTCTCCGCCGGTAGAAAGCCGGTCACTCCCATGAGCGCCTCGGTGCGGTACTCATCTACGCCGACGCCGTTCCACCCCTGGCCCCACAGGCCGTCGGCAAAGAGGGGCACCACCAGCAGGCCAAGCAGTCCCGCCGTGAGGCCCAGCGCTATCGTCGCCGTCGCATCGGGCAGGCGCAGTACGTGCTCCACGAAATAGACGCCCAGCGGCAGCAGCAGGCCGACGGCCGCGCCGACAAAGAGCGCCCACCACTGTGGTATGAAGGGAGCGCCTGCCGCGATGGCGATGAATCCCACCGCCGTCCCGCGCGCAGCCATCAACGCGTTGGCGCGACCGATGGCGAACCAGGAATAGACCTGCGTGACGAAGGTCGCCCCCGCCCCGGCCAGCACGATGTTGACGGCGGCGCGCGGCAGGTTGAGGGTGGCCCCGGCGACGTGAAAGGGCGTGCTCAGCGACCAACTCAACAGACCCAGGCCAAACAGCAGCGCGCCCAGGTTCGCCAGCAGTGGGAAGTGGGCGGGAGGCATCTCGGCAGGCTCTTCGAGCTTGCCAGGCGGCAGCCGCTTTTTCAGCCCTACCAGCGCGCCCAGTGCGGCCAGCCCACCCAAAAGGTAGACGACGCCCGAGCCGGCATAGTCAACGAATCCGTGCTGTGGTTCGTTTGGTGACTGCGAGATTGCCTGGCCGATAGTCGTCAGCCATCCGCCGCCCCAGGCCCAGCAGGCCACAATGGGAAAGAGCACGGCTGCGATCACCAGCCCGCCAGCGGCAGCCTGCCAGCCGCGTGCCTGTTCGTGCACACTGAGGGCCACCAATAGCACGGCGGTCGCTGCCAGCGGTAAATAGTTCACAAAGAGTGCCATGGCCTCCGGTGTCAACGGATCGTCGCCGCCAGTGAGGAAAAAGCCCGTCAGCCCGAGCAGACCCCACTCCTTGCCCATCGGTGCCCAGAGTGCGTCTAACTCTTCGTAGGCCGGCTGGTTGACGACGACTTGAGCGCCGCCCAAGTGAAAGGCAAAGCCCACGGCAAAGTATCCTGTCGCTGCCAGGGATAGCGTCAGCGTGCCCACCGCCGCCGCGCGACGCGCCCGGTTTGGCTCCATCCCGCCCCAGGCCAGCAGGAACACGCCGACGGGAATCAGGTAACCCAACAGTGCCGGAAGCCAGATTTCAGTTGCCATGATGGTTTCCCTCGGGTAGAATATTGGTAGATTGGTGTTTGGTTGATAATCTACCAACTACCAGTGTACCAGACTACACCGATTTAGCCAAGTATGGACGAACGACCTCTAAAGCTCCTGGCCGACGGCATGCTGGGCACGCTGGCCAAGTGGCTGCGGCTGCTGGGCTACGATACTGCCTACGACAACGCCGCCGACGACCATGCGCTGGCCCGCCGCGCCCGCGCCGAGGGCCGCGTGCTGCTGACCCGCGACCGCGAACTGGCGAATCGGCGCGGACTGCGCGCGCTGCTGATCGAGTCGGAGGTGCTGGAGGAGCAGGTGCGGCAGGTGCAGGACGCGCTCGGCCCGCCGCCCGACCTGGCGCTTTCTCGCTGCGCGGTCTGTAATACAGAACTGGAGCAAGTCTCCCCTGAGGATATCGCTAGCCGCGTGCCGCCCTACGTGGTGCGCACACAGTCCGACTTTCGCCGCTGTCCCGGCTGCGGGCGTGTCTACTGGCCCGGTACACACGTGGACGGGATGCGGGAGCGCATGGGGGAGTGAGCGAAGGCCGCCCATCGGTCGCCGGGGTGTATTTGGCAAGCCCGTCGAGTTGTGTAATAATGACGTTATGCGCATCGGGTTTCCGATTGCTACGATTGCAATTATCGGTTTCACCGTGTACTGGTCCTATCGAGGGTTTACGCGCCCCGGCTTTAGAGATCGGTACATATTCAGTCCTATACACATTCTGTGGGATAGGCAGTACTATCGTTTGTTCTCGTGTGGATTCCTGCACCTCAACTGGCTACACTTGTTGCTTAACATGTTCAGTCTCTATTCTGTCGGTGTGGCTGTCGAACTGGATGCCGGGATTCCCACATTTCTTATCATCTACCTGGGCAGCATCGCTGGCGGAAGCCTCCTGTCACTCTATCTGCATCGCAATCATCATAGCTACTTGGCGCTGGGGGCATCCGGGGGTGTGTGCGGGGTTATCTTTGCTTTTATTTTCCTGTTTCCTAAAGCTACAGTGAGTTTCCTCCCTGGGTGGTTATACGCGATCCTGTTTATCTTGATATCTTTCTTTGGACTGCGGAGTCAACTGGGCAACATCGGCCA
>CAZKDJ010000252.1:0-5535 GCA_964551295.1 uncultured Anaerolineales bacterium | reverse complement strand
TATACCTCATTCTCCGGTGTCGTGTCATCTACTCCCCGAAGTTTTGCATACGCCCACTCAACAGTAGCGCGACGGACCTAATCTACGGTACCTATATAGGCGGAAGCGATGACGATTACGCTTACGGCATTGCCCTAGATGCGGCGGGAAATGCCTATGTCGGGGGGACCACGGGTTCTTCGGATTTCCCCTCCACGCCGAAGGCCTTCGATGCCACCTATAATGGATATGGGGATGGCTTCCTGGTCCAACTCAATAATACTGGTTCGGCAGTTGACTATGCGTCTTTTTTGGGAGGAAGCGACATTGATTTTGGATATGACGTCGCCGTCGATGGAACAGGCAAGGCATATGTAACAGGTCTTACTATGTCTTCTGATTTCCCGACTACGCCTGCGGCGTATGACACCAGCTACAACGGCAATGGTGATGCCTTTGTAATAACGCCCGGTGTCTCTATTTGTCTCTTCGACGACCAATCGTGGGCGCCCTGCGAGTGTCCCTTTGGCTGCTCGACCGGTTATACAGGCTGGGAGGGCGGCCCGATCAACACCCGCACCGGGAACTACCACCTCAGCGAGCAAGATATCTCCATCCCCGCGCTGGGCCAGCCCCTGCGCTTCGAGCGCGGCTACAGCGCTCAGGCGGTCGGGCTCTACACCTCCACCCTGGGTTACGGCTGGACGCACAACTATGATATGAACCTCATCCTCCCGGACGACCCCGGCGGCGAGCCGGACACGCTCATCGTCAAGGGCTGCCGCGGCTCCCGCTTCCGTTTCGGCGACAATGGCGACGGCACGTACACCCCCCTCCCCGGCGTGTGGGCCACGCTCACCAGCACGCTGAGCGCGCCCTACACCTACACCCTCGCCGGCGTAGATCAGTCCGTTTACGTCTTTGATGACGCGGGCAGCCTGAAGGAGATCCACAATCCACAGGGCCAGACACTCACGTTGTCCTACACCGGCACACAGCTGACGCACGTGGAGGATGCCACTGGGCAGCGCTACCTGGCCTTCTCGTACGACGGGCAGGGCCGCCTGGAGGAGGTACGCGATCCCATCAGCCGCACCGTCAAATTCGGCTACGATCCGGCGGGTGACCTGACGGTGGTCACCGACACGCTGGGCGCGGCCTGGACGTACGCCTACACCGGGACACATCTCCTCTACGACGTACTCGACCCCGACGGCAACCTGATCGAGCGCACCGACTATGCCGAGGTGGACGGGGCCTGGCGGGCGGTGCGCCAGTGGCAGGGCAACTTGTCGGTGCAGCCGTTGGAGATCGAGTACGGCGCGAGCGGCGTGATCACCATCACCGACCCGCTGGCGTACGAGAAGGTACACGAGTACAATGCTTGGGGCACCCTGGTCCAGAAGAGCAGTTGCTGCGGCGGCGGGGCTTCCTCCCGCACCTACGACGCCTATTACAACTGGACTTCGACCACCGACGCCAACGACCACACCACGCACTATTCCTTCACCCCGATGGGCCGCCCGGAGTCGATCAGCGACCCGCTGGGCAACGACACGCACATGGCATACGACGATCTCGGTCATCTGACCGTCTACACCGATGCGCTGGGGGCGTCCACGTATTACGCGTACGACGAGGACAACAACCTGGCTGCGACGATGGACGCGTGGGGCCACATCTCGGTTTATACCTACACGTCCGGATTGCTGGTGGCGCAGGCAGACCCACTGGGCAATGTGACCGAGTATGGCTACGATGTCTTCGGCCAGCGCATTGCCATCACCAATACGGCGTCATCTGCGATGACGTTGGGCCACGTGACCACCTACGGCTACGACGCCGTGGGCCGCCTGATCACCACCACGCAGTACGCCGATACGTCCCAGCCCCTGGTCACGGTCAACGCGTACGATGCGGGGGACAACCTGATCCGCGTGACGCGCAATTATCTACCCGGCCAGCCGCAGAACTATTACCTCCCCCCCTCCTTGGGGGGGACCGAGGGGGGGCACTATAACCTGGTGACCGAGTACGGCTACGACACCGTCGGGCGACGGGTGCTGGTGACCGACACGTTGGGCCACGCAACCTATTCCGAGTACGACGATGCCGGCCGTCTGGTGCGCACGTGGCGCAACTATCTCTCTGGCTATCCGCAGAACTACCAGAACCAGCACAACCTGGTGACCGAGTATGGCTACGACGACCTGGGCCGCCAGGTGCTGGTGACCGACACGCTGGGGAGCGTCACTTACACCGAATATGACGCAGAGGGCCGCGTCAAGCGCACCTGGCGCAACTATCTGGCCGGCCAGCCGCAGAACCATCAGGACCAGTACAACCTGGTGACCGAGTACGGCTACGACGCCGTGGGCAATCAGACTCACGTCACCGATACACTCGGCAGCGTGACCTACACCGAGTATGATGAGCTAAACCGGGTGAAACGCACCTGGCGCAACTATTTCCCCGGGCAGCCGCAGAATTACCAGTACCAGTACCAGTACAATCTGGTGACCGAATACGGCTACGACGCCGTCGGCCGCCAGGAGTGGGTCACCGATACGCTGGGCAACGTCACCGCCTATGCCTACGACGCCCTGGGACTTCTGAGGGCGACGGCGGTCAACTTCGTGGACGGCGACTTTGACCCGGACCACCCCGACGAGGATCTGATCACTGAGACTGACTATGACGACGCCGGGAAGGTGATTGCGCGGCTAGATCCAGCCGAACGAGAGACGTACTACGAGTACGACGCGCTTGGGCGGCAGACCGCCGTCACCCAGAACTATGAGGACGGCGTCTATGAGCCAAGTGAGCCCGACCAGGACGTGCGCTCGGAGACCGTATACAATGATCTCGGGCAGGTGACGGCACGGGTGATGGTGGCTGAAGAGCGCATCACGACCACCTACACCTACGACGACGTGGGGCGGCAGGTGGCGACGACGAACGCCCTCTCCGGCACCACCACGACGGTCTACGACGTGCTGGGGCGGCGGGTGGAGACGATCGATGCCGAAGGGAACAGCACGTATTACGAGTATGACACGGCGGGACGGCTGGTGGCGACGACGGATGAGCTCTCCGGCACCGTCACCACCGAGTACGACGCACTGGGGCGCCGCGTGGCGACGACGGACGCGTTGGGTCACACGGCAGTCTACACCTACAACGCCGCCGGGCAGTTGGTGGCGCAGGAGGCCCCGCTGGGCAACGTCACGCTCTACGCGTACGACGCGCTGGGACGGCGCACGGTGATCACCGACGCCGACGGCGTGGCGGTCTATTCGTTCTACGACGCGGCAGGGCGACTGGTCGAGGCGCGGGACGCGCTAGGTAACAGCACGCAGTATGGCTACGACGCGCTGGGGCAGCGTACAGTGATGACGAACGCCCTCGGCGTTGCCACGAAATATGAATACGACAAAAGCGGTCGGCTGGTGGCCGTCGTCGAGAACAACCAGGTTAGCCAGCCGGCAGACCACGAGACCAACGTGCGCACCGAATACACATACGACGTGAGCGGTAACCTGGTATCGGTCACGGACGGCCTCACCCACACCACCGTCTACACCTACGATCTGGCCGGGCGGCGGGTGGCCGAGGAAGATCCACTGGGCCACGCCACCAGTTACGTCTACGACGGCCACGGGCGGCGGGTGGGCGAGGTCTACCCCGATGCGGGTGGCTCCATCACGGTGACGACCGAGTACAACGTCCTGGGCTGGCCGACAGAAGTAGAGTATCCAGCCGTGGGGGATGCCCCCGGCTTTACGGTCGGGATCAGCTACGACGCGCTGGGCCACCGCGAGGCAGTGACCGACGCCGTGGGTGCGATGACGTACGACTATGATCCCCTGTATCGACCCTTGGGCATTGATGCCCCCACGGGCGATGCCGAGTACGTATACAACGCACTGGGGCAGCGCACCAACCTGATCTATCCCACCGGCGAGGTGGTGACCTACACCCACGATGTGGCAGGGCGGTTGAGCACGGTGCTCGACTGGGAGGGCGGCGTGACCGTCTACACCTACACCGCTGCCGGACGATTGAGCGCGATGCGCCTCCCCAACGACGTCGAGACGCAGTACGATTACGACGATGCCGGACGGCTGGTCGAGATCGCGCACAGCAAGGATGGCGAGGTGCTGGGGCGCTACGAATACGAACTAGACGGCGTGGGCAACCGTGTCGCTGTGACAGAGACGCCGCCTATCTCTGGGACGATGGCATACGCCGGAGAGGGCATGGGGACACTGGCTGCGCCAGCCCCGGTCACCCCTGAGAAACCGCCCGTCGCCCCGGTGGCCGATCCAACGCTGTTGCTGATGGCGCCGTTGTTGGCGGCGGCCGCCCTGGGAAGGACAAAGAAGCGGCGCGGTCTGGTATGGCCGGTGATGGGCGTGCTGCTGATCGTGGCCGTGGCGGGAGGGGCGACGTCCCTCGCCGCCGAGAGGCCCTCTGCGCCGGGTTCCGGGGAGATCGCTTCGCGCCCCTCTCACTATGCCCAGGATCCGAGCGGGCTCTACCTGGAGGCCGGCGCCGTCGACGACGTGGGCGGCGACTATGTGACCGTGACGCTGAACCACACCTACGAAACGATGGTCGTGATCGCCACCGTGAACTATGACGACAACACGCTGCCCGTGGTGTCGCGCGTGCGCAACGCCCAGGACGACAGTTTCCAGGTCAAGCTACAGAACCCCAGCGACCAGGCCGTCCAGCCGGAGACGGTGCACTACCTGGTGATGGAGACCGGGGCCTATTCGCTGCCCGACGGGCGGGCCATCGAGGCGCACCGGGTCGAGAGCACGGTGACCGACCGCAAGGGATCGTGGACAGGCCAGTCCTTGAGCTACCTGCAGGGGTATACCACCCCGGTCGTACTGGGACAGGTGATGAGCGCGAACGACCCCGACTGGTCTGTCTTTTGGGATCGGGGCAGCTGGCAGACCAATCCGCCCGACGGCAGCAATTTGCGGGTGGGCAAGACGGTGTGTGAGGATACCGATACCACCCGCGCTAACGAAGTCTTGGGCGTGGTCATCGTCGAAGCAGGAGCGGGCAGTGTGGAAGACGTGGCTTACCGGGCCGATGTGGGGTCGGACACGGTACTTGGCGTGACCAATTCGCCTCCCTACGCGTACAGCTTCTCCCCTGCTTTCGGCAGCGCGCCCCAGGTGGCCCTCGTCAGTCAGGCGGCTATGGACGGCGGCGACGGCGGGTGGGCCGTGCTCTACGGCGCTTCGCCGTTGAGCGCTTCCACGCTCGATCTGGCCATCGACGAAGATCAGATATCGGACAGCGAGCGCAATCACACCACCGAGCAGGTGGCCTACCTGGTCTTTGAGGAAGACGTCGTCTATCCGCCGGTCGGAGGCACCACCGGCCGCACGATTACCTACACCTACGACCCCCTGGGCCGCCTGAGCGACGCCGACTATTCCACCGGCGAGTCCTACGACTACACCTACGACGCCGTAGGCAACCGCCTTTCCTACAGCGGTCCAGACGGTTCCCACACCTACACCTACGACGCGGCGA
>CAZKDJ010000251.1:1645-5601 GCA_964551295.1 uncultured Anaerolineales bacterium | reverse complement strand
ACCCGCTCAACACGGAAAAGTTCTCCGCCCGCCCGCTGGAGGAGGTCAGCGTGCGCATCGAGGTGCGCTCCAAGGATGCCATGCATGCCCTCTACTCGCCCACGCATCAGGATCGGCTGTTTATCGAGCGGGATGGCGATTACCGCGCCGTCGTCGGCTACGAGGAATACGACGTCCTGCCCGACCAGGACTTTGACCTGATCTATACCGTCAGCCACGAGGACGTGGGGCTGAACCTGTTGACCTACAAGGAGCCGGGCGAGGACGGTTTCTTCCTGCTGATGGCCGCGCCCACCGTCGATGTCGATCGTGTGATCCCGCGCGACGTCGTGCTGGTACTCGACGTCTCCGGCTCGATGGAGGGGGAAAAGATCGAACAGGCCAAGGACGCGTTGGCCTACGTGCTGGAGCACCTGAACGACGAGGATCGCTTCAACGTCATCGCCTTCTCCACCGGATTGAAGCAGTACGCGCGCGGCTTGCGGCCCGTCTCGGAGGCGCGCGAGGCCGTGCGCTGGGTGGACGATCTGGAGGCGGTTGGCGGCACCGATATCAACCGTGCGCTGCTGGAGGCGCTGTCCCAGGCAGATGACGAGCGACCCACGGTGATCATCTTTCTCACCGACGGGCTGCCCACCGAGGGCGTGGTCGAGATCGACCAGATCCTGGCCAACGTGGAGGCGAGCGCGCCCGGTAACGTGCGCCTGTTTCCCTTTGGCGTGGGTGACGATGTGAACACCATTCTGCTCGATACATTGGCCGAGCAACAGCGCGGGGTCACCGGCTACGTCCGCCCCCACGAGCGGATCGACGAGGAGGTCTCCGGCTTCTACAGCAAGATCAGCACCCCCGTCCTGGCCGATATCGCGCTCGACTTTGGGGACGTGTTGGTCGAGGATACCTATCCCTACCCGCTGCCCGACCTGTTCGCCGGGACGCAGTTGATCCTGGTGGGTCGGTACCGAGATAGCGGCGCGACCAAAATCACGCTTGCCGGCGAGGTGGACGGCGAAACCGAGGAGTTCGTCTACGAGGGATACTTCCGTTCCGGCGGCGGCGATGCGGACGCGAGCGTCCGATTCATCCCGCGCCTGTGGGCCACGCGCAAAATCGGCTACCTGCTAAAGCATATCCGGCTTCACGGCGAACGGGAGGAGTGGGTGGACGCCATCGTCGACCTGAGCGTGCAGTACGGTATCATCACGCCCTATACCTCCTTCCTCATCGACGAGGACGATATCCTGACTGAGGAGGGGCGCGACGACGCGGGGAAAGCGATGCGGACGGCGACGCCGGCTCCCGCAGTTGGCGCACCGGCTGCCGAGCGGGCCGATGAAGAAGGCGGCTTGTACGACGCCGACTCGGTCGGTGGCGGCGGGGCGCTGCCGGAGGAGGCGGCGCAGGTGGTGCGGTTGGTGGGCTCCAAGACGTTCCTGCTTCAGGGCGGCGTCTGGATCGACACCACCTTTGATCCCTCGCGCATGGAGACGGTCGAGGTTGGCTTTGGCACCCAAGAGTACTTTGACCTGCTGGCGGCCCGGCCGGAGTGGGGCGCGTACTTTGCCCTGGGCGAGCGCGTGATTCTCGTGGCCGAGGGCGTCGCCTACGAGGTTGTGGAGGGCGAAGGTGGGCCGGTCGAGATCCCGCCCACTCGCGCGCCCGATGCCATAGAGCCCACACCCGATAATCTGGCCCCAGAACCCGTGCAGCCAGATCAGTCGACGACTGCGCCAACAGCCGGGAATGAGGAAAGCAACGTGGCGCCGAGCAGCACCCTGTGTGCAGGCGCCATCGTCGTCGCGGTCGCGATTGCCGCACTCCTCGCGCCGATTGGGTTGGCGCTGTGGCGACGGTAGCAGCTTGGATAGACGGGGGCAGCTCAATGAGTTGCCCCCGAGGTTAGTTTTCCTCTTCTGCGTCTTGCTCATCCTTCGTCTTGCCGCCGCGCAGGATAAAGATCCCGCCTCCTCCCAACACCAACCCGAGGAGCAGCAGCGGCAGCGGGCAGATGACGAGCACGCCGATAAAGCCACCCAGATTGTTCGTGGGACCGGCCTCGCCGGAGAGTTGGGCGGCGGTAAAAAGCAGGAAAAGGACGGCGCCCACTGCGAAGGACAGGCCGCCCACCAGCGTCAAAACACATCCCCATGGAGAGCGCTGTTCCTTTGCCTGCGCGCTAGTCCCTGAGCCTTCAGAAGATACCAGGCCCAAGATTTCCGGCTTGAAGGCGTGGCGGCAGGTCTGGCACTCGACATACTCGGCCAGCGTCTTGATCTTGAACAGAGGTATGAAGAACAGAGTAAAGTAGCGGGCGACCTGTTTGTGTATGTAGGTCCTCTGCTCGTCACACTTTGGGCAGTGAAATTGCCCAGAGGCGAGGTCGATTTCACGGCTTTTATGCCCGTAGATGATCATGGGTTTCTCCTTTATCTGCTTGTGTTGTTTGCTCTGACTGCTCCCTCAAGAAGGCGAATAGGCTCTCCAGGTTGGCAAAACCGTGGCGCTCGTCGGTGGCGACGTCCTGCGCCGACGCCCGCCAGGGAGCGCCGGGTATCTCCTGCCATAGGCGGACCAAGTAGGACAGGTAGCGACGAGTGCGAGCCGTGGTGGGAAGTTGGATCTCATTTTCGGCCATTCCCTTTCCTCGCAATGTCGATGGTCTGTTCCCCTTTCAGCGGATGATACATCCGAGATCCAGTGTAGCACTCAAGCGTAACGGAAACGTCACGAGATCATCTCGTTGCCGTGGAAGAAAGAATCGGTGTGACTGCCAGGTGTGTTACGTTCTAGCGTCTTTCAAGGTGATATGGCACGTTGATCACCACGCGTCCCTTGCCGGTTTTGCCGCGCTGATAGGTCAGAATCGCCTTGAACAGGATCGCCGTCTGATTGTGGAACAGGTGATTCCACCAGTGGGGCGGCACGAACTCGGGCAGCACCACCACGGCCAATCCCCGTTCGGGATCGCGCTGATCCACCTTTTTCAGATAAGACAGGAGCGGCCGGATGACGGAGCGGTAAGGAGACTCCAACGCGACCAACGGCAAACCGTGGCCCCAAACCGGCCACTTTTCTCGAACGCGAGTCGTTCTCTCCGGCTCCACGTCGACGATGACCGCCGTGACGTCCGTCGACATCGAACGTGCAAAGTGGAGCGCGGCTAACGTCCCCTGGTGCATGCCAGAGATGGGCACGACGATTTTGTGCGATCTGCAATCCGATACGTCCATCCACTCCCTCGGCTCCAGATCTTCCAACGATAACTGCCTCGCCACGCTGGAATAGTAGCGCTTGATGGCCTGGAACATCCACACAAAGGCGGGGATCAGAAGTGCCACGATCCACGCCCCTCGGAGAAAGTTGGCGACAAGGACGATGATCGTCACCAGGCCGGTTGCCGCCGCGCCCACGCCGTTGATGAGCGCCTTCCACTGCCAGCCGCGCTGGCCTTTCCTGCACCAGTGACGCACCATGCCCGTCTGCGACAGCGTGAAGGAGAGAAAGACGCCCACTGCGTAGAGTGGTACGAGTTGATGGGTGTCGCCGCCAAAGATGACGATCAAGACAGCCGACGACAGTGCCAGAGCAAAGATGCCGTTGTTAAACACCAGTCGGTCGCCCAAACTCGTCAATTGGTTGGGCAGGTAACGGGATTGGGCCAGGATGGCTGACAGGCGCGGAAAGCTGACGAAAGAGGTGTTGGCGGCCAGTACGAGGATCAGCGCCGTGGCCGCTTGTAGGAAGAGATAGGGCGGCCCGCTGCCAAAGACGTGCCTGCCGATCTGCGATACGACTGTCTCTCCCCCCGTTGGCGCGATACCCAGCGAGCTGGCCAAGAAGGTGATGCCCAGGAACATGATCCCCAGGAGAACGGCCATTGCGATCAGCGTGATGCCGGCGTTGCGTGCCTCGGGTTTCTTGAAGGCGGGCACGCCGTTGCTGATGGCCTCGATGCC
>CAZKDJ010000251.1:0-1545 GCA_964551295.1 uncultured Anaerolineales bacterium | reverse complement strand
GCGGCGACCAGACCGGGCCACTTGCCCAGGTTCTCCTCGGCCACGACGTAGGCCCCGCCTCCGGAAGGGTAGCCGTGCACCGTTTGGTAGTACGAGATGGCGACGATGACCGCCAGCGTGGTGATGGCCAGGGCCACGGGAACCGACAGGCTCAGATACGCCGTCCCGGCCATGACCAGCACCAGAAGGATCTCTTCCGTGGCGTACGCCACCGACGACAGGGCATCGGACGAGAACACGGCCAACGCCTTGAGCTTGGTCAGGCGCTGCTCCTCCTCCGAGGCGGTGGGCAGGGGATCGCCAAATAGGATTCTGCGAAAACCTGTGAACATGAATCTTTTCCCGATATTGCTTCCGTCTAGCGGGTCGGCACAAGAGAGTATAGCATGGAATTTCGCTTTGCTCTAGTGTTTGGCCTACGCCAGTGGCTGGCATATAATTGTCACGTGATCGAGCTTGGCCTGGAGGACACTCTGTTATCGACCCCAAGTACAGGGTCGATTTCGGTCGCAGGGCCGATGACGAACCGGGTTGACTGTGGTATAGTATTATCATATCCAAACCACTATCGAAAGGAGATATTCCCATGCAACCGTTTGAATTCGTGCTACTGGCCATTCTTGTGACCGGCGCGGCGATCGTTGGGCTCGTCCTGCTCTACTATTTCGTCATCCGCAGGATCGTGCGCCGGCACCGGGTTCCGCCGAACCAGGTGATGGTCATCTACGGCAAGGGCAAAACCATCTTTCAAGAGGATGGCTCGCTCGATACAGTCGGCGTGCGCATGATCACTGGTGGCGGAACCTGGGTCTGGTCGATCTGGGAGGCCTATGGCTTTCTCGATCTGACCATCATGACCATCGCCAAGGCAAAAGACGAGGTCTATACCGTGGACGGCGTCCCGATCCGCCTCGACTGGGTGGCGCAGGTGCAGATCGAGTCGAGCGAGAGCTCGCTGGTCACGGCGGCGCGCGCTTTTCTTGGCATGCCGCGCGAAGAGGTCAAGAACGTCATCGCCCAGACGTTGAGCGCAAACTTTCGCGCCATCGTCGGTCAGTTGACGGTGGAGGATGTGCATCGTGACCGGGACGCCTTCGTGCAGCGCGTGCAGGAGCTGGCCTCGGACGACATGCGGGCCATGGGCGTTGTGGTGATCTCGATGGGTATCGAGGAGATCACGGACGACCAGGGCTACTTTGAGGCCATGGCCAAGCCGGTGATCGCCATCGTCAAGCGCGATGCCCTCATCGCCGAGGCGGAGGCCGACCGGGAGGCGCGCATCAAGGCGGCCAACGCCCGGCGCGAGGCGCAGCAGGCGGAGCTGGACGCCGACCGAGCCATCATCGAGCAGCGCGAGGCGCTGGAGCTGCGCGAGGTCGAAAAGGCCAAGACGGTCGGCCTGGCGCAGGCCAGATCCAACGAGGAAGTGCAACAGCGTAAGGCTGCCGCCGTGGTGCAGCAGCAGGAGGCCGAGGTGCTCGTCCCTGCACGCGCCCAGCGTGAGGCGGCCGAGATCCAGGCCGATGCCGAGCGGCGCAAGGTGAC
>CAZKDJ010000250.1:0-5644 GCA_964551295.1 uncultured Anaerolineales bacterium | reverse complement strand
CACCACCAAAGAACCCGGCAAGGGTACCGGCCTGGGATTGCCTCAAGTGTACGGCATCATCAAGCAACACGAAGGCCACATCGACGTGAAAACAAACGTGGGAGAGGGGACCACGTTCATCCTCTATCTGCCGGCTCTATCGCTGGAACAGCCGGAAACACCACGGCTAGGTAAAGAACACCTGATCCTGGGAGCGGGGCAAGTCATCCTGGTGGTAGAGGACGACGCCGCCACACGCTTAGCTGTGGTGAGCAGCTTGGAGCTGCTGGGCTACCATGTGCTGGAGGCGACCAATGGCCGGGAAGCCTTGGCCGTCTTTGAAGCACACGCCGACCAGATCGCCCTGGTGCTAAGCGACATGGTCATGCCCGAGATGGGCGGACGAGCCCTGTTCCACGCGCTCAAACAGCAAGAACCAGAGGTAAAGGTTATACTGCTGACCGGCCACCCTCTGAAAGAAAAGGAGATGGAACCGCTGCAAGTGCAGGGATTAAGCGGCTGGCTGCTAAAGCCTCCCAGTTTGGAGAAACTGGCCGAGGTAGTGGCACAGGCGTTGAAAAAAGACGAGAAGGTTACAAATGGGTAAAAACTCCATCACCATTCTAATTGCAGACGACGAACCAGAAATGCGCAAGGCTCTGGGAGAGCTTCTTGCAGAGGAAGGCTATAATCTGGCCTTTGCCGAAAGCGGCGCGGAGACACTGACAAAGGCGAGAGACGTTATGCCAGACTTGATCCTGCTCGACGTGATGATGCCGGACATGGACGGCTTCGCCACCTGCCAGAGTCTGCGTGCCGACGAGGTTCTAGCCCAGGTCCCCATCATCATGGTTACCTCAATGGGCGACCGCGCCTCGCGCTTACGCAGCTTTGAGTCCGGGGCCGACGATTACGTGACCAAACCCATCGACCAGCCCGAACTGCTGGCGCGGGTGCGCACCACCACCCGGCTCAACCGCTACCGGAAGCTACTTGAGGAACAGACTAGCCGCGAGACGGCCGAGAAGGCACTACAACGCTCACTAGAGGAAATCGCTCGCAGCCAACAACTGCTGCTGGCTCTCAGCCAGGCCGCCCAAACCGTGCAGCGCGCTCGCACACCTAACGAGGTATACAAGACCATCGGAGACGAAATTGTCAAATTGGGTTACCACGCGCTAGTCTTTACCTTGACAGAAGACAAAGAGCACTTGGTCACCACACACGTAACCTTCAAACCCGATCTGCTACAAACGGCAGAGAAACTGCTTGGCGTTGCGGCACAGGGCTACTGCTTCCCGCTGAAGCCAGGGAGCATCTACCAGCACATCCTTGCTAAAAGCGAGACCACTTTCACCATCCTGGACGCCAAATCCATTGTCGATGCACTACCCAAGGCCACACGTCCACTGGCAAGCAAGCTGGTGGACTTGCTTGGACTCGGCAAGAGTATATTCGCTCCACTACAGGTTGACAGTGAAATGTACGGCCTGATGACAGTCTTGGGCGATGACCTGCAAGAGACCGACATACCAGCCATCACCGCCTTTGCCAGTCAAGCAGCCATCGCTATCGAGAACACGCGGCTGTACCAAACAGCCCAACAGGAGCGCGATAAAGCACAACGGTACCTGGACATCACTAGTGTGCTCTTTGTAGCCATAGATACTCAAGGTAAAATCGTGCTCATAAACCGGAAAGGCTGTGACACCTTGGAGCGCAAAGAAGAAGAAATTCTAGGCAAGAACTGGTTCAACACCTGCCTACCAGTCCAAGTCAGGGAAAGCGTCAAGGCCGTTTTCAATCAATTGATGACCGGCGAGATCAAGCCTGTCGAATACCACGAAAACCCAGTGCTGACCAAGTCTGGTGAGGAGCGACTCATCGCCTGGCACAACACCGTGCTGAGGGATGAGGCAGGCAACATCGTCGGCATACTGAGCTCTGGCGAGGATATCACCGAGCGCAAGCAGGCAGAAAGGGCGCTGACGAAAACACAAGCTCTCCTAAAGTCGGTAATTGAGCAGTCACCGGTGGCGATGGCGATAGCCACTCCTGATGGAACGATCACGACCTTTAACAACGCCTGCCTGGAATTGCTGGGAATCGACGACGAATCAGATATGCAAGCAGGCTTGAATCTTTTAAAGATGCAACGCTCCTGGCAAGACTATGACGTCGATGGTCATCCTATACCCGTCGAGGAACTCCCTTTGACCTTGGCAATACAAGGAAAAACCACGATGGGAAAAGAGATGCGCTGCGTCAGAAAAGACGGAACGGAACGATGGGAAATCGTAAACAGCACTCCTATCTATGACAAAGACGGCAAATTGATCGCAGGGTTCGTCATTTTTCCAGATATCACCGAACAAAAGCGAACGCAGAAGGCGCTGCACATCCAACGTGACCTCGGCGTCGCCCTGGGGGCAACTAGAGACTTGACGGGGGCGCTGGATCAGGTGCTGGAAGCTATGTGCCAGCTAGAAGAGATCGACTCTGGCGGTTTATACCTCGTCGACGTGCCCGCTGGAGAACTGCACCTGGTTGCTCACAAGGGGTTGAGCGCCGAGTTCTTAAAGAGCGCTTCTCACCACGACGCCGATACAACAAAAGGCTATCTCGCTCTGGTCAAGCAGCCCATCTATCAAAGTGTATCCGCTTTTCCGCCTCCCATAGAAAGACTCTTCCAAAGTGAGGGATTGCGCATCCTGGCAGCCGTTCCAATCATGTACGAAGACAAGACCATAGCCACACTCAACATCTCCTCTCACACGCATGACGAGATGAGCAACAACACCCGCCGCGTGATCGAGACTACCGCCGCCCAATTAGGCGGCGTCATTGCTCACCTGCGAGTCGAGGAAGCCCTGCGAGAGAGCGAGGAGAAGCATCGCACGCTGTTCGAGACGATGACCCAGGGCGTGCTTTACTGGAACACCGAGGGCAGGGTCATCGCCGCTAACCCCGCCGCCGAGCGCATCTTGGGCTTGACGCTGGGTCAACTCCAGAGCAAAGCGCCCGTCGATCCGCGCTGGAAGCTGATCCGCCAGGATGGCGCAGAGGTCTTGGGAGAAGCGCTGCCCGCCATAGCCGCCCTCAGGTCGGGAGAGGAAATGCACGACGCCACCCTCATGTTCTTCAACCCCGTGCTCGATAGCTACCGCTGGATCAACGTCAACGCGACGCCCCTGCTCAGGCCGGGTGAGAATATCCCGTATCGCGCCTACACCATCCTCGAGGACATCACCGAGCGCGTTCAGGCGGAAGCCGAGACCAAGCAACGCAACCGAGAGCTGGCAGCGCTGAACGAGATCGGCCAGGCCATCGTCTCGACTCTCGATCTGCAGAAAACGCTGACCATCATCGCCGACCACACTACCCGGCTGATGGGCATGGCGGCGACCTCGGTGGCCCTCGTGGATGAAGCTAACGACGATCTATACTTTGCAGCCGCATCTGGTGAGGGGTCAGACTTTATCGTGGGCCAGCGGCTGGCACTGGGCCAAGGCGTGGCGGGCTGGGTCGTCCAGCACGGCGAACCGGTGCTGATACCCGACGTCACGCAGGATGATCGCTGGTACAGCGACTTTGACACCGAGGGCAGCTTCTCCACACGCTCGATCCTGTGCGTACCGCTCAAAAGCAAAGGGCGCATCATCGGCACGATTGAGGCCATCAACAAGGAATACGGCTTTAATCAGGATGATCTACACCTGCTGAACGCGTTGGTGGCGCCGGTTTCCACGGCCATCGAAAACGCCCGCCTGTTCGAGCAGGTGCGCACCGGGCGCGAGCAACTGCGGACTCTCTCCCGCCGCCTGGTGGAAATGCAGGAGGCCGAGCGCGCCCACGTCGCCCGCGAGTTGCACGACGAGACCGGCCAGGCGCTTTCATCCATGCTGCTGAACCTGGGGTTGCTGGAGCAAGAAGCCGACCAGCCCAAGATGGTGATCACCCGCACCAACGAGATGATCATGATGGTGGACGACATGCTGGAGAACCTACACCGGCTGGCGATGAACCTGCGCCCAGCCACCCTCGATCACCTGGGGCTGATACCGGCATTAGAGCAATACATCGAGACTTTCAACCAGCAGCACCGCATAAAAGCCCAGTTCGAAGCAGTCGGCCTCAGCAAGGAGCGACTGCCGCCAGAGGTAGAAACGGCTCTGTACCGCATCGTACAAGAGAGCCTGACCAACGTCGTGCGCCACGCCCGGGCTACCCAAGCTGACGTGCTCGTGGAGCGGCGCGGCGATAAGGTAGTGACCATCATCGAGGATAACGGCGTCGGCTTTGACTCCGAAAGCGCCATGCAGACCAGCCGCCTAGGACTCGTAGGCATGCGCGAGCGGGCCGAGATGCTGAACGGCAAGTTGGTCATCGAAAGCTCCCCCGGATCGGGAACAACCATACTCGTGGAGGTGCCATATGGGAACACAGCAACACAGTTCTAGCGACACCATTCGCATCCTTATCGCCGACGACCACGCCGTGGTACGGACCGGCTTGCGCGCCTTACTCGACCGCGCCCCCGATATGCAAACGGTAGGCGAGGCCACCGATGGTGAAGAAGCGCTGCGCCTGGCCAGCGAGCTGCATCCAGACGTGGTACTGCTCGATATCAGCATGCCCGGGCCCAGCGGCATCGAGGCCACCAAGCAACTGAAAAAAAACCTGCCCGATATCCGCGTGCTCATCCTCACCGTCCACAAGGACGAGAAACTTTTACAAGAGGCCATCAAGGCTGGCGCATCGGGCTATGTCACCAAGAACGCTCTCGAACCCGAGCTGATCAACGCCGTCCACGCCGTCTGGCGCGGCGACCTGTACGTCCACCCAACGATGACGCGTGCCTTGTTGCAGGGACTAGCCAAGCCGGCAGCCGAGACCCCTGCCGCTGAACCAGTCATCGAAGAGCTGACTCCCCGCGAGATAGAGGTGCTGCGCCTCATCGCCAAGGGCTATACCAACCGTGAGGCTGCCAACGAGTTAAGTATCAGCGTGCGTACCGTCGAAACCCACCGGGCCAACATCATGGGCAAGCTGGACTTGCGCGGCAGGGTGGAGCTGGTGCGCTACGCGATGGAGCACGAGCTGCTCGATACATAACGCCTAAGGGGGAGTTTCTGAGCACATCGGACAGTGAGGCCACATACGCCATCCTGGACACAGGTGGCAACGTGGTGCAGGAGAAACCCGACTCTCACCGTTATTCCGCCAGGTGGCCCTTCTCCTGATATCGCTGGAACATCTGGCCCCAGGGTGTGTTGGCCAGCCAATCCTCGTAGATGTGCTCCTCTTTGAGCGGCCAGTGGACGTAGTCGTGGTTAAACTCGGAGATAAATATAGGGATGGCCACCAGCGGCGTGCGCAGGACGAGCTTTTGCAGGAACTTGGTCGGGCCGTACCAGGCCATCCATGCCAGGATGCGATGAAAGTTGTACCCCACCTCAAAGCCCCAGTTCTCGCCCGACACGTCGTCGCCCACGACCTCGATCTCGCGCACGTCCCCCACGCCCAGGCCACGCTCGTGCGCCAGGCGGATGTAGTCGATGCTGAGCGGGTCAAAGCCCATCATCTTGGCCGAGACGGCGTCGATAGCCACCTGGTCGGCCGAGGCCAGGATCACGTTCTTGACCACCGGCGTGTGCGTGCGCGG
>CAZKDJ010000249.1:0-5653 GCA_964551295.1 uncultured Anaerolineales bacterium | reverse complement strand
ATATCCCCACCCGCTTCTTCCCCGCCAAGTCGCAGCTCGTGTTGATCAGCGCCCTGTGCCCGGACGACCCGCCGATGCTCATCCGGCTGCGGGCGCACGGCTACCAGCTCATGGTCGTCAGCCCCGATCCGATCTCCTTCGAAGCCCGGTTGCTCAAGCCCGACGAAGCCGTCGATCTGGCAGTGCGCATCGCGCGCCTAGAGCGGGCGATGCTGCTGCGCCAGTTGCGGCGGGCCGGCATCCAGGTCGTAGACTGGCAGGTCGATAAGCCCTTCGATCAAGCGATCCACACCTCTCTCAGCCGGGCGGCCCACTGGTTCCGCACCATCGGAGTCGCGCCGTGAACGAGACCCCATCGCCAACCGCCAAAGCCCTTCCCGCCAGCATCGTGCTGGCTACGGGCGCGCTGGGTCTGGGATACGGGCTGAACGGCTCCTGGAGTATTGTGATAGTCATCGCAGCTTTAGGAGTCCTGTGGCTGGTGGGGCAATGGCTCGGCTGGGGCTGGACGGCTTCCGTCGAGCTGGTCTGCTTTGTAATTATCGCCGCTGTCGGCCTGGGGATGAGACCGGGGGACGGCTGGATGCTCGCCGGCGCGGTGGGGGCACTTTCTGCCTGGGACCTGCATCACTTTGCCCAGCGGCTGCGCGGGTCGGGGCAGGTCGAAGGCACGCGCGCGCTGGAGCGCCGCCACTTCCAACGGTTGCTGGTCGTCGACAGCACAGGACTGCTGCTCGGTGCGGTCGCGTTGGGAGCTAGGACCGAGCTTGGCTTTGGCATAGCGCTGCTGCTAGGCGTGCTCGCCGTCCTGGGGCTGACGCGGGCAACCAGATTCCTGAGACAGCAGAGCGACTGAGAGCGAGTCTCCTCTTGAAAGACCTGTAACAAAACAGGCCCGCTACCCGTTACAGGTACTGAACGAATCTTTTCAGGAGGTGTGCCATGTCAGCGCTGAAGAGCTATCCATTTCGAGTTGGTCTGGTTACTGTACTTCTGCTTGGGGCTGCGTTGGCCGCCGGCCCGGCGCCGGATGTCAAAGCAGCAGCGCCTCACACCAAATACGTCACCGCGCAGACCACCGTGGCCGCAGGCCAGGTCGGCTCCGCCACGGCCACGTGTCCAGAGGGCAGCATCGTCGTCGGTGGGGGGTTCGCGTCGAGCTCCAGCGTGCTGTTCTACACGCACTTGAAGGTCGGAAACGGCTGGCGTGGATACGCCAAAAACAATGCCGGAGTCAGCTGGAGAATCACCGTCTACGCCGTCTGCCTGTTCGATGCCCCTGGCACCTCTTCCACCCAGGTGCTCAACCAAATCACCGTGGAGCCAGGCGAATATGCCAGGGCCACTGTCGCCTGCCCAGAGGGCAGCATCCTCACACACGGAAGTTGGGCAACTCAGGCCGATGGAAGCCAAAAGATCTGGGCGAGCACCAAGTACAACGACTACAGCCAGTACTGGATGGTGGAGAGCTGGAACAAGAGCGACTCGAAAAAGCTGTTGAACGTCTATGCCACCTGTCTTTCGGGCATCGAAGGCAAGACCACGTCGGTCATAGAGTACGTGACCATACCTGCCAACACGACGGGCCACGCGGCGGTTCCCAGGTGTGGGAGCGATCAACTCGCCACCGGAGGCGGATTCGTCACACACCTTGACCTCGTCATCTACAACAGCTCTGGCCCACACGCGGGCGGCCAGTGGCGAGTGTATGCCAGGAATCCCGCCAACGTCGATCGGTGGCTCCACGGGTATGCTATATGCCTGTCGCTGCCGTAGCTCGTTCGTGCGTGGGGATCAGCTTGGCGGCGACCACGTCGCCACGACCAGCGAGTCCCGGGGCTAAAACCGATTTGGCAATCACCGTCAATTCTCGGCAGCCCACAGCACGGTCCACGGGACTCGCCACGACCGACCGCCCTGCCGCGCCCCCTGCATCTCCGGCTTGCTCCTCTCCCAAGCGGAAGAAGTGGGGGGTACCGCAGAAGCGACGCGGGCAGCGCCATGCGTCCTTCCTTAAAACCTTAAAAAGCTCACCCTTTTAAGTTGTGAGGGCTGTAAGCGGTTGTCCTCGTTCTAACCCTCTGGTACAATATCCCCGCAACTGGAGACAGTGGCACACCGCGGGGAAGGGAAAACCATCCTCATATTCTCGATCACCCCGCTTTCCGTCAACGAGTCCAACCCTAACAAAACACTTTAATATGAAACCGGATCTTATCTGGTCTGCCGCTCTCGGCGAGCTCCAACTTCAGATGACCCAGGCCACCTTCGACACCTGGCTGCGCGACGCCAGGTTCGTCAAGTTCGAGGATGGCTCTTTCGTCGTTGGCGTCAAAAGTGGATACGCCAAAGACTGGCTGGAGAACCGACTACTACCTACCATCAAACGCACCATGGCTCGCCTGGCCGGCCACGCCACTGACATCCGTTTCATCGTCTGGGACGGCCAGCCGCAACCTCAGAACGAGACCTCGCTTCTCAATCTGCCCGATGCGGCGCCCGCGGCAGCTCCCGCTCTACCATCCGCCAACTTGAACCCCCGCTACACCTTCGATTCCTTTATCGTCGGCCTGGGCAACCGGTTGGCCCACGCCGCGTCGATGGCCGTAGCCGAGAGCCCTGCCCAAGCCTACAATCCGCTCTTCGTCTACGGGGGCGTGGGTCTGGGCAAGACTCACCTGTTGCACGCCATCGGTCACGCCTGCCACGCCCAGGGCCTGCGTGTGCTCTACGCCTCATCAGAGGACTTTACCAACGACCTGATCGAGGCCATCCGCGCCCGCACCACCGACGCCTTCCGGGAGAAGTACCGCACCGCCGACGTCCTGTTGGTGGACGACGTCCAGTTCATCTCCGGCAAGGAATCCACCCAGGAGGAGTTCTTCCACACCTTCAACGCCCTGCACGACGCGGGCAAGCAAATCGTTCTCTCTTCAGACCGGCCACCCAAGGCCATGGTCACGCTGGAGGAGCGGTTGTGCTCTCGCTTCGAATGGGGCCTGATCGCCGACATCCAACCGCCCGACCTGGAGACGCGCATCGCCATCCTCCAGTCGAAGGCCGAGTCCTGTGGGACCACCATCCCCACCGAAATCCTGGCCCTGATCGCCGACCGCATCTACTCCAACATCCGCGAGCTCGAGGGGGCGCTCAACCGTGTGGTGGCGCTGTCGCGGCTGACCCACCAACCGCTGACGACCGAGCTGGCCGAGACGGCGCTGGGCGAGCTGATGCCGCGGAGGAGCAAGCTGACGGATACGCAGATCCTGGACGCCGTCGCCGACCACTTTGGCGTGGAGCGAGCAGCCTTCGAGGGGAGGAGCCGCAGCCGGGCCATCGCCCGGCCCAGGCAGGTGGCCATGTACTTGCTTCGCGAGGAGACCGGTGCGTCGTTACCCCAGATTGGAGCGCTGCTGGGCGGCCGCGATCACACCACCGTGCTCTACGGTTGCGAGCGGATCGCCGACCTGATCGAGGAGGACGCCGAGATGCGGCGCGAGGTGGTGAGCCTGCGGCAAAGGCTGCACGCAACAGTGGGGTAATCGACGGTCCAGTCCATTTCGGCCCCAAGGTAGCCATCCTCAAGTGTAGTAACCGCCAAGGAGAAACTGTGAGTAAAACCGAGCAACCCGACGTCGTCTTTGAGCAATTCGAGCAAGCAGGCCCAGATATACGACTGCTGGCGGACCGAGTAAGGGCGGTTAAAAATCCTGGCGTGCGCGATACTTTGCTGCGAGCCATACGGGTGCTACTGGGCCAGTCCGTCGACCCCGCGGAGATAGAAACACAGAAGTAGGCATTCCAAGCCTCAGCAATCCAGGGGCAGTGGAACGAACGCATCCGCCCCAGTGGCCCACACCACGGCGACTCCCATTCGAGCGGTCGAGCACCGGCTGAACTTGCCAAGGGTGCCAGATCGCTCCTTGTTGTCAAATCGACAGAGGCAAAAGGCGTACAACCCTGAACTTCTTCTACAAGGAGTCACATCTCCTGGACGCAAAAAGCCCGTTCGTCAATACCGGGCCAGTTCGTGGAATTGACAGACGGGATCGTGCGTTACGAAATGGCGGGGCCTCCAGATGGGCAGGTGGTCGTCCTCTTGCACGGCTTCTTCAACGCCTACTTTGTCTGGGACAACACCTTCGATGCGCTGGCGCAGGCCGACCTCAGAGTGCTGCGCTACGATCTATATGGCCGAGGCTATTCTGATAGACCCAACACCCAATACGATCGCGATCTCTTTGACCGGCAGCTCGTGAACCTGCTAGCCGCCCTGGACGTCACCCGGCCTGTCGACCTAGTGGGCCCGTCGATGGGGGAGCGATTGCCCTCACGTTCGCGGACCGGCACCCAACAGCAATTCGCCGCCTGCGTCTTATCGATCCATCGGGCCTGTATCCCAAGCACCGGTTGATGGCCAAAATCATGCGCATTCCAGTGGTGGGCGAGTTACTGATCGCGCAGCACTCCCAACCGAGCAAGTTCCCGGAAGAGATCCGCGCTTTCCTAAAGTATCAGGGGACGAGGCACGCATTTCTGTCCACGATACGCCACGGCCCCTTCGGCGACATCTCGGATGTATACAAGCACGTCAACCAGCGAGAGATACCCACCTTGCTAATCTGGGGGCGAGAGAACGCGGCGATACCTTTCGAGTTCAGCGAGAGGGTTAGACAGGCCCTGCCTCACGCCGAGTTTCACGCCATCGACGGAGCCAGCCACAAGCCCTGCCACGAGCGGCCCGAACTGGTCAATCCGCTGCTGATCAAATTCCTGAAGCAATCGGTCATCGAGTGAATTGATAAAGTGACAGCTTCGTCTGCCACCTCAATCCTCAAGACGCCCTTTGGCAATCGCCGCACTCAGATGCGCGCCGAAGAGCGCGATCCAACTGCCCAAATAGATCCACAACAAAGCCACGACGTATCTTCTCAAAAAGTAGGGGCAAGAGTAAGTCGGATTGCCAATCCGACCTACATTCCCCCAAGATATTGAGATGATACGCTAGAGGCACACTTTGCGCTTTTCTGCTATAATAGGGCCTACATGGCCTTCAATTTCGATCAATATCTTCGCTTCGCCTACCTCGCTCTATCCAAAGGGAAAGGCAACCAACAGCACCTAACATCGAAACGGGTAGCCTGGTTGGTCTTTTTCTACACCCTGTTTCCACTGCTGGAGATAGTTACTTGGACTTGCTTCCTGCTGGACAACGTCTTCTTTCCCGGCTATCGCAAGCAAGAGATCGAAGCACCCGTATTCATCGTGGGCAATCCTCGCAGCGGGACGACGTTCCTGCACCGGCTGCTGGCCCAGGACGAAGAAAATTTCACCTGGATGCAGACGTGGGAGATTCTTCTGGCGCCTTCGATCACGCAGCGCAAAGTCGTCGAGGCACTGAGAGGGCTGGATCAACAGCTGGGCAGTCCGGTGAGCCGTTGGATTAGTGCCCGGCAGCGACAGTGGCAAAGAGAGAACACCTTGCACAAAATCGCGCTTCAGGCTCCGGAAGAAGACGCCTACCTCCTGCTGCACATTTGGTCCACGATCATGGTTCAGCTGTACTCGGGGGTTTTAACCGGGTTGGACACCTGGGTCAGATTTGACACAGCGATGCCGGAGAGAGAGAAACGGCGGGTGATGGACTTTTACG
>CAZKDJ010000248.1:0-5698 GCA_964551295.1 uncultured Anaerolineales bacterium | reverse complement strand
CGGGCATAGACCTCCGGGTTGGGCTCGACCCAGCCGCGCGGCGGCTCGGGCGGCGGGCCGCCGCCCATCTCGGCCATTGACTGCTTGGCGTAGAGGATGGTATCGTGCTTGAGCTCGGTCCAGGAGCCCAGCGCTGTGTGGATGTCCTTGCGCGCCCAGGCCTGGGTCTGCATAAAGCTCGGATACTGCTCGCCCTTGGACTTTAGCAGCGGTTCGAAGGCGTACAGCCACGACCAGTACAGGTTCTGCGACCAGGAATCCATCTCCAGTCCATCCACCTCCCCGCGCAGCTTGGCCATCTGCTCCGGGTAGTTGACGTAGGCCGTCTCGTCCATCTCGTCGAGGATAGTGTATGCCTCTGCGGAGCCGAAGGCGGCCATCACGTCCAGTCCCTTGGGCAGCCAGCGCTCATTCCCCAACTCGCCTACCTCGCGCCACGTCATCTCGTCAAAGATGTAGGCGTCCAGCACAAAGCGCTGCCCCATGAAGCGGAACCCCTGCGTCACCTGCTCCTTATCCTCCCAGATGTAGACCCACATCGAGTTGATCTGCGGCGGGGGGAGCTTGCGCGCGGCGTCGACGAACGCGGCAAATTTGGCCTCGTCCGCGATGGCGGTCGGCGGCGCATCCGCGCCGAACACGCTGTCCCACAGCGCGCCGTACTCGTGCAGGCCCAGGTCGTCCGCCTTGCCGACGATAAAGACGGTGGGGTCGTACACCCGCGCCCACACGTCGGCGGCGGGTGTGCCATTGACGTCGGTGTTGCGCAGGATGTAGGTGATCAGCAGCGCCATGCGAGTCTCGTCGGGCTTTTGCAAGCGCATGTTGATCCGCCCGTACCACATCATGGTGCGAAAGTAGCGCTGAAGCTGCTCGCTGCGGGTATAGTGGCCGCGCGGGACGTACTGGGAATAGTCCTCGCACATGCAAGGTTGATCCAGACACTCTGGCGGCGGGTCGGTGTCGCAGGGATCGCAGCCATCGGGGCAGTTCATGCTAAAGATGGGACTGGCTTCCAGACCACTGTGCGCCTCGATCAAGGCCAGCTCCCCGGCCACCATGTCGGCCACGTCGGACGGCACGGAAGCGGGATCGTCCGGGCTGATGAGCGCATCCGCCACGGCAAAGTAGGCGATCACCTGCCGCGCCGGTCCCTCCAACTCGGTGCCCGCCACGTCGGCGCGGATGTCGACGGCCGCCTGCAGGCACGCGCGCGTCAGCGCCCGGATGTCCGGCTCAAAGTGCTGCCGCTCCAGGTCGCGCAGCATCTTGTCAAAGATCAGGTGGTAGATGTGATAGACCGAGTCGGTGGTGACAAAGATGGGCACCTCCGCGTAGCGGGCTTGCTCGTAGAGCATGTAGAATTCCTGCCACTCGGCCGGCGCGACGACGAACCCATTCTGCGCCAACAGCGCGCGCTGCCCGTCGTCAAGCTCGATGTAGGGATGGACGCCCGCCGTCTCCATATCGATCGGCAGAGGGTACCCCTCGTAGACCGCCGGCAAGGAGACGGGAACCTCTGGGTAGGAAGCGAAACCCGGGCCACGCAAGTTGGCCGGCGGCGTGGGATGGGTTTCCGGCGTCGGGGGTAGGGTGGCGAGCGGCGGCGGCTCCGTGGGCTCCGTCGGGCTAAAGGGTGACACAGTGGCCGCCGGTGGCGGCGTCGGGGTAGGGATGCTGCACGCCAACATAGCGACGATGAGAAATCCAAATGCGATTAGACCAAGTTTTGAGTGGTTCATTCTCATACCTCCTCTGGTGTTAGTTTACCCTCCCGTAGGTTCGCGAGCTACTGCTTTCCTTGACAATCTACTCCCAACCTGCGGGAGGGTGAGCGACTCAACGCACCGCGATACAGGGCGTCTCCCCGTCGCCGGTGCCGGTTAAAGCAAGCCGACGAAAGGCGCCCGCGGGCGAGCGCCACTCCAGCGAGAAGCCGAACCCGTTCCACTGCCAGACGTCCACGTGGCTGGCCGGGCCATCCCACCCGGCGTCGTAATCCCCCTCCAGCGTCACCACCTCATCGACGCCGTCTCCGTCCACGTCTCCTATGGCCAGGGCCAGCAGCGGTGCAGGCAGCGCCGATCCGGCCCACACTTCGCGTCCGCTCACGGGATCGAGCAGGATCAGGTGGCAGCTATCCCCCGCCGCGTCGTGAAAGCTTGTGATGGGGCTGGGGACGGAGGTCCATTCCTGGATCGGCCAGTCACGCCAGGGCCGCCGGACCAGGAGCATCCACTCGGGCTGGCCATCGCCCGTGACGTCGGCCAGGGCGGCAGCCGTGACGCGCCAATCGGGAGGGGTGACGGGAAGAGCAGAGTCAGGAACAGGGCCAGAGGATGTGGCAGCCTTGTGAACGTCTGGCAAAGAGACGAAATCACCATCGCGAAATCCATACACCTGCCACGCAGGCGAGGGAACGGCACACGACAAAAGGGCCAGGCTGACGATGACGACCATCGTCGGCCTGCTGAACCCAACGTCGATCGGAAAATGGCCCGTCATCAGCTTTCTACAAACTGACCAGCGACGCAAGCGGCAATGGCGTCCAACCCTGTAGAAGCTAAAGCGCCACACCCTCTTGACGCGCTACCGTCAGGTTGGCCTGCAGCAGCGCCTGGTGGCTTTCGCCAGCGTCGAGCCACCAGCCGTCGATGATCTCGTATTCCATCGCGCCCTGCCGGATGTAGGCGTTGTTGACGTCGGTGATCTCCAGCTCACCCCGGGCGGAGGGCTCCAGTGTCTGGATGATGTCGAACACGTCCGGCGGGTACATGTAGACACCGATCACAGCCAGGTCGCTGGGCGGATATTGCGGCTTCTCGATGATGCGCTTGATCTTGTCCCCCTCAACCTCGGCGATGCCGTACTCCCGTGGGTTGTCGACGCGCTTCAAAAAGATGCGGCTGCCCCTCTGCTGTTTTGAAAAAGCTTCTACCCCCTTTTTGATTCCGTTCTGAAGGATATTATCACCAAGCACTACGATGAGGTGGTCGTCGTCGACGAACTCGTGCGCCAGGCCAAGGGCCTCCGCTATGCCGCCCTCTCCCTTTTGGTATGCATAGTTGATGCGGGAGAGGCCAAACTCCTCTCCATTTCCGATCAGCCGCAAAAAGTCTCCCGCGCTGGTGCCACCGGTGACGATCAAGATATCCCTGATGCCCGCCTCGACGAGCATCTCGATGGGATAATAGATCATCGGCTTGTTGTATACCGGCAGCAGATGCTTGTTCGTGATACTGGTCAGTGGGTGCAGGCGGGTACCCAATCCTCCCGCCAGTACGACCCCCTTTATATTTTTCATCGCTTCCATCTCCCCTAGTCCACGGGTCACAATCTGGAGCATACCAGAGAACAGACCCTCCTGCTGGACGCAAACACCACGCCCGCCCAACGGTACGCCTACTTTGACAATTACGGCGACACAAACTCCCACGTGCCGCCGGTCGCCCATCCCCAGCCGGCGATCTCGATAACCCGGCCGTCAAAGATACGCACGTAGGCCACGCTGGGGAGGGACTCTTGGAATCGCTGCTGCCACTGGGTATCAAAGCCCAACTCCGGCACCGTCGCCCAACCCAGCTTGTCCCACACGCCGTCGGTCTCGCGCCACACCTGGCCGAATCCGCGAATCGGCTGAAGCAATCCCGACGGCGGCTCGATAGAGGGATCGCGCTCGGGCTGATCCTCGGTCCAGGTATCCTCATACTGCTCGTAGCTGCCGTCGTTGTAGAACACGAGGATCTGGCGCTGGGTCACGAACGTCTCGCCGCGCACCTCCTCCAGCCAAACCATGCGCCCGTTCTCAAACGGCTGTTCCGCTGCCCAGGTCTCGCTTGGCTCGTACAGTGGGCAGGCTGCGGGGGCCGGGTCGAAAAAGTAGTCGTATTCGCACGGCCATTCAGCCCTGATGGTCTCAGAAACCTCGTTGCCCAAG
Organism: uncultured Anaerolineales bacterium; assembly: GCA_964551295.1. Taxonomy (GTDB): domain Bacteria; phylum Chloroflexota; class Anaerolineae; order B4-G1; family B4-G1; genus JAFGED01. Next base: position 1,761 of record CAZKDJ010000248.1, on the reverse strand, counting down.
CCATCGTAGGCGATCAAAATCATCTGTGGGTTGTTATACCCGGTGCTCTCCAGTTCGACCTCGTATGTACCATCGGGGCCTACCTCCCATCTCTGTGGGAAACGTCGCGAAGTGCCGCTGATGATCGCTGCCTCGACGGCGCCGGTCGTCTCCCAACTGAAGGCCAGCCGTTTGCCATCTGCAATGTCCTCGACGGTGACGGCGAAGGACAAAATAGACAGCTCCTCCGTCATCGACTCAGGCGGGGCCTCTGTAGCACCTGGAGGCTCAGTCGAAGGAGGCAGCGTCGGAACCTCGGTGGCTGGCTCCGAGACCTCTGTAGCAACGTCCAGCGGCGACGCCTGTGTTTCGGAAGGCGTCGGCGGGACCGAGGTGGGCACGAACACCTCTACCGCCGTCGGCGCCGCGGGTGTGGACACGCATGCGAACGAGGCTATCACAAGCAGAACGATTGTCCAAAGAACAAACGAACCTGATTTTTTCATCGAAAGCACTCCTATTGGCGGATAAGGCTTCCTCCTGCAACATATCCAAGCTCAGTATAATGCCGTTACCTGGGTGGGTCAAGCATGAGGAGCGATTGGAGACAATGACCTGACTGCGTCACTCGGAACCACCCAGCAGGCGGTTGGGCAGCAGGATGGTGTAGTTGAAGCCGTTCATACACACCGTTTCGACGGTGGTGTAATTCTGCCCGATGGCTTGCAGCACCGGATCGGGATAGAACTGGGCGCGGAAAATGACCACGCCGAATTCCTGCCGGTCGATGCGCGCGACGATGTCCGTCGTATCGAGCAAGCCGTTGAGGTACAGATTGCGAAGCTGAGTCGGATTGGTCACCACCGGTCTATCATCCAGCAGGGCGAACATGGCCTCTTCGCTAAAGACGGGGCCGTCGGAGGTGCGGACGTAGGCCATGATCTCCTCGCCCGCCGCATAGTCTTCCTCGAGCAGCAGGTGCCCCAGTTGAGTGTAGCCCATCCTATCGTAATAGGGATACGCCGTGCAATGGGTTTGCGTCACCGCCCCGCCTATACCCAAAACCTGAGCCAGCGGTCCAAAGACAGGGCCGGCGGTGGGCATGTGGAGCATCAGGGGAGCCTGCAGCAGGTAGAGCAGCGGGATGGCGACGACCAGGAGCGGCGTGACCATCGAACGTGCCACGTCGCGCGGTGGCTGGGCAGCGACCCGCCGTGCCAGTCCATTCTTCAGGCGACCCAACGCCAGGCCGGAACAGACGCAGGCCGCGGCGATGGCAGTGGAGAAGTAGTTGAACCCCGCGCCCCACTTGCCGTTCAACAGGCCCGTGCCCAGCGCGAAAAAGAACCACAGCGAGTAGGCCGAAAGCCGATCCCAGAACAGCTCATAGACCAGATATCCGGTCGCCAGCAGGATAAAGAGGACGTGTAGGCGAAACCATTGTTTGAGGAAAAAGATCGTCTGCAGGTACTTGAACGCGTTAAAGTTGGCCTGGACGGTATTGACCCACCACTGGCCTCCGGTGGCGGCGTTAAGCAGCCAAAAGATCGCCCCGACGGCGGCGGTCAACGCCACTCCAGAAAGGATGGCCTTCTTGACGTCGCGCAAAAAGACGAAAAAGAGCGCGGCGACGACGGTGAACACGGCCATCTGCTTGGTGTACCCAGCGCACAGCAGCATCGCCAACCCCAGGATGAGGTTGCGCCTGCCGTGCTCGGGGTGCTGAAACTCGGCGATGAAGGCGATGGCCAGCGTCTCGAACATGACCATCGTCATGTGCAT
>CAZKDJ010000247.1:0-5745 GCA_964551295.1 uncultured Anaerolineales bacterium | reverse complement strand
GCGACAATCGGATCGCTCTCCGGCCCGATGATGACGCTGACACCATCGACGCTGGCTTTTCTGTCCTTTAGGAGGCTTCCCAATTTGCGGATCATCAACGCTGCCGGAGAGGCCTGTCCCGCCGATTTGGTGGCCTGCTGGGCAGAGGGTCGCCAGTTCTTCAACCTCTATGGACCAACCGAAGGGACCATTTGGACGACGGCAGCCACATGCACCCAGGGTGGAAAGAAGCCGCCCATCGGCCGCCCGATTGCTAACACACGGGTCTACGTGTTAGATGCTCACATGGCGCCGGTGCCCATAGGGGTGCTGGGCACGCTGTACATCGGCGGTGTTGGTGTGGCGCGGGGCTATCTGAACCGGCCTGAATTGACAGCCGAACGATTTCTTCCTGATCCCTTCAGCCGTGTGCCAGGTGCTCGGTTATACTGCACGGGCGACTTGGTTCGCTACTTGCCGGATGGGAATATCGACTTCCTGGGACGCGTAGATCACCAGCTCAAGGTCCGCGGCTTCCGCATCGAGCTAGGGGAGATTGAGGCAGCCCTGGTCGACCATCCGATGGTGCGAGAGGCCGTGGTGATAGACCGCGAGGACGCTCGGGGGGACAAGCGGTTGGTGGCCTACGTCGCGCTCAACCTGGAAAGCAAGAGTCTGCAAGATCGGATGCGAGAACTGCAGGCCAATCACATCGTCGACTGGCAGAATCTTTACGATGACACCTACGATTTTTCCAGTGTACACGACCTGACGTTCAACATCACTGGTTGGAACAGCAGCTACACCGGCCAGCCGATCCCCGCTGAGGAAATGCGGGAGTGGGTCGATCATACCGTGAGGCGCATCCTGGCCCTGGAGCCAAGCCGGGTATTGGAGATTGGCTGTGGCACTGGTTTACTCCTGTCCCGCATCGCACCTCATTGTGAGTTGTATTGGGGGACCGATTTTTCCCAGCCTGCGCTGGCGTTCGCCGAGCGGATGAAGGCATCTATCGACCAACTGCGACACGTACATCTCTTTCACCGCATGGCCGATGATTTCGAGGGCATGGAGCCAGGGATGTTCGATGGAGTGATCCTCAACTCGGTGGTCCAGTACTTTCCCAGCATCGACTACTTGCTCCAGGTCTTGGAGGGCGCTATCGAGGCGACCAAACCTGGCGGGTTTGTCTTCGTGGGCGATGTGCGCAGCCTGGCCTTGATGCGTGCCTTTCACGCCTTGGTCCAGCACCATCAAGCCGCCGATACTCTCGATGCCCTGGAGTTCAGGGAGCGAATTCGGCAGCGCGTTGCCCAGGAGGAGGAGTTGCTGATCGACCCCGCTCTCTTCACCGCTCTAAGACATCGGTTTCCTGCCATACGCCGCGCGGGGATACACCTCAAGCGTGGACAGTATCACAACGAACTGTCCTGTTTCCGTTACGATGTGGTGTTGCACGTAGGCGGAGAGGATTCTGCTCAAGAGACGGGGGCAGTAGGGGGAGATGACGGAGAAGGGGCCGACGTGGTGTGGCAAGACTGGCCAGGGCAGAAGCCCACGGTGACGGACATCCGCCGCATACTCGTCGAGCGTCGGCCAGATGTTTGGGGGATGCGCCACGTGGCAAATGCCCGGGTCCAGCCTGCTGTGAAGGCCCTGGCGTTACTCGATCAGGCAGACGGAAACGGATTGAAGGCGCCCCTGGGACCATTGTCGACTGACAGCTTGGACGGTCTGGACCCTGAGGACCTATGGCAACTGGGCGAGGGTCTCTCCTATCATACACATATCTGTTGGTCCCTCTTCAGCAGGGAGGGGGCGTACGACGTGGTGTTCAGGCGTCTGGGGAGTGACGAACGGGACGGCATGCCACGTTCAGAACCGGCTGAGGTGCCATCCTGGAGCACGTTGGGCAACAACCCGCTATGGGGACGGCTCACGCGAACCACGACGTCTGTGTTGAAGCGCTATCTTGATCAGAAGCTGCCTGAATATATGGTGCCGTGGGCCTTTGTCCTGTTGGATGAGCTTCCCTTGATGCCCAACGGTAAGGTGGACCGTCAAGTGCTTGCGACGTGGGACACAGGCATGGTCCAGTCGGACAAACCATTTGTTGCTCCTCGTACTCCGCTCGAAGAGACCCTGGTACAAATCTGGGGTGAAGTACTGGATATCGAACGGGTGGGGGTCTGTGACAATTTTTTCGAGCTAGGAGGCCATTCCTTGCTGGCAGCCCAGGTCATATCTCGCGTACGGGAAGCCGTCCAGGCGGACGTGCCCCTGCGTATGTTGTTTGAGGCCCCCGAAATTGCCAGCTTGGCCCGGGCCATTGAGGACGATATGTGTAGCCTTCAAGAATAGGAGGAGTTCAAATATGAACGGCGCATCGATCTTTAGGATAGTTCTGTTGGGATTGTTCGTTGTGGTCATCGGCGTCAGGCTCTACTACAGCAAGACGTCACGGCCGGGCCGGGAGAAAAAGACCTCACGGAAGGAAGCGATCGAACGGGAGGGGATGTGGCGCTTCTATTTGAGGCTCTCTTTGTTCTTCTGTTTGGTGATTTTCCTCATCGTCTACATCGTCAATCCACCTTGGCTGGGTCTGTTTTCGATGTCGTTGCCGGCGTGGGTTCGATGGATGGGCGCCGCTCTGGCGGCGGTCAGCATTCTCCTGCTCGTTTGGGTGCATCACACCCTGGGCAAGCATTGGTCGACTGGTTTGGCATTGCAGGAAGAACACGCACTGGTCACCGATGGCCCCTATCGGTGGATCAGACACCCGATGTACACGGCGCTGTTCGCCTTCTTCGTGGGAGGGGCGCTCGTTTCCAATAACTGGATCGTGACAGTGTTGGCCGTGATAGCCATCGCCGTGCTCTATGCACGTATCGGCCGGGAAGAGGTGATGATGATAGAGCAGTTTGGCGATCAGTATCAGGTCTACAAGCGAAGTACCGGCCGGCTGTTGCCCCGGTTTGGTCGCCGGTGAGGCGGGTGAAGAAGCCCCGTCAGGGGCCCGACGGTCAGGCGTGACCACTCGATCACGGAGGAGCCTATGTTGACTACAGAAACCATCACCGACAACCCGTGGCTTGCCTTTGCCAGGCCAAAGACTTCGGCAAAGCTGCGCTTGTTCTGTTTTCCCTACTCGGGCAGCGGCGCCACGATCTTTCGTTCGTGGTCCGATGGCCTGCCGGCGTTCGTCGAGGTGTTTCCCGTTCAGCCTCCCGGACGGGAGACGCGATTGCGCGAGCCCCCCTTCACGCGCATAACGCCGCTCGTCCAGGCTGCTGCAGATGGGCTTCTCCCGTACCTGGACAAGCCGTTCGCTTTCTTCGGTCACAGCGTAGGAGCCCTGATCGCTTTCGAGCTGGCTCGTTATCTTCGTCGCCAATGCGACTTGTTGCCCGTCCATTTGTTCTTCTCTGGCCGTGGTGCGCCCCACGTACCCGACCCCGACCCGCCGGCCCACAACCGGACGGACGCCGAGTTCATCGAGGAGGTGCGGCGGTACAACGGCACGCCCGATGAGGTTTTCGAGAACCCGGAACTGCTGGCGTTGTTCATTCCTATCCTGCGGGCGGATTTTGCCATCAACGAGACCTATACCTATGTAGAGCAGAGACCCTTCAGTTGTCCTATCACCGCCTTCGGGGGGGCGCAGGACTACAAGCGGCACGGTATCGACCTTGAGGAGTGGAGCGTGCATACCACCGCCCGCTTTTCGGCCCACATGTTTTCCGGCGATCACTTCTTCTTGCATTCCGAGAGGCGGCAACTGCTCGGCATGATCTCTGCGGACTTGCGCTGGCTCGTCGGGGAGGGCGATTTGGAGACCGCGTTGGCCTTTCCGAGTATCTGCTCAGAGAGTGAGGGTGATTATGATTTTCTCTAATCTGTTTCGGCGTAAGGGGCGAACTGTCATCACGATCGTGGGCATCTGCATCGGCGTTGCCATCATCATCGCCTTGGGGGCGGTGGCCCAGGGGTTGGAGGCCGGGTTCGGCTCCGCGACCCGGGGTAGCCAGGCTGACCTGATCCTGGCTCAGTCTGGCGCCGTGGGCATGTTGCTCAGCAGCGTCGACGAAACCATCGTCCAACAATTGGAGAAATGGCCCGAGGTGGCTGCGGCAGAGGGCGTGCTGTATAGCTACATCCAGGCTGGGGAGACGACATTCCTCTACATCTTCGGCCACGATCCGCAGGGGTTTTCTGTCGATCACTTCCAAATCATCGAAGGGCAGGGTTTGGCGGAGGCTCAAGACGCGTCGGGGAAGCCCATTCTTCTGGGCCGACGCACGGCGGACATGACCGGCACACAAGTCGGCGATGCCTTTCACGTCACCGGCGGGGTCTTTCGTGTCGTGGGTATTTATGAGACCGGTGATGCCTTTGAGGACGGGGGGGCAGTCCTACCTCTCGAGAAGGCTCAAGGCTTGGCCTTGCAGCCCCATCGTGTCTCTGTGATCTATGTCAAGCTGGACCCCACGTTTCCCGGCGGCACATCGACCGCTGCCGATCGACTGGAGGCGCGAGTGGCACGGCATTTTCCTGATATGACCTCGTTTACCACCTCAGAGTTCGTCGATCAGGAGCAGTCCATCCAGATCGTAGCGGGCTTGGCCATGGCCGTCGCGGCGGTGGCGGTGGTGATCGGCGCGGTGGTGATGGCCAACACGCTCTTCATGTCCGTCCTCGAGCGGACGCGCGAGATCGGCATCTTGCGGGCTTTGGGGTGGGGCCGTTGGCGGGTGCTGGCTATGATCCTGGGGGAGGCCCTGATCCTGGCCCTCCTGGGCGGACTGGGAGGGGTCGTTCTTGGCGGTGGGCTAGTCCTTCTGCTGAACAGATCGACCTCCTTGCTGGGGGCGGTGGGGGTGCAGTTCTCGCCGTCCCTCTTTGGCCGGGCCTTGGCCGTGGTGATCGCCCTGGGACTGGCCGGGGGTGGGTACCCGGCTTGGCGGGCTAGCCGGCTCTTGCCCCTGGAGGCCATGCGCAATGGCGCTGACAGTGGCGTCAATGTCAAGTTCTTGCCGGGAGGGATGGTGATCCGGGGCCTTTGGCGCAGGCGCGGTCGCACGGGCCTGACGGTGTTGGGCATCGGCGTGGGCATCGCCGCCATCGTTACCTTGGGTGGCGTCACCAAGGGCCGCATGGAGGCCGTGAACGCCCTGTGGCAGAGCGCTCGGACGGACCTGGTGGCTATCGAGGATGACGTGGCCGATGTGGGCTTGAGTGCTATTGACCAGCGGGTGGGATCGCGCATCGCTAACCGGTCCGACGTGGAAGCTGTCGCTGGAGCCATCATTACCTTCGCCGCAACCGAGAAGATGCCTTTCTTGACTTTGTTTGGTTACCATCCCCGGGAGTATGCCATCCGTCATTTCCGCATCATCGAGGGGCGGTTACTAAAGGGGGGGCACGAAGCCATCGTTGGTCGCCAAGCGGCAGGGGTCATGGGGATTGAGGTGGGAGATACGTTGCGCCTGCTGAAAAGCAACTTCCGTGTGGTCGGCATCTACGAGACGGGGTTGGCTTTTGAGGAGACAGGAGTCGTGATTGGGTTGCGCGAGGCTCAGTCCCTCTCCGGTAGATCCCACCAGGTGATGTGGTACGGGATCAAATTGCAGGACCCGGAAGAGGCTGAGACTGTACGGAACGAGCTGGAGGCGGTCTTTCCGGATATTACGTTCTCCCTGACCTCAGAGTTCGCAGAGAATCAAACCCAATTCAAACAGATGGAACAGGGCGTGGGGGCCATCTCAT
>CAZKDJ010000246.1:0-5747 GCA_964551295.1 uncultured Anaerolineales bacterium | reverse complement strand
CAGCGGGGGGTTGGGGGGGGGGTGGGGGGGCGGCCCCCCCCCCCCCCCCCCCCCCGCCCCCCAGATTATTGAGATGATACGCAAAATGGACTCGATCGGGTATTGCGGTGCACTTTCGGCACAGAAATTGCACTCAAACCTGCGGGAGGGTGAGCGGTTACCTCCACTCGACCGTCACAACAAGGCAGTCTGCAGACTGCCGACGTACTTCGAGTTGCGCGTGCGCAGCGCGGGGAAGTGGGCGACCACTTCCTGCAGCCGCTCCGCCTGCTCCAATGCAGCCTTGATCTCGATCACGGCCCGGTCAGCGACGGGGAGCCGAACGCGCAGGTTGGGGCGCAGCGACAGCCGCTGGTCGTAGGCGGCGCACGCATAGTCCAGCGTGACCCGCAAAGCGCCATCGGGCGCGGCGTAATACTCGCGCTGGTAGTGATTGAACAACGTAGGTTGATCCGTCGTCTGCAATAACACCCGCCACTCGGGCTCGACGCAGGCCCGCACAGCCCCCAGGATCTCGCGCCACGGGGACGCCAGGTCCAACTTGCAGGGGAGCTGTATCCGCTTCTTTCGTCCCAGCAAGTCGCGTTTCTGCTTGAGCTCCAGCACGGGCTCTATCTCCCTCACACTCTCGCCATACCAGCGCAGGCGCAGCTTCTGGCGCTCGCTCACGCCGGCCAGGTTCTGGTCAAAGCTGCTTAGGTGCGGCGTATCCAAGTACAGACTGTTGACGCGGCGCGGCGGATAGGCCACGACGAATCCAGCCGGGTGTAGACGGATCCATGACCGCGCCTGCGCCAACCGGTGCGGGTCGCAGACCAGCTTGAGCTCGTACCGCAGGCCGGTCGTCGGTTCGGAACGAGACAAGGACTCGGCCATCAATCCCCGCCCACCACGAAGGTGTCCGGAACCCCTTCCTGCGCCAGCGTCATCTGCGTCGTGGAGAGGCCTGGAACGCGCGTGATCACCTGCACGTCCAACGGCCGCATAAAGTCAAGCTCGCTATCCAACCGGTGGATCTCGGCCAGGGGAAGGTCAAAGGTCACATACCGGATCACGGGCACCTGGGCCGGGTCAAAGGCCCGCAGCACCACCAGGTCAGCAGAATCTGTCAGCAGTTCCGCCGACTCATCCTGCAACCACTCCCGATTCGGCGGGAGGACGGTAGCGCCGTGGATGTCGAACCCGACGAGCTCCACAGGCAGGTTCAGGACGTTGCCCACATACACACGCACGATCCCCTCGGAAGATAGCTCCGGCGAGCCCAGATAAGCAAAGACAGGCTGCACGGGGTTGAGGGAGCGGCGGATCTGCCCCTGCCGCTCTTGCAACGCGTCCCAAGGAAGCGCGGCATCCTGGCGCTCGGCGCTCACCGCCTGCTGCACCTGCAACAGCTCGGTCTCCAACTCGGCGCGCAGTTGGTCCAGATACTCCGGCTGGCTAACGCGCAGCGCCTCCTGGGCATAGGCCGCCTGCAAATTTGGATCCCCGTAGGTAGTCGCCAGCGAGAGCCGCGCCTCAGAGCCCAACGAATTGGCATTGAACCCAATCGGCTCCAAACGATCGGTCTCGGCATTGTAATAGTAGCGCATATTCACCAGCGACGCCCCCTCGGTCGCGCCCCACAGGTCGACCAGGGCCAGGAAGCGCCCGTACTGCTCGACGTCGAACACGTCCGAGGCCGCCAGCTCACCCGCCTGGAGCGCGCGCAGCATCCCCAGCGCCCGCGCCCGCTCCCGCTCCGCGGAGAGCGCGGGGTCGCGGGCGATGTCGGCGTCGCGGAACGTATCCACCTCAAAGTACTGAAAGTCGGCGGCGGTGAGGTTGGCGATGGGATCGGCGTAGGCCGCCTGTACGTCGCCGCCAAAGTGGGCGATCGACCGCCACAGCAGGTCGGCGTCGAAACGGACGATCACCCCTTCCCGCCGCCCCTGGGCGGTCAACAGCTCGCTGCCGAACCCCTCTTGGAGCGCGTAGACGCCCCAGTTGTCCCCGTTAAAGATCAGGTGAACGAACCGGTAGCGGGCCGCCAGAACCCCCTCGCGTTCCAGCGCGCGAGCAAACGCCCACTGGCCCAGCCAATTATTGTCCGCCGGGTCCTGCAGGTAAAATCGCTGCATGCCCAGCAGTTGCCGGTTCTGGCGCGTGCGCACCTCAAAGCCCCATTTCTCGCCATCCCCCAGGTGATCGGCGGGGCCCTCCAACAGGCGCATCCTGACGGGAACGACGGCATCGTCGACGCGCGTGGTGGCGGTCACGAAACCCTGCCCCGATGGAATATAGACGCCGTCCTGCAGCGCCTGCTCACGCTGGCCCAGGATGTCGTTATAGGACGCAAAGTTCATATCGACGACAAGAGTAGGCAAGTCGCTCGCCGCGGGCCGGGAAAGCCGGTCCCACACCATCCGCAGGTCGCCCAGCGCGCCAGCCCACTCCTGGCCGCTGATGGCCAGGCCCAGGACCAACAAAAGGACGAGAGCTCCGAGCCAGGCCAGAACACCCCAAAATCGGCGGGGCTTTTGTTTTCCGATCTTCATCTAGCCATCCATGGTGTTGTCCTGCTCCACAAAGCTGAACTCGCCATCGGGGATCTGCGCGCACAGCTCGTCCATCAAGGCGCCCAGCGTCTCGTCGCCGTGGCACGCGATCAGATACGTGGCCTGCAAGGTCGAGTTGCTGCGATCCAGCCGGCGCAGGTCGGCGGACTTGACGTGCTTGAGCAGCAACTGGTTGATTTTGGCAAATAGGTCCTCTGAGGGCTGGGCCAGGACGTTCAGGTACAGATTATTCTTCGTGGAACGAGGCGAAAGCAGTGTTCGGATGAAGAGATACCCAAGCATCACGACGATAGCCAGGATGGTGGGCAACCGCTGGTCGGCCCCCAACCCCAGCCCGATCGTGATGGCGATGAAGAGATACAGCAGTTCCTCCGGCTCCTTGATGGCGGTGCGGAAGCGCACGATCGAGAGCGCGCCGACCAGGCCCAACGACAGGGCCAGCGACGACTTGACCACCGAGATGATCAGCACGGTCGTCAGTGCCAGCACCGGCAGCGTGCGCGCGAATCTGGCGCGGTTCGACAGCGACCGGCCGTATCGGGTGTAGAACCAGGCCACGGCGCTGGAAAGAATGATGCACAACAGCAAATTGGTCGCCAACGTCGTCAACGACAACGGAGCCGGGCTTGTGAGATCGAGTACGTTATCCATAACACCTCCTAATCTTTATCGGATAATACCACACCCTCGGTCATAACGCCAAAGGATGCCGGCGTGACGGCAGAGCCATTCGAAACGAAAGCGATGCCCAGATCATCGCCAAAGGCGTCTGTAGGACCGGGGGCCAGGAGCACCAGGTTGTCTCTGGAGCCCAGGTTGAACCCGGGATCGGTGCTCGCATCCAAATTCCCGTTGCCCGTGTACAGCACCATTTGCCGATCCCAGGCGTCCAGGGCATCCTGCGGTAGCGGCTCATCGCTCGCCCGCGACTTGTCGCCCGCCCGCCTCACGACGACGCGAATCGTCGTGCCCCGTGGCACGACGGCAAAGGCTGGCGCGTCGCCAAAGATCAATGACCCTTCGTCAGTCGCCGTCTTGGCATCGTTGTCCGTCACGCGCCAACCGCGCAGGTCGACGCCGCCGGGCCGCGTCACCCGCAGCTCGAACCAGTCGTCCGCCAGGTGGCTGTCCGCGCCCATGCTGCGCCCGTCAAAGACCACGTCGCCCGGCTGGGGCGCATCGGCGGCGATGCGCTCAAAGCGCGGCGCGAACGTCCGCGATCCATCGACCGTCCAGGCGATCACCGGCGTCTGCGGAAGGTCAGCCCCCCCCAAACCCGCAAAGCGATAGCCCGGCGCGGGCACGGCCACGATCTGAATCGGTATACCCTGAAAGTAGACCCCTTGCCAGGGCAAGTCGTCCAGCAGGAAGTCATTGACGGCGACATAGCCGCCGCCATCGGACGGCGGCTCAAAGGTCAGCACCGCCGTGCCGGCCAGGTCAAAGCTCTCGATCATGTGCTGGCGCACGAAATCGGGCCGGCGCCGGGCAAAGGCGCGCAATCCCTCGACGTTGGCTGCCCAGTTGCTCGAGACCGACCAGTGGCTCGCTTCGTAGACGACGTCAGGCTCGAGTTCAGCGGCCAGGGCGTCAATCCGGTCGATGACGGACAATGGGGCAAGCGTCGTGTTAAGCAGATCAGCCGTGCGCGAAAGAAACCGCTCGCGAAACCCAGGGTTCCCCAGCAGCTTGCGCAGCAGGAGCTTGTCGCGCCCGCCCGTGTATCGGTCGTCGTGTTCCAGCAAATCGGCCACGATATTGGCGTCCACACGCCCCACGGGCTGCGCTGCAAACCCGCGATCGCCATCCCAAAACATCCAGTGCCAGCGCCCGCCCGGCACAGACGGGCGAAACTGATGTACGTTCTGATGCGGCCAGTCGTCGTTGGAGGCGTAAATTTGGAGGATATTGTAGTCGATAAAGTTGGCCACGTCCACCTGGCTCTCGACATAGGCGTAGCTCGCCGCGTCCGCCAGATCGTGGGTCTCTAGGAACTGCTGTAGACGATCCCAATCTTCCCGATCCCCCATCACAATGTCGCTCTGCCCGCGCACGTCGGGCGCCTGCAGGAAATCGGCCTCCTGGACACCATAGTGGTCTGCCAGGAAAAATCGGTCCAGAAGCTCGCGGAGCTGGTAAATCCCCCATAGCTCACCGTTGATAAAGAGCAGGACCGGCCGGCTGCGCGGAGCGAGTCCGCCGTGTTGGAACGCCAGTTCCGTCGCCAACTGGTTGCGCAGGTGGGTCCAATTTGTATGCGGAAAGACGGGCCGATCCTGGCCGCTGTTGTGCAGCACCAAGCGCTTGAACGTGGTCACCTCGCTCTCGGAGAACAGCGGATAGGCCAACCGGCTGACCCCATACTCCTGGCGAAAGTAAAGCCGGAACGACATCTTGGGAAACCCGCGCGTCCCGTGCCCGTGGATGCGCACGCCAGCGGGAACCTGGAATCCCGAGCGGCGGTCTTGATCCACGTAGGTGACATCGACCGGCCGCTCCCACGTCTCACCTCTCTCGTGGGGATTGGCATAGATCCCGCCCTCCGCGTCCCACAGGTCATCCGGGTCAACGATCAACGACACCAGCGGCAGCGTGGCCTGCACGCCGACAAAATACGAAGCGCTGACGACCGGCCCCAGCCGGCCATTCGGAAAAACGGCGCGGGCGCGGACGACGGTCACGGCCGGCGCGCCCAGGCGAATGGGCTGGACGTACGCCGAACCATCGGCCTGTGTGGGCACGCTGCCGTCAACTGTAAAGATGACGTGGGAACTCGAAGGCGGGCCATCAATCTCGACCAGAATATCTTGATCGTAATAGCCACCTGGGACGGAAAAGACGGGCTCCGTCCCTGAAGCCTCCCCCTGTGCACGCGCCTGGCAGGCTGTCTCGGCAGCGTAAATCGCAGCCAACGCTAGCATCGCCAACAGAATGATGCGTGGGTACCACGTATCCCTTTGCAATCTGTAAACCTGGTGCAAATGACCTCTCTCACCCATTACAATCGTCCATCCGGTAGAAAGCGCTCAAGATTGTAACACAAAAGGAGTGGATGTGCGAGTCTCGATACGCTCACGAAAACCTTCAGGTTGACGAAACACAAGCAATCCACTAACATGCATCAAAATGATGAGGCAGCCCTAAACCAGACGCGCTATGGACGCACGAAAGAACCCAATTTCTCCCAAGACA
>CAZKDJ010000245.1:0-5767 GCA_964551295.1 uncultured Anaerolineales bacterium | reverse complement strand
CAACTCGAGCCCTACCAGCGGCTGATGCTGCAAGCCATCGACTGGCTGACAGACTGATCCATGGAATTGTCGAGGGATAACCTGACTACTACTTGACCAACCCTGATGAGCATCACGCTCGAAATTTGCTAGACTTGCGCACTAGATAGAAATAGAATATGATAAATATGTCTATGATAAATATGTCAAAGATGGATACTTGCCAGGAAGAGTCATAGACGGCCTCCAAATGCTGTTAACGTTCAAAGTGATAGGGGCTAGAGCAAGAAGTTGAACCAAACCACATAAGGAGTGCCATGTTCAATAAAATAAAAGAGCGAAAACTGTTACTCCGGGCTATTTACGTGCTGGGCGTGCTGGCTGGCGCAGGGCTATTGGGAAGTCTCATATCGCTCACTCCCACATCAGACGGGTCTCACGTACTTTCGCAAAGTCCTATTCCTACACCTACTCCCAATCCCCAACTGGCCCTTACCAAGTCCATCGAAAACGAGGACCCTGGTCCGAATGACATCGTGACGTACACGCTTGCTTATTCGGCCTCCGAATCACCTGCTACGGAAGTGCAGTTGTACGACTTTCTTCCCGCCGGTGTACAGCTTTTGTCGACCAACCCCCCGTTTGCCTCCTACGCGAATGGCGTCGTCGTGTTCGACGACGCGCTCGTCGAACCAGCAGTCGAAACCGTGACCATCCAGGCACGTGTGCTCAAAGGATACAAACGGCTCCACAATCACGCCGTCATAGTAGCAAAGTACGCCGAACCTGCCCACGCATCTTCGTTGGTGAATGTAGCCGAGCCTTCAACCCCCTCCTCCGATCTCCGCCTGACCAAAACAGGATATTCTGCCGTCCTTCCCAGCGATGAGTTGGTTTACACGCTTCGATGTGAGAACGTGAGTTCCAACGCAATCAACCAGGTAAAGGTGACCGATGTCCTGCCTTCTGATCTGACGTTGGTAGGAGTTTCCCCACCGGCAAGCTTGATCACGCCGCCGATCGTACAATGGTCCGTGGGAAGCCTCGGTTCTGGAGAGGCATGGGAGTCTACCATCACCACCACAGCGCCGGCCCAGGTTGGCGTCATCACCAACACAGCGTTCGCGGATGCATATAGCATGGTGATGACACACACGTTGTTTGCGACCCACGTGGTCACCGACGTAGGTATCTTGCGGGTCAGGAAAGAGGCTTATCCCACAGAGGTCTTTGTAGGGGACACGATCACGTACACAATCACGTACTCGAACGACGGTGCTCAGACGGCAGCAGGGGTGGTTCTCACCGATACGTTTCCAGTCGACGTCGACGTGACAGGGTACAACCTGCCTCCAGCGAGTATCACATCTGAACGAGGCGTCTGGGAACTTGGCTCTCTGAACCAAGATGAGTCAGGCCAAATCGTCATCACCGCGATAGTCGGAGGCGAGTCGGACAGATGGTTGCACAACGTCGTGCACATTACGGGAGATGGAGCCACCTTTCCGGGCAGAACGGAACTGTTCACGCGGGTTCGGGGACGTCTGACATATTTACCCATCGTGCTCAGACAATTTCCCTAAAGCCACAAACCATAAACAAAAGTCTGGCAAGTGCTGCCGGAGCCTGGAGACACACTCCTGGTCTGAAAATAGGATCTCACGCAAAGGCGCCAAGACGCAAAGATATAAAACTTGGCGGCTTTGCGTGAGATTTTCATGCTTAATGGTGCCCGCAGGGCATGTCCACTGCGGCCTACAATTACGGTAGAACCGTCGCGTCAGCAGGCATGCCCGGCTTGAGCTTCTGGTCAAGGTTGGGAATGCTTACCTTGACGGCGAACACCAGGTTGACGCGCTCCTCCTGCGTCTGCACATTGCGCGGGGTGAACTCGGCCTCGCCGGCAATGTTCGACACCTGTCCCACGAACACCTGCGACGGGAAGGAATCCACCTGCACCGCCACTTCCTGCCCCAGCTGCACCTGCCCGACGCGATTCTCCGGCACATAGATCACCAGCGTCACCTCGTCCAGGTTGGCGATGGTCAGGAGCGGCGCTCCCGCCATGGCCGTCTCACCGACCTGCGCGCTGCGGCTGGTGACGATGCCGTCCATTGGCGCGGTCAACGTGAGCTGGGCGATCTGCGCATCGACCAGGCGCACGGCCGCCTCGGCCTGCCGCACCTGCGCTTCGGCTATCGCCACCGCCTCCGCCGTCGGACCGGCCTCGAGTTCGTCCAGCGCCGCTTGAGCAGCGAGCACCTCCGCCTCGGCCAGCTCCCGCTCCGTCTCCGCGGCGTGGAGCTGCGCCTCAAGCTCCAATGGGTTATCACGGGTAGCCAACAACACGCTCAGATACCTCTGCGCGCCCACCAGCTCAGCCTGGGCCTGGGCCAACGCCGCCTCGGCCGCCTGCACGCGCAGATTCAACGTGCGCTCTGTGTTCCCTCCCTCCCCGATGTAGGGGCCGCGCCACAGCTTGGCCTCGGCCAGCTCCGCCTCCGCCATCTCCACGCCCTGCTCGGCCAGGCGCACCTGCGTACGGGCGGCGTCGATCTCGGTGTCGAGGGACAAGGGATTGCTGATCACCTCCTGGGCCAGAGCGACGGCCTGTGCCGCGCCATCTCGCTCGGCCTGGGTCTGGGCCAGCGCCGCCCGCGCAGCAGCGATCTCCTCCGAACGCGCCCCCGCCTCCACGCGCGCCAGGTTGGCCCGAGCCGCCGCTAGTCCGGCCTCCGCCTCCAGCCGCCGGCTTTGCAGCACCGCGCCGTCCAACTGCACCAGCACGTCGCCTGCCGCGACCCTATCGCCGCGCTCCACCCGCATCTCGGCGATGCGACCCGCCACCTCCGACGCGACGATCACCCCCTCGCCCTCGATGAAACCGGAAGCAACGATAGCGCCATCGTCTTGGCCATTGCCGCAGCCAGCGAGCAGCGAAATCAGTATCAAGCCTCCTATCCAAAACCGGAGATTTGAGATTTGAGATTTGAGATTTTGGATTTCCATCTATCGCTCCTCCGTCAAAATCACCGCATCGGCGGGTAGGCCCGGCTTGAGCGCGTGATCGGGGTTGGGGATGCGCACGTCCACGGCGAACACCATGTTCACCCGCTCCTCCTGCGTCTGCACGTTGCGCGGGGTGAACTCGGCCTCGTCGGCGATGGCGATCACCGTCCCCTCAAACGTCCGGTCGGGGAAGCTGTCCACGCTCACCGCCACCTCCTGCCCGACATTGACCTGTCCTAACCGGCCCTCGGGCACGTACACCGTCAGCGTCACCTGGTCCAGGTCGCCCAGCGTGAGCAGCGTACCTCCCGGAGCGGCCAGCTCACCCTGGTGGATGCTGACCCCCAGAACCACGCCGCCGACCGGCGCGACGATGGTCCGCTTGTCGCGCAGCACCAGCAGCCCGTCGAGCGCGGCCTGCGCCTGCTCGACCTGCGCCTCGGCCATGGCGATCTCTTCCGCCGTGGCGCCCGCCTTCAGCGCGTCCAACTGCGCCCGAGCCATGGCGACGGAGGCCCGAGCCTGCTCCAACTGCGCCTCGGCCGCGGCGATCTGGGCGTTCAATTCCTGGGGATTGTCCCGCATGGCATACAGGTCATTCAACGCCTGCACCGCCCCGTCATACACCGCACCCGCCGTGTTGACGCCCACCCAGGCCTTCCAGTACGCGTTGGGAATCAGGTGAAAACTCATGGGTATCCCGGGCCGGTACTCTTTGGGAATCTGGTTCAGCTTTTCATCCAGCGAGCCCTCGATGTCCGTATACTCATCGTAGGCGATCTGGGCCATGTCCTTCATCGCCACGGCCTGATCCAGCGCCGCCTTGGCCGCGGCGACCTGCGCCTCGGTCTGGGCGATCTGAGCATTCAACTGCTGGGGGTTATCCAGCAATGCGATCAGATCCTGCCAGGCCTGGTACGCGCCGTCGCGCCCCGCCTCCGCCTGGGCCAACGTCGCCTCGGCCTGCCGCACCTGCTCCGGGCGCGCCCCGGCTTGCGCCTGGGCCAACTCCGCCTGGGCCATTTCCAGACCGGCCTGCGCCGCCTCAATCTGCGCATCCAGCAGCGTCCCATCCAACCGTGCCAGCACCTGCCCGGCCTCGACGTCGTCCCCCTCCTCCACCGAAAGCTCGAGCACGCGCCCGCCTAACTCTGACGCGGCAGCAACCTCCTCGGCCTCTACAAAGCCAGAGGCCGTCAGATCGTCCGCCTCGGTCTGGGCCGAGGTCGGATTCGTGGCAAAGTAAACGCCCGCCACGACCGCGCCGATGACGGCCACGACGCCGACGATAATCCATACAATCCTTCTGTTCATACCTCTTGCTCCTTACCTCTCCCATGATTCCGCACGCTGGAGATAAAAACGTCCTCCAGCGACGGCGCGATAACGTCCATCGTGTGCACCTCGATACCGGCTTCCGCCAGCACCTGTGCGATACGCGGCTTGTACTCGGCGACGGACTGAGCCACCACGTGAATCTGCGCGCCGTACAGGGCTACCTCTTCAAACGCGCCCATCTCGCGCAGAAGGCTGATGGCCACGTCCGGTTGCGCGCAGTCGATCTCGAGCACCTGCCCGTGCATCTGGTCTAGCTTGATATCCTCCGGCGCGCCCTCGGCGATGATGCGCCCGCCGTGGATGAAGGCCAGATCCTGGCAGTGCTCCGCCTCGTCCATGTAATGAGTCGTTACAAAGATCGTCGTCCCACCCTCGGCCAGCTCGTACAGCAGATTCCAGAACGTGCGTCGCGAGATCGGATCGACGCCCGCAGTTGGCTCGTCCAGGAAAAGCATCTCCGGCTCGTGGAGAATGGCGGCACCCAGTGCCAGTCGCTGCTTCCAGCCGCCAGAGAGGTTGCGCGTCAGCTCCCGCTCGCGCCCCTCCAAGCCGGCCATCTCGATCGCGAACCGCTTGCGCTCCCGCAGTCGCTGCCCGCGCACGCCATAGGTGCGCCCGTAAAAATCTAGGTTCTCGCCCACCGTCAGGTCGTGATACAGGCTGAAGCGCTGCGACATGTAGCCGATATTCTTGCGCACGTCCTCTGCCTGCTTGACGATATCGTATCCCAGCACCGTGGCGTGCCCCGAAGTGGGTCGCAGCAGGCCCAGCAGCATGCGGATCGTCGTCGTCTTGCCCGCTCCGTTGGGTCCCAGAAAACCGAAAATCTCACCCCGCTTGATGTGGAACGTCACCCCGTCCACGGCGACGAAATCACCAAAACGCTTTGTTAGATCAACCACTTCAACTGCAAAACCACTCACTATCACAAGCCTCCTGTCACGCATCACGTCTTACGCATCGCGCAGTTTGATGCGTGATTATTCTTCCTCCGACTGCTTCCTGATCAACGAGATGAACGCCTGCTCCATGCGCGGGCGGGTTCGGCGCACACCCTCGACGGCAATGCCGGTCCCGGCCAGCGCGGCCTGCACCTCCGGCGCGCGCCGCGCCGCATCGTCCACGAACACGTGCAGCAGGTCGCCGTAGGTCTGCACCTCCAGCACGCCGGGGAGATCGGCGATGAGCCGAGCCGCCTCACGCAGTCGATCGGGCCGCAGTTCCAGCAACTGACCCTCGACCAAGCCCTCGATCCGCTCCGGTGTGTCGCAGACGATGACATTGCCTTCGAACATCAAGCTCACCCGTGAGCAGCGCTCCGCCTCGTCCATGTAGGGGGTGCTGACGAAGAGCGTCACTCCCTCGATGTGCAGCTCGCTCAAAATATCCCAGAACTCGCGCCGCGAGACTGGGTCCACACCCGTGGTCGGCTCGTCGAGAA
>CAZKDJ010000244.1:0-5839 GCA_964551295.1 uncultured Anaerolineales bacterium | reverse complement strand
CCTGGCCCGCTCGGCCGGCACCCTGTCGGGCGGCGAGGCGCAGCGCATCCGGCTCGCGACCCAGATCGGGAGCCGCCTGGTGGGCGTCCTGTACGTCCTGGACGAGCCCAGTATCGGGCTGCACCAGCGCGACAACCGCCGGCTGCTGGACACCCTCGAGGAGCTGCGCGACCTGGGGAACACCGTGCTGGTGGTGGAGCACGATGAGGAGACCATCCGCTCGGCCGACCACGTGGTGGACATGGGGCCGGGCGCCGGCCGGCACGGCGGGCGCGTCCTCGTGTCGGGCACCCTGGAGGACCTGCTGGCCAGCCAGGCGTCGCTCACGGCGGCCTACCTGCGCGGTGACCGCGAGATCCCGCTTCCGGAGAGCCGCCGGGCGCCGGAGGAGGGCCGGGAGCTGGTGGTGCGCGGGGCGCGCGAGCACAACCTGCAGGGGGTCGACGTCGCCTTCCCGCTCGGCACCTTCATCTGCGTGACCGGCGTGTCGGGCTCCGGCAAGTCCACCCTGGTCGAGGAGATCCTGTACCGGTCGCTGGCCCGGGAGCTGTACCGCTCCAGGGAGGAGCCGGGCGCGCACGAGCGCATCGACGGCATCGACCGGATCGACAAGGTCATCGACGTCGACCAGAGCCCCATCGGGCGCACACCGCGCTCCAACCCGGCCACCTACACGGGCGTGTTCACCCCCATCCGGGAGCTGTACGCGGCCCTGCCCGAGTCCAGGATCCGGGGCTACGACAAGGGGCGGTTCAGCTTCAACGTGAAGGGCGGCCGCTGCGAGGCGTGCCGCGGCGATGGCCTCGTCAAGATCGAGATGCACTTCCTGCCCGACGTGTACGTCCCCTGCGACGTGTGCCGCGGGAAGCGCTACAACCGGGAGACGCTGGAGGTGCTCTACAAGGGGAAGAGCATCGCCGACGTGCTCGACATGACCGTGGAGGAGGCGCTCGAGTTCTTCGAGGCGGTGCCGCGCGTGAAGCGGAAGCTGGACACGCTGAACGACGTGGGGCTCGGCTACATCACCCTGGGCCAGTCGGCCACCACCCTGTCGGGCGGCGAGGCGCAGCGCGTGAAGCTGGCCACCGAGCTGGCCAAGATCGCCACCGGGAGCACCCTCTACATCCTGGATGAGCCCACCACCGGCCTCCACTTCGAGGACATCCGCATCCTGCTCGACGTGCTGCACGAGCTGGTCGAGCGCGGCAACACGGTGGTGGTGATCGAGCACCAGCTGGACGTGGTCAAGACGGCCGACTGGATCATCGACCTGGGGCCCGAGGGCGGCGCCGCCGGCGGCCGGGTGGTGGCGACGGGGACCCCCGAGGCCGTGGCCACGCACGAGGAGAGCTTCACCGGGGAGTACCTGCGCGGGGTGCTGCCGGCGGGGGCGGCGGCGGGCTGAAAGCCGCCCTCGCGGCGGCGCGACGGGCCGAGTGGGCGCCGTCGGACTAGCGCCGCTATCTTGAAAGCGGCTCCCCGACTCACCCCCGACGGAGAGTGCGCCATGCTCCCGGCTACCCGCCCCGCCTCCGCCGCCCCCCGCGCCCTGTGCGCCTCGCTCCTGGCCCTCGCCGGCCTCCCGGCGCCGCTCCTGGCCCAGGAGCCGCCGCCGGCCGCCTCCGGCGACCTCGCCGTGGTCGAGTACCCGATCCCGCGCGCCGGCGCCTTCCCGCACGACCCGGCCGTGGGCGCGGATGGCATGGTGTGGTACACGGACCAGGCCAACAGCTACATCGGCCGCCTCGATCCGCGCACCGGGACCTTCACGGACTGGGCGACGCCCACGCCGCAATCGGGCCCGCACGGGATCACGGTGGCCCCGGATGGGGGCGTGTGGTACACGGCGAACCGGGTCGGGAAGATCGGGCGCCTGGACCCGGCCACGGGGAAGATCCGGGAGTACACGCTCCCGGCCGAGGCCACCGATCCGCACACGCCGATCTGGGTGGACGGCACCCTGTGGTTCACGGTGCAGGGGGCGGACCTGTACGGGCGCCTGGACCCGGCCACGGGGAAGAGCGCCGTGTACCCGGTGCCGGCCGCCCGCGCCCGGCCCTACGGGATCGCCGAGGCGCCCGACGGGAGCCTGTGGGTGGCCCTCCTCGGCACCAACGCGCTCGGCCGGATCGACCGGAAGGACGCGTCCATGACGCTGGTGCGGCTCCCGCACGAGGGGGCCCGGCCGCGGCGGCTCGTCGTCGACGGTCGTGGCCGGGTGTGGTACACCGACTACGCCCGTAGTCGACTGGGCCGCTACGACCCGGCCACGCGCGCGTTCGAGGAGTGGGCCACGCCCAACGAGGGCGGCCGTCCCTACGGGATCGCGATCGGAGTCGAAGGGCGGGTGTGGTACGCCGAGACGGCCACGGGGCTCATGGTGGCCGCGGACCCGGCCACCGGGGCCGTCGTCCGCACCCTGAAGATCCCGACGCCGAACGCGGTGGTGCGCCACATGGTGAGCGACCCGGAGCGCGGGGACCTGTGGCTGGCGCTGTCGGGCACGGGCCGTATTGGACGCATCGCGCTGGGAGCGCCGGGCGGGAGCTGAGGCCGGGCGCCGTCCGGGCCCGCCTTCCCGTCGTCGACGGTCGTGGTCGAGGGCGGTGCCGGGACTACACTCGTAGTCACCCTGACGGCCACGATCCGGCGATGCGCCGTTCGCGGGGCGTACGCCCCGCGTGCTCGTGGCGCGCGGCTACCGTCCGCCCGCGCCTCCCTCCCGGTCCGCCGCCCGCTTCGCCATCCAGTCCCAGATCGCCCCGGCCCGACCGACCACGTAGCTCGAGTCCTCGCGGAGCAGGAAGCCCTCGCGGACCAGCGTGTCGACCGCGGCACCCGCCTTCCGCAGGTAGTCGGCCCGCGAGCCGTACAGCTGGCTCACCGCCGGCCTCGGGTCGCCGGTCCTCGCCTTCTCGGCCGCGTCCCACGGCAGCGGGATGAACGTGCCGCGGAAGTCGGCCAGCTCGTCCTGGGGGCCGGGCATGCCGGTCCGCAGGCTCCAGGGCGCGTAGGTGGCCAGCGGGGCGCGCACCTCGACGTTCCGGATCCCGTCGCGCTCGTTCCCGAGCGAGTCGGTGATCGGCACGAGGGCGGGGAAGGCGGGTCCCAGCCGCGGCGGCTGGAAGTCCACGATCCCCTCGCCCCAGCGCGGGCCGTAGTCGGCGTGGTAGGCCACCTCGGTCACCTTCGGGAATCCGAGCCCCGGGATGTCGGGGAACGCCTTCGCGGCCGCCTCCACCGGGACCAGCGTCCCGTCGGCGATGTGCGGGATGGCCGAGGGGGGCGGCTCCCGGCCGTCCACGATCCAGTCGGTGAGCCGCACCAGCAGCGCCCGCAGGTTGGGATGGTAGTCGAGCGGGTCGCCCCGCCACGCCGCGGGCTGCCCCGGCTTCGAGACCGGGCCCCTGGGAGCCTCGGGGAAGTGGTCGGTGCCGGGCGGGAAGCGGTCCACGAAGTGCTGCCCGCCGGCGAAGTGGTAGATCCGGACGTTGGGGAGGGGCGGCACGTCCGTGGATCCGTCGGCGCTCGTCTGGATGAGCGAGGCGGCCCGCCCCCAGTACTCGTAGCCCGAGTTCGTGTAGAAGATCCTGGGCAGGTCCTCGGGCGGCGTGTGTGCCAGGAGCCCGTCCTCCCGGCCGGTGAGCGGGTCGCGCTCCACCCGGCCGGTGAAGGGGAAGATGTCGGTCGGATAGAAGAAGGCCGAGAACCGGTGGGCGTCCCTGGAGGGCTGCCCGAAGCGGTGATCAAAGCTGCCGCGCCCCCCGCCCGCCGCCATGGCCAGGATCCCGTCGAACGCCTTCCGCCCCTCCTCGTCCACGTTGAAGCCCTGGTAGAGGAAGTGGCGCAGGAAGCGCCCCGTCTGCGAGATCCCCTCGGCGATCCCGTATTTCGCCGGGAACAGGCTGTGGGGGTCGTACTTCTGGTAGGCGATCATGTCGCGCACGGCGGCCAGCCCCAGCCCCACGATCGGCGGGTTCTCGGACGGGTACACGAGCTCGTAGATCTTCCCCGGCGTGAAGCCCGCCTGCATGAAGATGTGGGTCGAGTCGCCGACCACCCGGCCGTCCCCGGTCTCGCGGGCGAAGGCCCACGCCGAGCGCGGCACGAGCCTGCGGGGCGCGTTCCGGTCGTCGCGCACGGTGAGGTAGGCCTCGCGCGTGGCCGTGTCGGTCACCGGGTAGCCCACCTGGCTCCGGTGGCCGATCGACAGGGTGCGGGTCGGGTTCTCCACCACCCAGTCGCTCCGCACCCGGCCCCGGAGCGGCGAGCCGTCCGGGTTGGTGGCCCGGGGCACGTGGAGGCGGAGGAGGAGGGCGGGCTCGGGCGGCACGTCGAACTCCCACCCCACCCACACGATCGTATAGCCGCGGCGGAGGAGGAAGCCGTCCCCGAAGTCCCGCGCCCGGGACGGGTCCAGGCTGGAGGCGGCCCGGTCGAAGTAGGCGAGGGCCGCCTTCCCGCCCCGGTTCGAGACCTCGACCAGCGACACGCCGCTGCGGCGCGCCGGGTCGAGCGGCTGGAGCACCATGAAGTTGGCCCACGCCTCCACCTTCCCGTCCGCGTTCCGGGGGGCGAGCTCGAGGTCGGCGATGCGGGCGTCCGCCGGGTTGGCGGGGTCGAAGGTGAAGTACACCCGCCCCGCGATCTTCTCGTAGGCGCCGGCCTTCCCGAACGCCTTCCCGCCCAGGACCGTGTCGCGGCGGGTGACCACGACGCGGACCACCTTGGCCAGGGCGGGGGCCGGCGCGGCGAGCAGGCCGGCGGCCAGCAGGGCGGCGGACAGGAGGGCGCCCGCGACGGGGCGCGGGGCGCGGACGCGGCGCGACTGGGCCATGGAGCCACCTCGGCGGTGAGAGCGTGTCGTCAGGGACGGGGCCAAGCTGGCCCACCGGTCGGCACGCGGCAACGGGGGCCGCCGGTGCGCGCGGAGGGGTCGGGGGAGAGGGAGCGGCGGACGCGTGCCGGCGCCTTCGAGGGCTCGGGAGATCCGGCTACGTTGGCTCGGGGGACCCGACGGGCGCGCCGTCGTCCGGGGGGCCGGGGGCCGACGGGCCCGTGATCCGGATCGTCTCGGTCGGCATGTCGACGCCCGCGCTCCGCAGCGCCTCGAACACCCGCTCCCGGAGCTCGAACCGCCGCGGGATGTGGCGTCGCTCGTCCTCCAGCCAGGCCTGGAGCTGCAGGGTGACGTGGTAGTCGCCCAGCGCCGTCACCACGACGCGCGGAGCCGGCACCTCCATGAAGTCCGGGTCCTCCCTCACGAGGCCGAGCAGGATCTCCCGCGCCCGCTCCAGGTCCTCGCCCGTCCCCACGGTCACGTCCACGTCGAGCCGCAGGTGCGGGAAGTTCGTGTAGGAGGCCACGGTCGAGTTGATCACGTCGCTGTTGGGGATGGCCAGCAGCTTCCCGTCCGGCGTCACGATCCGGGTGGAGCGCATCGTGATCCGGTCGACGGTGCCGTAGTGGCCCTCCACCTCCACCAGGTCTCCGATCACGAACGGCCGGTCCCAGTAGATGAAGAAGCCCGAGATCACGTTGGAGAGCGTCTCGCGGGCGGCCAGACCGATCGTGATGCCCGCCACGCCCAGGCTGGCCAGGAGCGAGGTCGTGCCGATGCCGAGCTCGCTCAGGGCGGCCACGGCCCCCACGACCAGGACCAGGAAGCGGGTCACGGTCCGGGCGAATTCCCGGCTCGTGGCGTCGAGCCGCGTGCGGCGCAGGGTGGGGCGGAGGAGGGCGTCCAGGAGGCGCCAGGCCACGTAGTACGCCAGGAAGGTGAGCCCGGCCGCGATGGCGTTGCTGAGCAGCCGGGCGAGCTGCGCCCCCAGGACGTCGG
>CAZKDJ010000243.1:0-5847 GCA_964551295.1 uncultured Anaerolineales bacterium | reverse complement strand
GATTTTCATCAACACGCACATGTGCACACCAAGAATTTGGATCTACTGAGACTTAATTAGGCATTGCAGTACGCTTTCGGTCCAGGGACTGCCCCCAAACCTGCGGGAGGGTGAGCATTTGCTCCGGTTATTCCTTAGACGGTTCGTCAGGTGGCATCTCTGGTGACTCCTCGGCCTCGGATTGTGCCAGCGGTTGGCTGATGGCGCTTACCACTACCTGCATCTCCACACCGGGCGCGATCTCGATGCGGGCGCGGTTTTCATCCCTGTTCAGGTACGTGATCTTGCCGATGATCCCGCCAACGGTCAAGATTTCAGTGCCTACGTCTATCGCCTGCATCTGTTTCTGACGCCGCCGCTTGGCCTGCCACTGGGGCAGGATCATGAGCGCCAATACCAGAACGATGCCTCCAATCATAAGTACGGTTTGATTATCCATGTCAAAGCTCCTCTCATTTGGGTCTGGAATGCTGATGAAGAATATAGTAGCCTTTGGATGGGCACGAGGCCCTGTGCTATGGAATCTCTTGGATAGGTACTTGTGTGTATTATACTCGGGTCGCCAAGTTGAGCAAAGGCAGGGTTTGAATTATTTGTGCGGTGGTGCTATAATCTTTTCAAGGTCGAGAGCGGAGAAGGAAAGTCATTTTATGGATCTTGAGGTATCCTTATTGGAATACCTTCTTTTGGCGCTTTATGCCCTGGTGCTGTTCGCGCTTCTCGTCTATTCGCGGCGCGATTTTGGGCGCTTGCTATGGTTTGGCCGTTCGGCCTGGGGCGAGCGAGTGGGCACCGGTAGGCTGTGGTGGCGTCGTCTTCTCCTGTTCCTTGGGCTCCTATTGGTGCTTTCTCCTTTCTTGGCGCTACTGACTAACCTGGGCTTGAGAGTGCCCTTTGCCCCTCCCGATTTGCCGCCTCCGAACCGTCCTGCGCCACCCCCTGTGCCGTTTGCATCCTTGATGGCGTTGCCCGTGATTATCGCCGGCGCGTGGCTAGGGGCAGGACCGGCGCTTTTGGTGGGATTGCTGTGTGGCGCGTTTCGTGCTTGGATGATGGCCGGCGGCGTCACAGATCTCTTTCACTTTGCCCTGTTCGGTTTTTTGGTTGGGTTCCTTTTGCGCCAGGACTATCAAGACCGTCTGTCGCTCATCGCTCGTCAGCCTGGCGTCGCAGGGCTTGTGGCGATATTGTTGGCGTCGCCCTTTCTGTTGCTGTCGATATTCGTCCATCACCTGGGAGATTCGTGGCTGGGGTTGGGAGATTCTTGGCTGGCGGGACTGGACTATGCGGTCACATTGACCGGCGCCCATCTCGTTCCCATGGTGCTGGAGAGTCTCGTAGCTGCCCTCATTGTTCAGGCTGTCTATTTGTTATTCCCCGCTCTCAGGCCGGTTCGCGCGCCGCGCCGGGTTCCTCCATACGCCCGGACGCTGAATCTCAGGTTGCTCTTCTTGTTCGTACCGTTGATCTTGGTCATGACGATTGTCCTCGTCTCCGCTGTGACGATGAGAACGCTCGACGTGGCGACCCTGAGGGTGGTGGACGAGATGGAGCGAAACGCCACCAGCGCCGCTGAGCAAATTGCCTACTTCACTCATATCGGGCAAGGGTTGCTGGATGGGTTCGCCAGCGATACCGTATTGTTGCAGGAAACAACCGACGAGCTAGAGACACGGCTGCAGAACAATCTAAGCATGCTGGCTTTCTTCAACCAGCTGGCGCTGTTTGACTCCACCGGTGAGTTGATGGCCTATCACCCGCCAGGTGACGACTCAGAGGGGTGGGCGTTGACGGAGCAGGAAGAGACACTCCTGCCGCGTGTGCTTGAGGATGGTGCACCTCAGTCGAGCATTGTGCATCGTTCGCTCAACGGTGAGGCCATCCTGTCGATTTTGGTGCCGGTCGAGGACCAATCTGGTCAGCGCGTCTGCGTGCTGCTGGGCCGCATCTGGCTCAGCGCCAACCATCCAATTTTGGACCCGATCCTGGAGAGTTTGCAATGGATGGGAGAGCCGGGTGACGAACAAGGTGAGGGGTTTGTCGTCGAAAAGGTAGAAGATCGATGGCAGATCATTGCCCATCCTAATCGGGCGATGCTCTTGACCGACTGGTACAAAGATGTGCAGCCGCCGCGCACCTATTCCGTGGATCAGGGTGAGGTTTACGAGGGCCGCAATCCCAAGGACAATACGCGGCAGCTGGTCTACTATCTGCCCGTGCAAGGGCACAGCGATTGGGCCGTCGTGATTCGCCTGCCGTACAAAGCCGTGCAGGCGCAAGCGGCGCAGATCGCCGGACCATTGCTCGGCCTGCAGTTCCTGGTGGGTCTGGGATTGGTGGTTGTTATTCCCCTGGTGACCAGTCGGTTGACGCGCCCGTTGAAGCAACTGGCCGCCGCAGCGAGGCATATCGCCGAGGGCGACCTCTCGCGGCCGGTGCAGATGCCGGGTGCCGACGAGGTGGCGCAGATGGGGAACGCTTTCGAGGGCATGCGCGTGCGGCTGAAGGGGCGCATGGAGGATCTGTCGCTGCTGCTCCAAGTCAGCCAGGCGGTTTCGGCGACGTTGGAGCTGCCTAAGGGGATGCCCTTTATCCTCGAAGGCGTGCTCAAGGCGACCAAGGCCGAGGTGTCCCGCATCGTCTTTCTCTCGGCCGATGGATTTCCTCAAATGGTCATGTCGCGCGGCGAGCTGCGGGAAGGGCTGGGTTCCCTCGATCGGGCGCTGGCAAAGGCAGCCCGGGATATGGAGAAGCCTTTGATTTTGGAGAACTTGGCTCGTGCCAGGAGCCTGACCGACGAGACGTTGGGTGGGGCGATCAAGTCCGTCGTCGCTCTGCCCATTCGTAGCAAGGATCAGGTGCCTGCTGTGATGTGGGTGGGGTATGGCGAGGTGCGTCAGTTCGAGACCTCCGAGATCGATTTGCTTTCCACGCTGGTCGGTCAGACGGCTGTGCTGGTGGAAAACGCACGCCTGTTCCAGTCCGCAGAAGGTGGACGGCGGCGTCTGGCGGCGATCTTGGCCAGCACGACTGACGCGGTTCTGGTGACCGATCGCGACGAGCGCGTCCTGTTGGCAAATCCCGCTGCCGAGCAGGCGTTCGGCACTGAGGCCGATCGGATTATCGGTCAAAAGATTGCCGAGACCAACCTGGCGTCTGTGTTGGAGCGCATCTTTGGCAGACCTCTGTCAGCGAGCGAGGCGCTGAACGAGGAGGTCCCATTACCCGATGGGAGGACGCTGTACGCCAGTGTCTCGGCGATACTGAGTTCCCATGGTGAACGGATTGGCCGCGTGGCGGTGATGCGCGATATCACCCACTTGAAGGAACTGGACGAGCTCAAGTCCGACTTTGTGGCAACGGTCTCTCACGACCTGCGCGCCCCGCTGACGTTCATGCGCGGCTACACGACGATGCTGCCCATGGTGGGGGATCTCACCGATAAGCAGCGCGACTATGTCGACAAAATCCTGCAGGGCGTCGGGCAGATGAGCGAATTGATCGACGACCTGCTTGACCTGGGGCGCGTCGAGGCGGGCGTGGGGCTGGAGCGCAAGCCGTGTCACCTAGGGACGATTTTGGTCGAGGCGGTGGACGGCATGCGGGCGCGGGCGATTGCCAAGGAGATTACGCTGCGGCTGGAGCCGCCGCAGGGGGCGGCGGTGGTAGCGGGCGATGCGGCACTGCTGCGCCAGATGGTGGCTAACCTGGTGGACAATGCGATCAAGTACACGCCCAGCGGCGGCACCGTCACGGTGGGCCTGTCGGTCCACGACCAACAGGCCGCGATCCGCGTGGCCGACACGGGGATCGGCATCGCGCCGGACGATCAGGTGCGCTTGTTCGAGAAATTCTATCGCATCAAGCGCCGCGATACGGTGGACATACCGGGGACGGGTTTGGGGTTGGCTATCGTCAAGTCCATCGTCGAGCGGCACGGCGGGCGGGTGTGGGTGGAGAGCAAGTTGAACAAGGGCAGTGTGTTCCACGCTCTGCTGCCCTTGTCCAGGTCGGGGGGCGTTGAGTAGGTCGGGTTGCCAATCCGACTCACGGGCTTGCGAGGTGCTCTATGGCATTGCACATCGGCTTGGTGGGCTTGCCCAACGTGGGCAAGTCCACACTCTTTAACGCGCTCACCAAGGCGGGCGCAACCGTGGCCGCCTATCCTTTTACGACCATCGAGCCCAACCTGGGCGTGGTGGCGGTCCCCGATTCGCGGCTGGAGGCGCTGGCGGCGATGGTGGGGCCGGAGAAGGTGACGCCGGCGACGGTCGAGTTCGTGGACGTTGCGGGCTTGGTCAAGGGGGCGCATCAAGGTGAGGGATTGGGCAACCAGTTCCTGGGCCACATCCGTGGCGTCGACGCCGTTGCCATGGTCTGTCGCTGTTTCGAGGATTCCGACGTAGCGCACGTCGATGGCACGGTCGACCCCCTGCGCGACCTGGAGGTGCTCGACCTGGAGCTGATCCTGGCCGACCTGGAGGTGTTGGAGCGGCGGCTGGAAAAGGCGCGTTCGGCGGCCAAGGCCAACCCGCGCGAGCACGCCACTGAGGTCGAGGCGCTGGAGGAGCTGCACGCGTGCTTGCAGGCCGGGGAGCGGGCGGAGGCGTGGGCGGCGAGCGGCGATGCGCAGGCGGCGCTGGCCCAGGATATGAGCCTGCTCACCGCCAAAAAGCGTGTCTACGTGGCCAACGTCGGCGAGGACGGCCTGCCCGTTGGCGGTGAGTTAGCCGCGCAAGTCGCTCGCGTGGCACGGGACGAGGACGCGTCCTTCGTCGTCATCTGCGCTCAGCTTGAGGCGGACCTGGCCGAGTGGCCGCCCGACGAAGCCGCCGCCTACCGCGCCGACGCCGGGCTGGAGCGATCGGGGTTAGAGTCGCTGGCCTGGGCGGGCTACGAGGTGCTCGACCTGATCACCTTCTTTACCATCACCGGCGGCAAGGTGGTGCGGGCCTGGGCCATCCAGCAGGGCACCAAGGCGGCCCAGGCGGCGGGCAAGGTCCACACCCAGATGGAACAGGGGTTCATCCGGGCCGAGGTACTGAACTTTGAGCAGTTGGTCGAGGTGGGTGATTGGCACGCGGCGCGCGAGCGGGGCATCCTGCGCATCGAGGGGCGCGATTACGAGGTTCAGGACGGGGATGTGTGCCTGTTCCGTTTCAGCCCGTGAGGTTGACGCTATCCCTTGCTGTAGGCGTATACGTCTATCACGCATGTTCTCATGTATCGCCCCTTCGATCCGGCGGCTAGCAGTTCCTCGTAGATGCTTCTAGGCACGTCAAAGTATCGATATGCTCCGGTGCTGTTAAAGATGACCTTCACGTTTGGGTTTCTCCTTCGTATCCTACCGCACAGATCATACTCGATTCGACCGGGATTAACGTTCCATCAGTCGGCGGGCTGCTGGTCTCTTCAGCCAAGGTTATCGCCAACCGATCCTGCTCGTCGTAGCTGTAGTGCGCAAAGAACGGGGGTTCGTCCGCATCCATCGCCAGCACGCGGGGGAGCAGGATAGGCAGGTCCTCCACCAGGTCTAGCTCTGCCAGTCGGCCGCGTGGTATCCACTCCAGCGAGCCTTCCGCCGATGGTTGCACCTCTCGCTTGGTCGCCGTGGCTGTGAAGACAAAGACCACGATGCCGGTGTTGCTGTCCGCATCCACGGGGATATTGAGCACACCACACAGCCGCAGGTCACGCACCTCCAATCCGGTCTCTTCCCGAATCTCGCGCAGCGCCGCGCTGTGGACGTCCTCGTCCGGCTCCACGTGCCCGCCGACGCCATTGTACTTTTTCGGCCAGATGCGCTTATCGGGCGCGCCTCGCAGCAGTAGCACGTCGTCGCCGTGG
>CAZKDJ010000242.1:0-5849 GCA_964551295.1 uncultured Anaerolineales bacterium | reverse complement strand
CTGCTGCGCTTGTTCTTCGACAAAGGGGGCTACAGCGGGCAGAACTTCCGGGCGCCGGCTGATGAACCAACAGTCCATTTCTACACTCCAGCGGTGCGTTATCCAGACAGTGTGACTCAGTGGGAGCAGTTGCAGGAAACCGACTTTGACTCAGAACCGTTCGTCTTCGAGGCGTTCGCCCTGCCGTTTCGCTATATGATCGGCTTCCCAGTCGAGGTGCTGACCGGGCAACTGGGCGCGACTGAGATGTGGACCGGGTTCGCCATCCAAGCCGGGTGGTTGGCCGCTGCGCTGATCGCGTTCGCCGTGCTGTGGCGCGCGGGCGTCAGGCGCTACTCGGCGGTGGGGGGATGAAAAGAAGCAAGATGTAGGATGCAAGATCACGGATCACGCATTACGAATCACGTTTTACGGATTACGCCTTGGAGGAACAATGCGCCATCTAAAGCTCATCAAGTACTTTTCCGCGTCGTCGACCCAAAACGAGATGGCCCATCGCGCCAACTTTTGGACCAGCCTGCTCCACTCACTGCTGAACCTGGGAACGGGCGTGCTGGGCATGGTGGTGCTCTTTGCCCAGATCGAGACGATCCACGGCTGGACGCTGCCCTCGGCACTGGTGCTGCTGGGCGTCTACCTGACGGTGGGCGCGCTGCGCAACCTGTTCATCGGCCCCAGCCTGGACGCCCTCGCCGGGATGGACGGCGAGATGTGGACCGGCCGGTTCGATTTCACCCTGCTGCGCCCGGTCGATCCCCAGTTCCTGGCCAGCTTCCGCTACTGGCACCCTCTGGCGCTGATCGACCTGGCCCTGGGACTGGGCATGCTGGGCGTGGGCGTGTCCCAGTTACACCAATCCCTGACGCTCCTGCACACGCTCGCCTTTCTGGTCACACTGACCGCCGGGGTGACAATCCTGTACGCGGTGCTGCTGGCCTTTAGCGCGTTGGTCCTGTGGAGCCCAGGTTTCCTCTTCACCTGGGTGTTCGATGCCCTGTTCCAGATGGCGCGCTACCCGCTGGGTCTGTATCCGGGCTGGCTGCGGTTGGTGCTGACATGGATCGTGCCCGTGGGCGCGATGACGACCGTCCCAGCCCAGGCGCTCACCAGTCAGCTCTCGACCGGGATGCTGATCGGCAGCATGGCGCTGGCCGTGACTTTCTTCGCCAGTGCGTCGGCCCTGTTCCGGATCGGCCTGCGGCGGTATGGCAGTGCCTCAAGCTAGAGACCTAGAGACCTGCCAGGCTTCAGAAACCTGGCAGGTCTTCCCAAACCCTCCACTTATACACCAAGGTTGTATAATCGAGGTGAAATCCCATACAATGGAGGAGCACAATGGCAGATCACATCACCATCAAGGGCGCGCGGCTGCGGCCCGAAAGCCGCCGGGTGACGGTGACGGGCCGGACGATCATGGCGGTCTCGCGGCTGCCGCTCACCAACCTGGCTGCCTGGCTCGACCACCTCGTTCAAGACCTCGCGCCCGAGGAGACCGACATCGCCGGCTCGATCCTGGACGATTTGCAGGAGCGCACCCGGCGGTTGACCGACGTGGGCGTGGAATATCTCACGCTGGATCGCCCCTCACCGACCCTCTCGGCCGGGGAGGCGCAGCGACCGGCGACTATCTTTCGGGCCGCGTGCGCGTTCCCACCCCTGCCCGGCGACGGCCCAAGAACGGCGAATGCCTGACCATCCACGGGGCCCGCGAGCACAACCTGAAGGACATCACCGCCGAGCTGCCGCTGGGGTTGTTCATCGCCGTGACCGGGGTCTCGGGATCGGGCAAGTTCTCGCTGTTGTTCGATATCCTGAACCGCGCCGCCCGGCGGCGCTTTTACGGCGCGGGCGACCCGCCGGGCGCGCACGGCGCGATCACGGACTGGGAGCACGTGGACAAGGTCGTGACTATCGATCAAGCGGCCATCGGGCGCACGCCGCGTTCCAATGCCGCCACCTACACCGATACCTTCACACCCATTCGCCAGGTGTTTGCCGCGACCGAGCAGGCCAAAGCGCAGAAACTGACCGCACGCCACTTTTCCTTCAACGTACCGGGCGGCCGCTGCGAGCGGTGTTCGGGGGCCGGCGTGCTGACGATCAACATGCACTTTTTGCCCGATGTCGAGGTACGCTGCCCCGCTTGCCACGGTAAGCGCTTCACGCGCGAGGTACTGGAGATCACGTACCGCGGCCACTCCATCGCCGACGTGCTCGACATGACCATCGAGGAGGCGCTCCCGCTGTTCGAGGACGTTCCAGCGGCCGAGGACAGGCTGTCGCTGATGGCCGACGTGGGGTTGGGCTATCTGAAGCTGGGTCAGCCGGCGACGACTCTCTCCGGCGGCGAGGCCCAGCGGGTCAAGCTGGCAAAGGAACTCGGTCGGGCGCGCCGGGCAAAGGGTCACACCCTGTACCTGCTGGACGAGCCGACCACGGGGCTGCACGCCGCCGACGTGGCGCGGCTGCTGGGCGTATTGCAACGTCTGGTGGATGCGGGGAACACGGTGGTCGTGATCGAGCATAACACAGACGTGATCAGGGCAGCCGATTGGATCGTCGACCTGGAGCCAGAGAGTGGAGAGGCAGGCAGTCAGCTTGTCGCCCAGAGTACTCCAGAGCAAGTAGCACAAGTCACCACATCCCACACCGGCCACTTTCTCAAAGGGCATGCTTCTGCTTAGGGACGGCCTTTCGCCCCTCTGATAGCAAGCACCCCAAGCCAGACTTGGGCGAGGTTCTCGGCTGAACCCATTCAAGGTCTTGACAAATTTAGTTCTATATGGTATTATTCTAAATAGAACTAGATCGCAAGAGGTGTCAGCCAATGAACGAAACCCTAAAAACGATCCACGCCCTCCGCTCTATTCACGGCAGCTTTTCGGAACAATCAATCGCTCAGGCCGACCTGGAACAGATACTGGAAGCCAGCGTCCAGGCGGCAAACGCCTCCGCCTGCCAGAGTTACGCGATCATCGTGCTCGATGACCGCGAGGCGATGCAGCGCCTTGTCTCCTACCAAGGCAGCCACGCCATCATCTTTTGCATCGACTATAACCGGATCATGGCTACCGCCGAACACCTCGGGCATCAATTCAGCGATTACAACATCATCGGGTTCATCACGGCGGCGGTCGACACGACCCTCGCCGTCCAGAACGCCGTCGTCGCCGCAAAATCGCTCGGGATCGATTCGCTGGTCACGAACGGGCTGCACCGCAACGATCTGGACACGGTCTACCAGGAGCTAAACCTCCCCCAAGAGGCGTGTTTTCCCCTGATCACCATGGTCCTCGGTTACCCCGGGCAAGAACCCCCGTACAAAAAAGGGCGGCTGAGTTCGGAATTTCTCGTCCATTTCGGACAATATACTCCGCCAAGTCAGGAACAGCTGGATCGAATCGTGGCCGAATACGACGATCACACAACACACGTCGGCCTCATAGACAATTGGGCAGAACTGGGGTTCGATCACTATTTGGACTGGTTCTACACCAAGTGGTCCGGCAAATCGCCGGCGACCAAGATCGCCTCAGACAAAATCCTGGAATTCGAAGACCGGTTGGTAAAGAGCGGCTTTTGGTGGCCGATGGCCTGACAAAACCGCTTAGATGTGGTTGAAACAAGCATTCACAAGCGCACTATCACAACCATAGGAGTGTGGAGTCATGCAAAAGGAAAAAGCTATCAGAGAAGCACTAGCACTAGCCAACAGGTCTGGTATTGCCATGCTGGGAACCAATGGCGACAATGGCTACCCCAATATCAAAGCCATGCTCAAAATGGAAAACGAAGGTTTGAATAGAATCTGGTTCAGCACCAATACTTCATCCAAAAGAGTCGGCCAACTTGTCCAAAACTCAAAGACCTGTGTCTACTTTGTTGACTTTGAGCAATGGATGGGCTTGATGCTAGTCGGGGAAGTCGAGGTGCTTCAGGATACAGAGTCAAGACAGCGCCTGTGGCGCGAAGGATTTGAAAAGTACTATCCTTTGGGGGTAACCGATCCGGACTATTCCGTTCTACGCTTCACGGCCCAGTGGGGAAACTACTACCACGCTTTGTCCAATGTGACTTTTGAACTATGAAATACCCACGTAAAGGCGGATTTCTGATCGCCAAGATCCACCACCTGGCAGGTCGGATATTTGCCAAAAAACTCCAACAGCACCAAATCGAGATCAACCCGGCGCAGGGCCGGATCATGTTCGTGCTGTGGGAAAAAGACGGCATCGCCATCAACGAGCTGGCGGAAAAGACATCCCTGGCTAAATCGACACTGACGAGCATGCTGGATCGCTTGGAGGAAGCCGGTCACCTGGTCCGCGTGCGCTCTGAAGAGGACCGGCGCAAGGTCCTCATCGAGCGTACGGAAAAGGACCGGGCTTGGCAAGAAACCTACGTCCGGGTGTCACGGGAAATGGCCGCTCTATTCTATGCCGGATTCTCCGAGAGCGAGATCGAGACGTTCGAAGCGTACCTGAGCCGCATCCTCGACAACCTCAGTGCCAACGCCGATGATGATTGATTAGTGTTTTGCAGCCGCGAAACACTCCTAATCAATCCACTCGATCTTGAAGATACCGGCCGCATGGGGCCGGTGCAGCAGGTGATGACCGTTCCGGCCGTCGCAGGCAAAATTCTTCACCTAACCTCCCAACTGAGGAGGAATAGTTCCTTTTCCCTAATCTTTGGCCCTGGAGCGTCTCGCCCGCGCCGCCCCGCCACCACTCCCGCCAAAGATAATCGACATACCGATCAAGAAACCGAAATTGTACCATCCCCCGTTGTTGTGGACCTCGTACACACTCACGCCGTCCGAGAAAAGGGACACGACGAACGTGATCGGAGCGATAAGGCCATGCCACAGGCCCAGCCAGAAACCGGCGATCTCTCCCTCCTCATCCGGAGATCTTGCCAGATCGTTCGGGCCAGGGGCACAACCCGCCAGGGTAACCAGCACTATAGCTGCTATGCCTAACACAAGTATTCTTTTCATCCTGCCACCTCCTCTCAAAACTCTGATCTGGTCCAAGCTTATGAAAGACGCAGACATACCAAGTATACCTCAATCATTCCAATTTGACATCGACCACAGGGCCAATATCAGCCTTGTACCTGAGTACAATTTGCTGATCATCTTGACACCCCCTTGCAGCGTGGTACAATCCGCATCGGTATTCGAAACTCGAGATAGAATGTAAAGGACTGAAAAATGCTCAACCTGTTTCGCCGCAAAAAATCCCGCAAAGTGCTCGTCTTTGGCCTGGACTGCGCCCCACCCCGGGTGATGTTCAAGACCGGCGCCGAAGGCTCCTTGGGCCTGAAGGATCAACTGCCCAACCTAAGCTGCCTGATCGACGAGGGCATCTATGGCCCGCTCTCCAGCTCTATCCCCTGCATCACCGTCCCGGCCTGGACCTCCATGCTTTCCAGCAAGGACCCCGGCGTGCTGGGCTTTTACGGTTTCCGCAACCGGGCCGACCACTCCTACGACCGCATGACGATCGCCACCGGCAACGCCATCCACGAGAAGCGGGTGTGGAACATCCTGACCGAGGCCGGCAAGGAGTCCATCGTCGTCGGCGTGCCGCAGACGTATCCCATCAAGCCGATCAAGGGCCACCTGATCAGCAGCTTTCTCACCCCCAACGTCGAGCGGCAGTACACCCACCCCGATGAGCTGCGCTACGAGATCGACCGCGTGCTCGATGGCGCCACCTACGATGTGGACGTACCACAGTTTCGCACCGACGATAAGGACTTCCTGCTGCGGCAGATCCAGGAGATGACGGAGAAGCGCTTTGCCGTGATCAAGTACCTGCTCAAGGAAAAGCCGTGGGATTTCT
>CAZKDJ010000241.1:0-5866 GCA_964551295.1 uncultured Anaerolineales bacterium | reverse complement strand
CATCCACGCGCTAAAGGGGGTCTCGCTGACGGTCGAGGAGGGCGAGATCGTCACCTTGATCGGCGCCAACGGCGCCGGAAAGAGCACGACGCTGAACACGATCTGCGGGTTGCTGCACCCCCAGTCCGGCACGATCCGGTTGGAGGGGCAAGAGATTCACGGCCTGCCGCCACACACGGTGGTGGCCCGGGGCGTGTCGCAGGCGCCCGAGGGACGGCGCATCTTTGGCCGACTGTCGGTACAAGAGAACCTGGAGATGGGCGCTTTCCTGCGCGACGACGCCGAGTCCATCCGCCAAGATACGCAGCGCGTCTTTGACCTGTTCCCGCGGCTGGAGGAGCGCCGCAGGCAGTTGGGCGGCACCCTCTCTGGCGGCGAGCAGCAGATGCTGGCCATAGGGCGGGCGCTGATGGCCCATCCCCGCCTGCTCCTGCTCGACGAGCCCTCGATGGGCCTGGCCCCTCTGCTGGTCGAGGACATCTTTCGCGTCATCCGCCAGTTGAACGAAGAGGGCACGACGATTTTGCTCGTGGAGCAGAACGCGTTGATGGCTCTCTCCGTGGCCAGTCGTGGCTACGTGTTGGAGACGGGGCAGGTGGTGCTGGCCGGTACCGCTGATGACCTGCGGGAGAACCCGCAGGTGCAGGAGGCGTACCTGGGAGGAGCTTGACGTGCATTCCCCCTAGCGAACCACCAGCACGGGTCGCCTGGCCCGCCTCGCCACCTTGTCGGTAATACCACCTACCGCTACTTTCACCAGCGGTCCTGCTGAAAGGGTCGATCCAATAGCCACCATGTCATGATCCCCGGCGCGAGTTTCGGCCAGGATCTCGTCCAGCGCCTGGCCGAAACGCAGCGCGAAGGCAGGCTCCAGCCCACACTCTTGCAAAAGCGCAAGCTCTTCACTCAGATGACGCGCCTGAATCACGTCACTTTTCAGGAACTCTTCGCCGTCCGGCCGTCTACGCGTCCAGCCCTGTTCGAGCGACTGAATCGGCGTCCAAACGTGCAGAAGGGTAACCTCAGCCCCGGCTCCCTGGGCGATCTCGCTGGCCAGTTGCACGGCAGCGTTGGTGCGCCCCAGCCCGCCGCTGCAGATGAGCACACTCCGCAGCGTCGCTCGAGGCTCACGTACGATCAACACAGGATCGTCGACCTCCTCCAACAGACGCCACACACTCGAGCGGCGCACGGTACGGATCAAGCGGCCTCTTCCCAGCGGCCCAACCACGGTCAGGTAGTCGCCCTCGGCGGCCGCGGCCGCGATCTCGGCGACGGCTGCTCCCTCCCGCACGCGAGTCGTGTGGACAACGTTGCGAGCAGTCAAGATCGCGCTGGCTCCTTCCATCGCATGCTGCACGTGCTGGGTGTCCGACGGATGCTCGACC
Organism: uncultured Anaerolineales bacterium; assembly: GCA_964551295.1. Lineage (GTDB taxonomy): Bacteria > Chloroflexota > Anaerolineae > B4-G1 > B4-G1 > JAFGED01. The sequence continues at coordinate 4,478 of CAZKDJ010000241.1, read as the reverse complement.
ACCCCCAAGACGACGGCTTGGGCATGCAATGCGTCGGCCACCAGCGCGCCGGCCTCGAAAGCCCGTCGCGAGGCGGTGGAGCCGTTGGTACAGATCAACACCTTCATAGCGCTTCCCCTTTATCGATAGGCCAGGATACCAATCAGCCCCGCTCCCAGGACGACCAGGACGGGATTCAGTTTGAACAGTACCAATGCCAGTGCGCTTGCAGCCAGCAGCACCCACTGCCACGTGTCTCGCCAGCCTGCCTCACCCACTACACGGACCGCTGTGAGGGCGAGCAGCACGGCGACCGCGGGCGTCAGCCCGCGCACAAATCCACCCACCCACGTCTCTCCCCGGATGCGTTCGAGGATCATCGAGATACCGAGCATGATCACGGTCGGCGGCAGCGTAGCGGCGGCACAGGCCACCAGAGCGCCTGGTATGCCGCCAGCGTGGTATCCCACGAACATCGCCAGTTGCAGTGCATCGGAACCGGGAAGCGCGCTGGAAAAGCCGACTGCTTCGACGAACTGCTCCTCCGTCATGAACTTGTTCACCGCTTCGGCGTGCAAGAGCGCCGCCGACGCTGGCCCCGACGTGCTGAGCAAGTTGATCTTGAGAAAGGCCCAAAACAATTGCAGCAATTTCTGCATTTGACTCTCCTCCTACTTTGAGCCCCGTACTTCGGCGCCCATGCGCTCGAAAAAGTGTACCATGAATGCGTGGCGCTCCTCGGCGATGGCGCGACCGGTGGGTGTGAACAGCAGCCCCTTGAGCTGGGACAGCTTGACGACGAACTCGTGGACGGGAGTATGGGCGTCGGGATCGTCCCCCTCCTCTTTCCAGCGGGCGGCGTCCACGCTTTCGATCGGTGCCCACAACCGCTGCCCGTGCATGCCGCCGTAGGCAAAGGCCCGCGCGACTCCCACCGCACCGATAGCATCCAGCTTGTCGGCGTCAAACAGCACCTGAGCCTCCAACGTCTCCGGCCGTGGAGCTGTGCGGTAGCGGTGGGCGGCGACGGCGTGAGCCACGGCTTCCACCTTTGCGGGCGGCTGCCCGGCCAGAATCTCCCGCGCCTGCGCGGCGCCGAGAGCGGCGTGATCGAGCCCTTCGGCGTCGGCCCGCGCGCGCCCCACATCGTGCAGCAGCACCGCCGCCCGCACGACAGCCATGTCGGCGCCCTCCGCCTGCCCGATGCGCTCCGCCAGCGCCAGCACCCGCAGCACGTGGCCAAAGTCGTGCACGGCGTCGCTGTTCCCATAGTAGCCGCGCGCTTCGTCGATAGTGACCATTTGACTTTGGGTATTTGTCATTTGATATTTGCCTGCGTCTCTTCCACGACGTGATCCACCACGGCCTGGAAATTCCCCGTTTTCTGATAAACCGCCTGTTGGCGGTCGGCGCTGGTGCCCTCACTCAGAATGGTGTGGACGTATTCGACCTCCTTCCGGCTCCCTAGATCATCCATCACGTCGTCCAGCCAAGCCAGCAGGCGCTCCGTCAGTTTCCGGACGGACACCTCCCTGGCCCGGCCGATGTCGATCAGCTTCCCTCCGATGCCATAGCGCACCGCGCGCCACTTGTTCTCGTCCAGTATGTGCTTGCGGTGAATGGGCCACGTCCGATGGGCCAGTCGCAAGCGCACCAACTTGGCCGAGATGGCCTGCACCAGCGCGACGATGCACAGCGTCTCTTCCACGCGCGTGCACATGTCTGGGATGCGCACCTCCAGCGTGGGGAACTTTTCGCTGGGGCGCACGTCCCACCAGATGTGCGTCGGTTCGGCGATGCTGCCCGTCGCCAGCAGGGTGTCCACGTAGCGGCGGTAGTCGGCGTAGGAGCCGAACCGCGGGGGAATGCCGGTGCGGGGCAGGTTCTGAAAGACGACGCTGCGATAGGATTTCAGCCCGGTGTCGCGATCGTGCCAGAATGGCGAGCTGGTCGAAAGGCACAGCAGGAGCGGGAGAAAGGAGCGCATCTGGTTCATCACCTCGATGCGCAGCACCTTGTCCTCGATGCCGATGTGAATGTGCAGCCCAAAGACCAGCAGCCGCCGCCCCACGTCCTGCAGGAAGCGGCTCAGCTCGGGGTACCTACCGTAGGGAGACACCTCCTGGTGCGCCCACGAGGAAAAGGGATGCGTGCCCGCCGCTGCCACCCACAGCCCTTCGCGCTTGGCCAGTTCCCAGATCGAACGCCGCATGCGGACGAGTTCGCGGTGCGCCTGTTTGATGTCGTCGCAGATGTGCGTGCCGGCCTCCACCTGCGACTGGAGGAACTCGGGCCGGATCTGGTCCGGCAGCACAGCCTCGCCGCGATCGAGGAACTGCTGCACGTACGAGCGCAGTTCCCGCGTGGTCGGGTCAATGATCTGGTATTCCTCCTCGATGCCGATGTTCAGCGTGGGCGCAGCCATACCTGTAACTCTGCAAGATGCCAGCGCTGATTATATCACATAGCCCCACCGCTCCAAATCGAATTGAGCTGAGCGTTTTTGGCTTTTCCGCTTGCGTTCCTGTCGGTACATTGTAAAATCCCCCGTGTCGTAAGATGTTGCGCCGCGCCCTCGAGCCTGCCGGGCGCTCAACCCGCGTAGGTCATGCTATAAGCGTGCCGCCGGGCAGCGCCGTCACATTTTTAACGTGACCCATAAATCTCTGCAAAGCGCAACGGGATGCATAAAGAAGTGTTTATACTTTAACAGGTCATAGAATAAACGGTGATGCAATGGGAAGACAAACGCTGCTCGACAAGATAACCATCGTGACCGGCGCCTCTAGCGGCATCGGGCGGGCAACGGCTCTGGCGCTGACCCGCGCAGGTGCGCACGTGGCGCTGGCGGCGCGCACCGAGGCCGCGTTGCAGGAGGTAGCGCAAGATATCCGGGCGCTGGGGCGGGAGGCGCTGGTCGTGCCGACCGACGTGACGCAGCAGGAGCAGGTCGATCACTTGGTGGCCGAGACCCTGGCACATTGGGGGCGCGTGGATATTTTTATCGCCAACGCCGGGCAGTACGTGCGCTGTCGTATCTCGAAACTGACCGTCGCTGACATCGAGCGGGCGATGGCGGTCAACTTTTACGGCGCCTTGTACGGCTTGCTGGCCGTGCTGCCGCACATGCTGGCCCGCAAGAGCGGGCACCTGGTGCTCGTCAGCTCGTTGGATGGCAAGAAGGGCCTGCCCATCGACGCGCCTTACGTATCGGCCAAGTTTGCGCTGACCGGATTGGGCGAGGCGATGCGTCAGGAACTGCATGGCACGGGGGTGCACGTGACCACCGTCCTTCCCGGCAGGATCGACACCCCATTGATCGAGGACCTAAAAGTGCCCCGGGTCTCGCCCAAGTATTCGCCCGAGATTGTGGCGCGCGCCATCGTCAAGTCCATCCGGCGGCGCAAACGGGAGGTGATCGTGCCCGGATTCTACCGCTTATTCGTGATCCTGGGCGCGCTTTCGCCGCGTCTTTCGGATTGGTTCGTGCGCGTCTCTCACCTGGAGGGATGGGAGACCGCGGAACGTTGAGTGCAAGTTGCTAGGAGGGCCATGAGTAGCAATCAAACCACGACAATCAAATCCGCACACGCCTGGCTGCGCAAGATACACGTCGCCTTCGTGCCCGGCCCGATGAATCCGTTGCTGGATGAGGTGTCTGAGAACTTGTTGCACCACTTTCGTCTCCTGGGGCACTTCGTTCAGGCGACCCCGGACGAGCGCACCGACGTGCTCATCACCTCCGCGGCCTTCGAAGAGTCCATCGGCTGGCGCAAGGCGCTGATTTTCAATATGCGCAGGCGATTTGGCCTCAGCCATTCTCCTACCCTCTACACCCTGGTATCCGCCTCCCCCGATAGGTTCCAGGCCGTGCTGGATCACTTTGAGGCCGCGTTGGCGAAAGAGCCGCCCGACCCGGCCGACTTCTCCTTCCCCGGCCTGACCCCTAACGCCTATCACGTGCTCTTTGAGCAGGGACACCGGGGCGGCCCTATCCTGGCGCTGGAGCGACTGGTGCAGGCCCAAGTCAAAGGGCTGCGCATCATCTTGGTGATCGGAGACGAGCATCCTATCGAAGCGTACCACTTTGACCTGGTGGGCGCTTACCCGCGCAGCGTGGCGGATGGATCGGGAGCCTTTTACGACGATATTGCCCTGCGCATCGCCACCACCATGAGCGCCTCGGAGGTCACCGAACACGAGGTAGTGGGAGAGCCGATCCCGAACGACGTGTGGCGCGGCCTGAGCACACCTGCGGCCATGCAAGCGGCGGGGCGACAGTTGGGGGAGCGCCGCTTTTTCACCGAGATGGTGCGCATCTCCGACCTGGTGCCGGTGCCCGCCGTACCCGATTCCATCTCCAGCCAGTACAGCGAGGGCTGCTTTGCCACGTGGGAGCCGGCGCTGAACGCGCTCATCGCCACGGTGACAGGCAGTGCCCGCCCGGTCGACAAGGGCAGCATCACCGAGGACGACCTGGCGGTGCTGGTGGGCGTGCG
>CAZKDJ010000240.1:0-5903 GCA_964551295.1 uncultured Anaerolineales bacterium | reverse complement strand
GGCCAGCTTGCTAAAGGTGCGCAACACGATCAGGTTCTCGCACTGGGGCACCATCTTGATGCGGCTGTGCTCCGTCCCCATAAACTCGACGTAGGCCTCGTCGAGCACGACGACGATGGGCAGCGCCAGCAGCCGTTCCAGGTCGGCGTTTGCCAGCCAACTGCCGTCCGGGTTGTTGGGCGAGGCGACGAAGAGGAGCTTGGGGCGATGTTGTGCCACCGCCTCCTCGATCCCGTCCACGTCCAGCGAAAAATCGGCACGGCGCGGGACGGAGATGCACCTAGCCCCGTTGATGTCGGCATCGAAGGGGTACATGCCAAAGGTCGGCGGACAGTTGACGATGCTGTCTCCCGGCTGGATAAAGAGACGCATCGTCAGATCGATCAACTCGTCGGCACCCAGGCCTGCCATCAGGTACTCGGTAGGGACGCCCGTGAACGCAGCCAACGCCTCCCGCAGCGTGCGGCTCTCCGGATCGGGGTAGATGTGGGCGAATTTGAGGTCTGCCAGCGCCTTCCTCACCTTGGGCGGGGGGCCGTAGGGATTCTCGTTGGCGTTTAGTTTAACGATCTCGTCAGGCGTGCGGCCTAGTTGCGCTGCCAGTACCTCGAAGGGGTACACGGGTGTGTACGGTTCCATCGTGGCGACGTCGGGTCGGATCAGGGTTTCTGGACTTATGGACATTGGTTTTCCCCCTTTTGCATCATTTGACTTTCTCCGACCCTGTGCTTTCCAATACCGCTCTTATTCGTCGCAGGCCCGCCCCAATAGATTTGGATTTTATGATGCGAAAGCACCCCAGTTCGCTCGTGTGCGCCACGTGAGGCCCACCGCATATCTCTTGTCTAAAATCGCCGATCGAATACACGTTGACCCAGTCCCCCGTAACGGTCCTCGAATAGGCCGATAGCGCCTCTTTCTCGTGCCTCCTCGACGCGCATCTTTTCGCACGTGACGGGCAGATCGCGCTCAACCTGCTTGTTCACGAGAGCCTCGACCGCTACCAGTTGATCGCCTGTCAGTTTTTCGGGATGACCAAAGTCGAACCGGAGTCGCTCGGTAGTGATGTTGCTGCCCCGCTGCTCCACGTGAGGCCCCAGCACCTGTCGCAGCGCCTGGTGTAGCAAGTGGGTGGCAGTGTGCAACTTGACCGTCTCTGGCAATTTTTCTGCCAGCCCACCTTTGAATCGAGCTGCGGCACCCTGGCGGGATTTCTCCTGATGTTCTTCAAATGCCCTGTGGAAGCCATCCAGGTCTGTGTCAAGGCCTTGTTTCCGGGCAAATTCTTCCGTGAGTTCAGGGGGGAATCCGTACGTGTCGTACAAGTGAAAGACGACATTTCCCGGCATCGTTTCTTGTCCGCGCGATTGGCATTGTGCTACCGCCTTGAAGAACTCTTTTTCGCCGCGCTTGAGTGTTCTCTGGAAGCGTCTTTCCTCTTCTTCCAACGCTGTCAATATGTGTTCTCGGTTCTCCTCGATCTCTCGATAAACGTCCGACAACGTTGGGATCGTCGTCTCGGCCAGTTCGCCCAAGAAGAGACGGTCGATGCCGATTTCTCGACCGTAGCGCACCGCCCGCCGGATCAGACGCCGGGCGATGTAGGGCTGATCTACGTTGCCTGGAACGATTCCTTCTGCCAGGATAAAGACGACGGCCCGGATGTGATCGGCTATCACGCGGACGGCAAACTGGTCTGGGGTTTTTGTCGAAGAGAGCGAGCGTATCTTGGCGATGATTGGTTGAAAGAGCTCGGTTTCGTACAGCGAAGGAACTCTCTGCAAAATGGCGAGGACGCGCTCAAGCCCCGGGCCGGTGTCCACGTTTCGCTGAGCTAGCGGCGCATATCTGCCGTCAGCCTGTTTGTCGTACTGCATGAAGACGTCATTCCACACTTCCCAAAATCGCTTGGCGTTAGTCTCTGGCGTTTCCCCTGCGGGACCGTCGGGATTCATGTCGTAGAACATCTCCGTATCGGGCCCGCAGGGGCCAACCAAGCCGGCCGGTCCCCACCAGTTATCTTTTTTTGGTAGGAACGTGATGTGGTCTTCTGGGATACCCAGCGATAACCAAATCTCGGCGACCTCCAGATCCCTGGGAGCGTCCTGATCTCCTTCGAAGCAGGTCACGTGGATGCGGTCGTGCTCGAATCCCAGCCGCTCGGTCAGAAACTCGTAGCTCATTTGAATGGCTTCCGATTTCCAATAGTCTCCCAGCGACCAGTTGCCGAGCATTTCGAAGAAGGTGAGATGGACGTCGTCGCCGACTTCTATAATGTCATCGGTTCGTACACACTTTTGGCAGTTCACCAGCCGCCTGCCTGCTGGATGCGGCTCTCCCATCAGGAATGGCACCAATGGGTGCATGCCGGCCGTCGTGAACAGGACGCTTGGATCGTGTTCGGGTATCAGTGGCGAAGTGCCGATGATGGCATGGTCCTTTTGTCTGAAGAAATCTAGGTATGTCTGGCGAAGTTTCGTGGCATCCATAACCATCCCTCCCATTGTCACCACAATCCCATCAGGTGCCCCAGCTTGGCCACCGTGAACCGCGCGCGCAGGTAGTGGCCGTGATTTAGCGCGGCCTGCGCCTCTTCCGCGCTCAGTCCAAGCTGCTGCGGCGTGGTCGCCCCGCCGACCTGTTCCAGTAGCCCGGCGATCTCTTGCGCTGGCGGTACGCTGGCGGCGATCTCTTGGACCCCGTCCCAGTTGTCGACGATTCTGCGTTTCAGCGCCTCGAAATCGGCGGCCGTCATCTCCAGGAATGGGCGCTGTGTCTCGACAACTGCGTCGGCCAGCGCGCCGTAGACTTGGCGGATGCAGGCGATCTCGGCCTCGCGACCCGGCGGGTTCACGCGGGTCAGCCGCCGGGCGATCACTTCATGGCTCAGGCTGCGTACGATCTCGTAGCGAGCGGCGACAAAGACGGTGCCGATTCCCACCTTTGCTCCGTGGAGGATCGCCGGGCGGTGTTCCTGCAGCAGCTTCGTCTCCCAGAAGTGGGAGAGGTGGTGCTCAGAGCCAGACGCGGGCCGCGTCTGGCCAAAATCCAGCATGCACAGGCCGGTCTCGAACAGCCCCTCCATCAGCAGTGTGATGCCCGCCTCAGATGCCCGCGCAATCTCTGCGACGTCGTCCACGCAAGCTTGCAGCGCGTCCAGCATGCGCCGGGCGATCTTTGCGTCGTACGGCTCGTCCCACAGCAGCGCGCCCAGCCGCCAGTCGGCGGCGGAGGTATACTTGCCCAGGATGTCGCCGAATCCGGCGGCGATCATCTCGCGCGGTGCGGCACACAGCGTCGGCAGGTTGGCAAAGATGGCCGTCGCCGGCTGGGCCAGGGCCGTCGTCTTGACCCGGCGCACGACCAGCGGCGCGCCGATGGAGGTGTAGCCGTCGACCGAGGGAGCCGTGGGCAGCGAGATAAAATCGTTCCGCGTGCGGTGGCTGCAAAAGCGGGTGATGTCGGTGATCGTCCCCGATCCGACCGCCACATACATCCGCTCCTCCCGTCCTGCGGCTAGCAGCACCTGGACGACGTGTTCCTCGTCGGCGATGACCTCCTCACCGGCCAGGACGACCGTCCGCACGTCCCACCCCTGCGCTTTGAGGGCCGCCTCGGCGCGCGCCCCCAGTGCGGCGTGCGTGTTCTCGTCACTCACCAGCAGGAAGCGGTCGAGGTCATTTTCCCGGCAGTAGCGGACCATCTCGGGGACGGCTTCGTCGCCGCGGTATATGGGGATGCTGAACCCCATCACGCCGCCTCCTCCCCGAACACGAACAGGTTTCCGATGGACTGGCGCAGGTAATTGCGGCGGATCGCCTCGCCAAAGATGTGGGCCACAGAGATGACGTGCAGCTTGGGGTGGCGCTGTTCGGGCGGGATGTAGACCGTGTCGGTGATCACGATCTCGGTGATCTGGGGGATGGCGGCCAGGTTTTCGAGAGCGCCCCTGACAAAGACGCCGTGCGTGCAGGCGACCCAGATCTCTTGGATGCCTTGATCGGTCAGGAGCTTGATGCTCTCGACGATGGATCCGCCGGTGGCGATCTCGTCGTCGTAGAGTAGTGCTTTCTTACATCCACACACCTGGCTGCCGACGATGCCGTCGATGCGTACCTCGGTATCGGAGATGCGCTCTTTGTTGCCCGCGGCGACCGGCAGGCCGCCCAGGTTGCTGGCAAAGCGGGCGGCCGATTTGGCGTGTCCCATGTCCACGGCCACGACGATGGTGTCCGATAGATCGCGTTGCTCAAAGTACTGCTTAAAGACCGGCCGGCTGCTCAAGGGATCCGTCGGCACGCCAAAGAAGCCGTGGACCTGCGGCGAGTGGAGCATCATGGTCATCACGTGCGTCGCCCCGGCCGTCTGCAACAGGTCGGCTATCAGCCGGCCGGTGATCGAGATGCGGGGGGCGTCCTTCTTGTCGGAGCGGGAGAAGGAGAAATAGGGGATGATGGCGTGGATCTCTTGGGCCGCCGCCGCCCGGGCGATGTCGAGCATCATCAACAGCTCCACCAGGTGATCGTTGACGGGCGGAGAGAGGGACTGAACAATGAACACCTTGCGCGAACGCACGCTGGCGCCGAGCTGGATGTATAGGCAGTCGTTGCTGAAACGACTGATGTGGGTGTCGTCCAGCGGCACGTCCAGGTAGCCGGCGATGCCGGCAGCCAGTTGCGGGTTGGAGTTGCCGCTGAAGAAGCGAACTTCACCGGGATCGATCGTCTTGCTAGACATCGTGTCCTCCTTTCCGATCAGCGCTGCTGTTTAGACAAATTCACCCGTGGCGATCTTGACCACCTTGCCGCCGATGTGTACCTCTATGCTTTCTGCCTTGGCCGCTGCCCTGAGATATAGCGTCGAAGGCCGGCTGACCTCGTATCCCTGCCCGGTGCGAATATCTACGGCGTCATCGCCAAAGTAGCGGTGCTTGATCAGGTATCCGACTAGGCAGCCGCTGCCGCTGCCGGTGGCGGGGTCCTCGGCGATGCCAAAGCAGTCGGCGAACATGCGCACGCCCAGGGCCTGTTCCTCGTTGTATCCACCAGGGCAAAAGATCATGATTGGCTTGGCCCACGTATTTTCAATGAGCCTGAAGTACCATTCCCTGTCCACGTTGGCGCGTTTCAGCCCATCCATCCTTTTCAGCGGGACGATGATGTGGGGCAGTCCTGTGGAAACCTCCTCGATGGGGAAGCGTGGATCAAAGTCGTTCTCGTCCAGCTTCAACACCGGCGCGATCTGGCCTATCTCCAGCTTCTCACCGAACTCCGGCTCGACCTGTTTCATCCATAGGATGTCGTCATCAAAAGTTACCGGGATCTGCCCCACCTGCAGGTTCAGGACCACCTGCTCGACCATCTGGCCGATGATCTCCTGCCGGATGATGGACGCCGTGCCCAGGGTGGGGTGCCCGGCGAAGGGCAGCTCTTCTGCGGGCGTAAAGATGCGCACGTCGTAGCCGCCGTCACGTGGCTCGTCTGAAAGGATAAAAGTCGTCTCGGAAAAGTGCATCTCCAGGGCGATGGCCTGCATCTCGTCGGTGGAGAGATCGGCGGCGTCGCGAAACACGGCCAGTTGGTTGCCGCTGTATTTCTGCTCGGCGAACACGTCGACGATGTAGAAAGTATGATTGGTCACTTCAAGTCTCCTCAACGGATTGAATGGATTGGTTTCGCACTATTCTTCCGTTTAGTCCGTTCTATCCGTTGACACCATCCGTCGACAAGCTGCGGCCCCGTGCGCCGTGAGCGACTCGGCGTTGGCGATTCGCTCGGCTGCGGGACACAGTCCGGCGGCGGTCTCTCTATCCAGCCCAATAATATTGACGACCTTCACAAAGTCAAGCACGTTGACCGGCCCCTTGAAGCGCGCCGTGCCGCCGGTGGGCATGATGTGGCTCG
>CAZKDJ010000239.1:0-5903 GCA_964551295.1 uncultured Anaerolineales bacterium | reverse complement strand
GTGAGGAGGGCTCTGGCTGATTGGGACGAGGAGGATTTGACCAGGCTCATTGCCACGATGGAGAGAGAAGCATCCACCGCAGAGGAGCGCCAGCGTTTGGCGGCACTGGCTGAGACTTTGGCGCTACCAGAAACTGAAATATCTTTGGTCGACTCCCTTCTTGGTCGGGAGATTTTCCTGATCAGCGCTTTCTTAGCAGTGTTACCGCTGCTGGGAGTGGCGGCCCTCGCTATTCTTCCCCGTACAAGAGATAGAGAGAGACGGCCTGAGAGAACGCTAGCCCAAGAAGAAGAACTGGTCGAGGAAGCGTTTGAAGCTCTACTCGCTCGAGAGGAACAACAGGGTGAGGAAGAGTCGCCCGTCGACCGGCCTTCGGAACAACAGCAACGACAGCAGAAAGAGGAACTGCCGGAAAAACAAAAGGGAGCACAGGAGGCGGAAGAGCTGGTTGAAGGGCAGCCCAAAGACCCGGGCGAAAAGCAGGCGGATGAGGAAGAGCCTGAGGAAGAGCCTGAGGAAGAACCTGATGAAGAAGCGGATGAAGAGGAGGAAGAGGAGCCAGAAGAAGGCGGCGAGTCGTCACAGGATATCTTTCTTGGCTTTTTCGACGAGGATGAGGGGCTTTCCAGGCTCGAAGAACTCTGCAAGGGGTTGACAGAGATTACTGTGGATGATTTGCTGCAAGAGACCAGGAAAGTAGCAAGTGAACTCGCGCGGGGTAATATGATGTGTGGAGCGAACATATCTACTGATAACCGAGGATAGACTACGCTATGATTATTCTGTGTGCGTTGCTGGGGCTGGTGGTGGGAAACTTTCTCAACTGGACCAGTGACTATCTGCCGCGCCTCTCCTCCAGTTGCACGGTGTCTTTGTCTGATCCCCCCACGCGGCCTATACCTGTGCTGTGGCGTTTATTGACGTCATCCTCGTATCGGAGGGGTTTGGCCCTCTTTCAAAAACCACCCTGGCTGGAGATCGCAGTAGAGCTGCTCGCTGCATTGCTCCTTGGCTATCTCTGGCTGCGGTTCGGGTTCTCCAGAGAACTGGTCCTATTGGCATTTGCCGGTTCCTTCTTTCTGCTTATCGCTGCCATCGACCTGAAGTATCGACTAGTGCCGAACGTGCTGGTTTTCCCCGCTGGGGTTGTAGCTTTGCTTCTTGCGTTCGTGCCTCCTGGACATCGAACGCTTCTGGCTCTTCTGGGCGGCGCAGTCGGGACATTGCCTTTCTTGCTGGTTGTCTTTCTTAAACCCGGAAGCATTGGTGGGGGCGACGTGAAACTCGCTACTCTCATTGGACTCGTTGTCGGTTTCCCACAGGTCTTATGGGCCCTTTCGATAGGTATCTTGGCTGGTGGGATCGCGGCTATCGTTCTCTTCCTCACACGTCGATGGGGACCAAAGAGCCACATTCCATATGCCCCTTTTCTCTGCCTGGGTACGATGATCTCGCTGCTTTGGCCGTTTCCCCTCGCGTTTCCTCAGTAGGGCTTTCCCAAAGTACAAGGGATGGCCGCCCGCCCTCCCGCAGGCTAAGACTTGCATGCCGCGAGACCTTTACTGACTCGAGGGAACCCGCCTCAGTGGCCACAATCTGTGGGAGGGTGACCTGCTTTGGGAAAGCAATCGTGTTTCCCGGGGGTTTGCATGGAGGATTGCTTTGTGGTAAGATAATGTACGTGTCCTAGAAGCACATAGATCCAATGCCATTGGCTGGCTTGGGCAGAAAGTCATGTGCTTTGGTTTGGATTGTGCATAATGAGCTCACAGAATTCTCCTGAATCTGGCACCTTACTCGATCAGCTACGTGGGTTAAGCCGTCGTACTATTATCCTTTGGTTGGTAGCGGCGAGTTTGATACTTCTCTTCATCCCACTCTCCCTCATCGTCGTTGTGACCCGCGACGATAGTACCCGCTTGGAAAACGAACTCCAGAATGTTCAGAGCGAATTAGCAGGTATGAGTACGCCGGCTCCCGAGGTTCAGGAGCTGATGGATGTTCTGGCTCAGGTCCAGAGTTCGGCAAATGAGATCGAAGAGGCCCGGACTGCCCTCGCAGCCAGCCACGTCGACTGGCCGTCTGTGATGATGGCCATTGGCAATTACAACCCAAATTATCTCGCACTGACTTCTCTTGCGCAGGCTGACAGTCGAATTACGCTTGAAGGGCAGGCCGTTGACAATGCGGCGGTGACAACCTATCATCGCGCTCTCGAAGAATCCGGCCTTTTTTCCCGCGTCATTCTCCAGTCTGTGAGGACGGTTGCCACGCCCTTTGCGGCGACGACAGTCTCGGTGACGGAAACGCCCGGAGCCATCGTCACGTCCACGGCTGCCATCACGCCGACTGTGACGCTCACACCAACTCCCTCTCCCAGCGACGAGTACGAGACAGATGATTTTGAGCCTAAGGATATCTTCCTGGGCCAGCCACAGCGCCATAATTTTCATCCTGTCTATGATGTGGACAAGGTCAAGTTTTTGGCCAAGTCCGGACGATGGTATCGGGTGTTTACCTCAGATCTGTCGCCTGGGGTGGACACGTCCGTGACCGCGGACGTGGGAGGCGTCACCTATACGAACGATGATCGTGGGCCGCGTGATTTGAGCTCCGAGATCATATTCCAGGTTGGGAGCGGCTATGATGTGGACGTTGTCGTCAAGGTGACAAATCGGGGACAGTATGGACCAGAGATGTGGTATCAGATTACAGCCGAGGAGATCATTCCCACGCCTACGCCTGAGCCTACGGGCACGCCACTGCCGACGCTAACACCTTTATCGACGGCCTCTCCCGAGCCGACTGGCCAGCCGCCCGTGCTCACCCAGATTACACCAGACTCCGCTTCGACTGGGGATGGCGTTGTCGAGGTGACTATCATCGGCAGCGGTTTCTACGGCGTGCCTCGCGTGTTCCTCACGGGTGTTGCCGCCGACATAGAGGCCACAGGCATAAGCGTGACGGCGGGATGGCGGATTAACTGCGAATTCGATCTGTCTGGCAAGCAGCCCGGTGTATGGGACGTCGTCGTTGTCAACCCTGACGACCAGGTAGGTGTGTTGCCTGGCGCCTTTGTCATACTTGGCACGTCCACGCTCGTGCCTACAGAAACGTTTGTGCCTACAGAAACACTCACGCCTACGGAAGGCCTGTCGGCTTCTTCGAGCGTCCCTATGGCTGTCTCATTGTCCTCCGGTTGGTCGCTCGGTTGTTCTCCGTATCTGATGGCTGGACAGACGATCTACAATCTTGATGCTGTCGAGTTTGTGATAATCTTGGAGTTGAAGAGAGAATCTCCGTGAGCCAACGTAACTGGAGAGACAGTATTCCATCTGGTGAACGCCTCTATTCCCTGGTGGGTATAGGCATTATCGCTGCGGTGGTGGTGGGCGGTGTTCTCTTCATCGCCTTCTTCGTCGTGCCAGTGCTACAGATGAGAGAGGAGTTGGTGTCTCAGTTGAACACCGCTGAACAAGAGCTGGCGAAAGCTCGAATAGCCCAGGGGCAAACCCCTGAGGAGTTAAAGGGGCAGTTGGAGACTGCACAGACTGCGTTGAACGAGGCTGCCGATGTGTTCCTCGACGAGACTAAAGCGGCTGGCATTTTGAACAAGCTATATCAGTATGCCGATGAGAGCAGTGTAGAGATTATCGTCCTGCAAAGCCAGTCCGGCTCGGGTCAGGAAAAGAAGGAGGCGTACGATGTCAATACGTTCCAAATGCAGGTCGAGGGCCCTGTTCCCAGGCTGATAGACTTTGTGGGCCGGATCGAGGAAGCCGCATTTGAGAGCTTTATCATAACCAATGTGAGCATCGTAGAGAGCGAGCGGTTGCCCGTTCTCACGATGGACATTGCTCTTTACACGTCTCCCTACGCTTCCGAGTCGACCGGGCTACCAGAACCAACGACGACGGCGGATCTGGCGCAGTTAGAGGAAGCGCTGGCTGTGGCCTGGGCAGCGGAGGGCTGGGCACAGGCCATAGACATCATCGGACAGATACTGGCTCTCGATCCTCTTCGCGATGGCATGTTGGATCAACTCTATACAGCTCGTGTTAACTACGGTTATCAACTCCTGGCGGAGAGGGACAGAGATGATGCAATAACGCAGTTTGACCTTGCGCTGGAGATCAAACCAGGTGGAGAGGAAGCTCAGGCAGGGCTTCAGCAAGCTGCTGCTACGCCGATTCCAACTCAGACAGCTGAGAAGGCGTTAGAGCAACGCTTGCATGAGGCATGGGAGGCGGAGGACTGGGAAGAGACCATAAGCCTGATCGAGTCGATATTGGCGATCGACCCTGCTCGCCAGGACATGACCGGGAAACTATATGCCGCCCACGTTAACTATGGATACCAGCTCGTCGCTGAGGGGAAGCGTGAGGAAGCGAAGGAGCAATTCGCTTTGGCCTTGGTTGTCAATCCTGACGGCAAAGAGGCCGAGACCGGTTTGCAGGCGTTGGCTGGTGGGACGCCGGCTTCTGGCCCCGGGCACATTGTCCACGTGGTGCAACCGGGCGAGACCCTGTACCGCATCGCGTTACGCTATGGCACTACCGTGGAAGCCGTCAAGGCAGCCAATGGACTGACCAGTAATACTATCTATGTGGGACAACGGTTACGCATCCCTACCCAGTAGGAGGGACGGACAAGGTCTAGCCGGTTACGACCCGATTACGAGTTGGTTACGAAAAAGGATAGTGTCACAAAGTTTTCGCAAATTCAGACTGAATTACAGGGGTTAAAAGGACACCGGCCTTGAGAATGGCCAGAGGCACACTCGATGGAGGCGAGGTTTGTCGATGTCTGAGGCAGTCTGAGGTCTGTCCGACTCTGACTCCTGCTTCCAGGCACACTGGTTCCCTCCCCTGTCGGGGCAATCTCAGGCCACGGCGTGTTTAGCCTTTTCCCTGTCATGGCCGAATAATACATCCGTTCTAGTTTCAGCCGTGATGGAAGTGGAAGCGCGTGTTGCTGGTCGTGCAGGGAGTGGAGAATTGGTGAGTACTGTCACTCAATCAAGTGGCTACCACCATCACGCAATAGCTCGGGACCGATTGAGGTCACTTTTTGGATGGTTGGGACCGGCATCTGGCGCGCATCATCCACCCAGTTGCCAAAGAGGAGAACCGGAAACCGGGTTGCCGTTCTATTTCTATCTGTGAGGGTTGGCGCTTGGGGGAACCGAAGCCGCCCTCAAGACCCTGCTGTCCGCCTCAGTGACAGGTTGCTTGGGGCTGACCTTTTCCCTGTCCAACGCATCCCGCTGCTCGCCAGAAGTAGTCGTGATGCAGGCCGGCCAGCACCGGGCGAGATGCGAGCTTCCCGTTGACTGGAGGTGTTTCCAACTGCTCTGGTCGGCATGGGATGCGTTGCTTGATTCCCTGATGAGGCCGGGCGCGGTTAAAGTACTCCGTGTACTCCTTCACGACCCGGTGCAAATGTCGTTCGCTCAAGATCAAGACGTGGTCGAGGCACTCACGCCGCAGGCTGCCCAGGAAGCGCTCGCATATCGCGTTTGCTTTGGGTGCCCTGAATGGTGTTTTCAGCACCTTGATTCCTGCGGTCACTTGCTTGAACGAATCTCCATACTTGTTGTCGTTGTCCCGGATCAGGTATCGCGGCCCTTCGCCAAACGGCGTCGCTTCTCGCAATTGCTGTGCCACCCACCGATCTGTCGGGTTCCTCGTCACCCTGAAATGCACCACGCGGCGCGAGCCCAACTCGATGATAACGAACACAAATATTGTACGGAAGAAGATGTCGTACGTTTGAAGGAAATCACACGCCCAAATCTGGCTGGCGTGGTTGCGCAGAAATGTCGCCCAGTTCTGGCTTGACGAATTTGGTCCTCGCACCTGTTGAATGTACTTTTGAATCGCGCTTTTGCTGACCTTGATCCC
>CAZKDJ010000238.1:0-5912 GCA_964551295.1 uncultured Anaerolineales bacterium | reverse complement strand
CGGCCGTGTTGGGCTTGCAGTTCAAGGAGGGGGTCTCGCGGGCGGAGCGCAACAATGCCATCGACGGCTACCTGCGCGACGACCTTTCCCCCGCCGAGCAGCGCTACTGGGAGGAGGCCTTCGAGGTGGTGCCGCAGCGGCTCTCCCCCCGGGAAAAGCGCGCCTGGCTGGACGGCCTGACCGGCGTGTGCCTGGCCTCCGACGCGTTCTTCCCCTTCCGCGATTCCATCGACCGCGCCTCGCAGAGTGGGGTCAAGTACGTCGTCCAGCCCGGCGGCTCGGTGCGGGACGACGTCGTGATTGCGGCCTGCGACGAGTACGGGATAGTGATGGCGTTCTCGGGGGTGCGGCTGTTCCATCACTAGCGACTGGCAAGTGATCAGCCATCGCCAGCGTGCGTGGACGAAAGGAGCCGATGATGTTGACGAAGGAAAAAATCACCGAGATTCTCCGGGAGAAATACCCTTACCTTGCCTCCGAGTACGGGGTAAAACGCATCGGCGTGTTTGGGTCTTATGCCAAAGGTTCGCCCACTGAGGCCAGCGACGTTGACATCGTCGTCGAGTTCGAGCGGCCGATAGGTCTCCGGTTCGTCGCGTTTGCCGAGTACCTGGAAAGTCTGTTGGGCAAGAGCGTCGACGTGCTGACTCCTACCGGTATCCGGGACATCAGGGTGGATCGGATCGCCGAGAGCATACAGGAGAGCGTGGTATATGTCTGAGCGGGCGGATAGCGATTTCCTGAGTGACATTCAAGAGGCCGTGCGCCGGATTGGGGCTTATACTGCCGCGATGACGTATAAGGCGTTCCTGACAGATATCAGAACGCAGGATGCCGTGATTCGTAATCTGGAGATCATCGAAGCGACAAAAAATCTATCCCAGGAATTGCGAGTCAGATATGATGATGATGTTCCCTGGAGGGAAATGGCGGGGGTCAGGGATAGGCTGATACACCGTTACTTTGGCGTCAACCTGGACATCGTGTGGCAGATTGCCAGCGACGAACTGCCGAAAGTCGCCTCGCGGATACAAGAGATCTTGAAAGATGAGCAGGTTGGTGAGTAGGATGGACCGAGACACCGTCGAGGCCTGCGACGAGTACGGGATGGTGATGGCGTTCTCGGGGGTGCGGTTGTTCCACCATTAGAGGGTGGCGGTTGGCTGTCGGCGGTTGGTGGTTAATCGGCAGTTGGGCCTGTACTGACGTTGTCAAATGGCATGTGGGAGGGTGGTTTGAACACATCAGATCTAGCCCAAGGCGCTATGAGTTTAGTGCTGGTGTTTCAGCTACTCCAGTTTCTTGAAGAACGCCGTCAAGCTGGTGACGATGAGGTCTTGAACGTCTACCGGGAGTTTTCAAGCAGGAGTATCCAAGCGTCGATCCAGATAGGGGAATTCAAGCTCGCTTGATAGGGCTCAACATCACATTACCGCTTCTTACGATGCCCTTTTGCTATGCCAACGCAAGCATCGATACGCTGCGCACCGCCGGATTTGCGCTCCGACCGAATCATAGAATCACCTATGTCTCGGCCGGGAATACAATTGACAATCCTAGCATCGGACAGGTGATTAGGACAATGAGGAATGCATTGGCTCACTTGCCGGACTTTACCACAGGTGGATGTTCTCCGAATATCCGATTTGATGAATCCAGCGACTATGTTTCCTTTTCCTCGGACTGGCAAAACAGCAGGGTCGAGTTTAGGGATATTGAGGGCTTTACGCAGTTTTTGACGGATTTCATCAGGGCAATGAGAAAAATCATTGTTGCAGCGTTCGAAGCGACATAATTGGGGAGTATGTGCGATGAAGGAACAATCCATTCACGCTCTGCACCTTGGCGACCGCGTGCTGGGCTTTTTTCTGGTGCGCCACAAGCAACTGGAGCCTTTCCGCGACCGCACGTGAGGTAAGTCCCTGGCGGTCATCCTGGCCGCCGGGCGCGAGGAGAAGCAAAGTATGTGAGACCTCGGAGGCAACCTCCGAGGTCTTTTATTCTCCCTCGTAGCGGCTGATGCTAAAGACGAGATAGTTGTACGGGATGAGCTGGTTGGGATCCTCCCGCTTGACCACCTGGCCGGTGTTGGAGTTGTAGATCCACTCGCTCCAGTCCCAGACCGTTTGCAGCGACTCGGGGATCTGCACGGCCAGGTAGGAGCCCTCGGCCAGTCGGGCACGCGTGAGGATGGCGCTAAAGTCGAGCCCCATGTAGAAATCTTGCACCGGCACGTTGCGGTTGTGCGTGGCGACCGACTTGGTCAGCGCCAGCCCCGTCTCTGAGAAGAGGAAGGCCTCGTCGGCGTCGTTGGAGACATTGACGGTAAAGCACTTGAAGGCCATCCCCTCTGTGCCCGCGTTCAGCCCCTGCTAGAATACGTCGCTCTCGGGAATGCCTCGCCCCTACTGCGGGTGCGTATCTCGCCTCGTGGACTTGTACAAAAAGCGACTTGACGGGGCGGCGGATCGGTGTTATGGTTTCGTGAAGTGTAACATCTTGCATCCCTGTTCGTCTATATAGCAAATGGTCTCTGGACGAGGTGACGTAGTGAATTGCAGACAAGGACGAGTCGCGCTCTCTTTATTTTTGACCTGGGTGCTGTTTTGGCTGGTCGTCGCATGTAGCTGTACTATGCCCACTCCCACGCCTGTTCCCGCCATCACTGCCGAAGCCGAGTCGGCCTTCTCCGCCGTGCCGACCGATCCGCCGACAAACCAGCCAACAATCAAACCAACTACCAGATCAACCATCCATCCAACCAACAAACCAACCAGCCAACCAACTATGAAACCAACTATCTCACCGACCGAGGCTCCCACCGCTACACCGGAACCGACCTTTACTCCCGCTCCTACCTCGCCGCCCGCCGTCGCTGTGTGGGAGCAGAACATCACGCTCGACACCTACGGCTGGCAGGACGCGCTGGTGTCCACCGACCCCGACGACGTCATCTACCCCTACCCGCGCCTTGACTTTGACGCCGTCACACCCCCAATGCCTCAAGTCTATCGCGCCGTCTACATCCAGAACGTGTACGTGCAGTTGGTCGTCGTGCCCGAGCTGGGCGGGCGCATTCTGCGCTGGACGGATCTCGTCACCGGGCGGCAGCTTTTCTACGCCAACCCTGTTGTAAAGCCCACCCGCTGGGGCTATCGCCGCTGGTGGCTGGCCACCGGCGGGATGGAGTGGGCGTTCCCGACCGACGAGCACGGGTTGAACGAGTACCGCCCCTGGGAGTACCAATTGCTGTGGAACGGCGTACGCGTGTGGGATACCGACGACCGCACCGGGATGGCGGTCGAGGTGACGATCCAGTTGGATGCCGGGCGCAGTACCTTCAGCGTCACGCCGCGCATCGTCAACCCCACCGACGAATCGCAGCCGTACCAGTTCTGGGGCAATGCCATGCTGACCGTGTCCGAGGGCAACGCGCCCGCGCCCGACCTGACCTTTATCCTACCCGATAACGCCGTCACCGTTCACTCCACCGGAGATGGCGGGTTGCCCGGCCCCGGCGCCCAGATGGCCTGGCCGGTGCACGGCGGGCGGGATTTCAGCCGCTACGGCGAGTGGAACAAGTACCTGGGGGTGTTTGCGGATCCGGCGCGGGCGGGCTTTGTCGGCGCCTACGACCCGAGCGCCGACCAGGGCGTCGTGCGCGTCTTTCCTCCGGCGTCTGCCACGGGGGTCAAGATATTCTGCATGGGCGACCTGCCCTCCGACCTGTGGACCGACGACGGCAGCCGCTATTTCGAGCTGTGGGGCGGGCGCACGCCCACTTTCTGGGATTATTGGACTTTGGAGCCGGGGGCGAGCGTCAGTTGGACGGAGCGTTGGTACCCGGTGAGCGGCATCGGCGGCTACAACTGGGCCAACGCCGACGCCGCCATCCGGTTGCTTCCCTCGGGCGATAGCGCCGAGGTAGCAGTGGCGACGACGCGCCCGCTGGATGGGACGGTCGTGCTGCGGCGGGGCGGGGCCGAGGTGCAGCGCTGGGACGTGACCATTGCACCGGGGAAACCCTTTTCTTCCTCCTCGCTTGCGGGGGGGGCAGGAGAGGGGGGTTGGGGGGTGCAGGTGCTTGAGGGCGGTTCCATCATCGCGCAGATGGGGCCGTAGCGCCTACTCGTCTGTTTCTTCCTCCGCTTCTTGGGTCAGTACCAGGATGCCGTAAGGGGCCATTCTCACCTCTCCAGCCAGCGATAGTCCCATCACATGCTCGTGCGCGGCCCACGGCAGGGTCACGTCCCGCTCCTCCGTCGTGTGGTTGATCACGATGATAATGTCCTCGCCCTCGGCGCTCACGCGCTTGCAGGCCTCGACTCCCGGTGGTGTCAACATCACGGACTTGATGCGCGTCTGCCCAGTGACGTGATCCATAAATATCTGCTGCGCCCTATCGTCCAGGTACGCGCCGACGTAATACACCAGCCCTTGTCTGTGCATGTTTACGGTGATGGCGAACCGGTCGTTGAGCCAGCCGTTGGACGGGCCATAGCGGGCGATGGGGGTCGTGATGTTGCCCAGCGGTTTGAGCCGCTCGGCCCAAATTCGCGCCGTGCCCGTAAACCAGTTGCCTTTCACGGGGATTGGATACTGAAGTGCGTAATAGTCCTCCACCTCGACGCCCGCGATCTCGGCCAGCGGTCCCGGCTGGCGCGCCGGCAACAGGGCGTTGTAATCGTCCTTCACCCCGCTGCGCAGGGTGAGGATAAGCCGCCGGCTCCGGGCGACGAACGCCTTGAGCCGCTCGACGAGATCGTCGTCCACGACGTGCAGCGCCGGGGCGATGACCAGCCGGTACTTTTCCAGGGGCGCGTCGGTGGAGATGATGTCGACCGGCATGTTGCGCACGGCGAGCGTGCGGTAATAGTGGAGCAGGTGCTCCACGTAATCGAAATCCTGGTGATGGCGCTGCCACTCGATGGCCCAGCGGCTATCATAGTCGTTGAGGATGGCCACCTCGGCGGGAGCGGGCGTCGATCCGGCCAGGATGGGGGCAGCGTTTTCCAGATCGCGGCCCAACTGCTGGGCCTCTTCATAGATCGGGAAGGGCTGGCCCGACTGGTCGAGCAACGAGCCGTGGTACTGCTCCTGCCCGTTCAATGCCGAGCGCCACTGCCAATAGAGCACCGCATCTGCCCCGTGACCGATCGCGTGCCAGGCCATCGTCCGCATCTCGCCCCGGTTCAGCCCAACGTTGATGGATTTCCAGTTGACGCGGCCCGGTTGTGTCTCCATCAGCCAAAAGCTGCGCCGCTTGTATCCCCGCACCAGGTCGTGGGCCGCGCCGCTGCGCAGGTAGTCGTGGTGACCCACGCCCACGTACCAATCCCACGAAGCCAGGTCGAGATCCCCGGCCAGCTCGTAGTGATCGAATCCGCCGAACCACTTCATAAAGTTGTGCGTGATCCACACGCCGGGCTGCAGGTGTGGGCGCAGGACGTCGATTTGCAGCTTTTGAAACCGGCGGTAGCTGGCGGTGACGAACTGCCTGAACGCCAGCATCAACCCTGGATTGTGGTAGCCGATAGGAATGGGGATCTGCTCCCAGGCCGTGTAGGTCTGGCTCCAGTAGGCGGTGGACCAGTGCGCGTTGAGCGTGTCGAGCGAGCCGAAGCGCTCGGCCAGGTAGGCCTGGAAGCGCGCGCGGCATTGGTCGCAATAGCAGGCACGGTTGAACTCGTTGTCGATCTGCCAGCCGATGACGTGGGGATTAGGGCCGCAGTGCTCGGCCAGCGCGGCGACGATGCGGCGCGTGGCGTCGTGGTACGCGGGCGAGTTGACGCAGTAGTGGCAGCGGTTGCCGTGCTGGGCGCGGCGCCCGTGCTCGTCCACGGCCAGTGTTTCGGGATGGGCGTGCGTCAGCCAGGCGGGTGGGGCGGCGGTGGGCGTGCCGAGCACGGAGA
>CAZKDJ010000237.1:0-5927 GCA_964551295.1 uncultured Anaerolineales bacterium | reverse complement strand
GCGCCCAGCGTGAGGCGGCCGAGATCCAGGCCGATGCCGAGCGGCGCAAGGTGACCATCACCGCCGAGGCGCGGGCCCAGGCGACGCGCACCGAGGCCTCTGCCCAGGCCGAGGCCACCGAGGTCACCGGCCGCGCCGACGCCGAAAAGCTCAAGGCCATGAAGCTGGCCGAAGCTGATGGCACCAAGGCCACCTTGCTGGCCGAGGCCGAGGGCAAGGCCAAGCTGGCCCAGGCCACCGCCGCCGAGGGTGAGATCAACCTGCGGCAGGTGATCGCCCAGGCTCTCATCGACGCCGAGGTCAGAAAGATGGAGGCGCTGGGACTGGCTTTGCAGGGCATCGGAGAGAACGTGCGCATCGTCCAATTCGGCGGTGCAAATGGTCCCACCAGCAGCAGCGCACTGCTGGAGACGCTCAAGACGGTGCCGGAACTGGCGGCCATCATCAACGCCAAGATGGAGGCGCTTTCGGGCGAGAACCTGGAGCAGGTGCTGGCCAAGATCGCGCAGTTCATCTCGGCTGGAAAGACCGAGGCCGCGCCAGCGGAAGAGAAGGTGTCGCCGCCACCCAAGGGCACCAGCCAGCGACCGTCGTCCGCACAACGCAAGAAGTGATAGTCGATCCTGGGGTAAAGCGAATGGGACAGGTCGAGAGGCCTGTCCCTGTTTCTTTTACTGAGGTTTATTTGCGTGGTGCTTTCTCAGTCGCCGTCACTGTCGGCAAAGTGTCCAAAGTAGTCGATGCAGACCTTCCGCCAAAGACGGGCGTTTTTCAGTTGCTGTTTCAGCCGCCGGCCGACGTGTGTGTGACGCTGGGGATCAATCCCGTCCTGCAAACCTTGCCAGATGTCGAGCATCTTTTCCACAAAGGCGACGCCCGCATCGTAGCGAAACTGTAGTTCCTCCCAGAGTGTTCGGCCTGACTGCAGACGATAATCCCAGGGGACGTGGTGAAACCACAGTAGAAACTTTTCAGGGCAGGTGTCTATGCCATCGAACTGCTCCCTCAAGGGATCGTGATACTGGCTGACGGCATTGCTGCCGGAGCTGCTGCGATCAAAACCAAGCCCCTCTGCATCGGCCCGATGGTAGTAGACGTTGTTCCAGTCCGGTCGCCACGCGGCGTTGAAGGCAGGATTGGGCCCATAGTGATGGCCTTCCTTCATGATGTGGTGCAGGCCCAGCGGGGTCATATAGTTGATACAGGCTGGCCAGGAACCGAGCATCATTGTCTTGATGGCCTCTACAATGCCCTTGTCGTTCGACCAAGTCATCCGGATCCATTCGTCAATGATGGCCTCGGCACTCAGACCGTGATCCCAGGCAAGACGCCCGAAGGCGTACCAGTTGGCCTGAGCAAAGTGATGGCCGCACCAATTGTGGTCCGAACCCGTGTTGGCCACGCCCAGGATGCTCGACAGGGTGTGACCATATACCGAACCATCCACGACCCGGGCAACTGTCGAACCCGGTCCCTCAGCGTACGTGTCCGAATCCAGAACTTCCTTCCACATGTCGGCCAGGTAAACCAGGTGAATGGATTGGCCAAGATATTCCTGAGTGATTTGCAGCTCCAGGGTCATGGGCGTCTGCTCCAGCGCACCAAAGAGCGGGTGGAAAGGCTCCCGCGGCTGGAAATCGACCGGTCCGTTTTTGATCTGTACGGAGACGTTGGGCCTGAATTGGCCATCCAGTGGCACAAATTCCTTATAGGCGCACTTGGCCCTATCCGCGTCGATGCTCGTGTCGTAGACGAACGCCCGCCACAGCATCACGCCGCCGTATGGCGCCAGGACCTCGGCCAACATGTTGGCGCCATCATCGTGGTCTGCGCCATAGTCCTGCGGCCCTGGCTGCCCCTCCGAATTCGCCTTGACCTGGAATCCACCAAAGTCGGGAATCAGGCGGTATATTTCTTCCACCTTCTCTTTCCACCAGTCGGTGACGACCGGGTCTCTTGGGTCGCTCGTCGCCAGTCCGCCAAGTCGAATTGGGGCAGAGGGGAGGGGGGACAGGTACACGCGAATACCATAGGGTCGGAATACATCGGCCAGCGCAGCCGCCTTGACCAGATATTCGGTGGTCAGGCTTTTGGCCTGGGCATTGACGTTGTTCAGGACGGTGCCGTTGATGCCAATGGACGCACAGGCCCGGGCGTAGTCGTGGTATCGCGCATCAATGGTGGGCAACTCGTCCCAGTTCCACAACGACGGACCCGCATAGCCACGCTCGACCGAACCGTCAATATTGTCCCAGTGCCCGAGGATGCGGCGGCCGATTCGAGGAGAGCTCCCAAGATCCAGATCGCGAATGTCCTGATGCGTCTGAAGCAACCTCAGGAAGTGAAATGTACCGGTCAGGATAGCGGGCTCGGCGTTGCCCGTGATTAAAATCCAGTCGCTACCGCCGACCTGGTGAGACCGGATAAGAAACCCCTCCTCTCCCAACCGGCGGTACTGAGCCGGTGGTATGGTCACATCTAGAGCCTCAAGCTCTTTGGCCACACCTACTACCAGGGCGTTACCGGCTGGTTCTTGTTCCGAGAGTGAGACATCGCTGTCAAGCAGGGCCGGCAGTGCCCGAGCGAGTTCGTCTTTGATCAGGTCGGTCGTTAAGCTTTTGCCAAGCGCCACCGCACTGCCGATGGCCTCGCGGTATTGGGCCAGTCGATCTGCGTTGTCCACCTTGCGATACCGCAACCACAACTCGTATCCGTCCTCGCCCTTTACATCCAAGACGCTGCTCCGAAAATATTATGGGACAAAGGCAACCGGCCGCATCGGTCGCTGGCAGTTTGTCCTAGCGCACTCGACAGACTTGTGTGCTGCATAGTGAACGCCTTCCTGGTCAATCATTCTATCATATATTTCTCGTTCATCCAAATCACCAATGGCTTTAGTCTAGGCTTCACTGTCGGACACTTTTTAAGACGGCTTACTCATGGTATGCTTTAGCTGGCACCACTCAACAAGGAGCATATCGTGAGCGACAACCGACGCAGGATAGCACTTCACTATTCAAAGGAGACCAAGTGTCCAGAAAAAAATGGGGTGTCGTAATCATCATATTGTTGATCACTGCCTTCACCTTGGGCGCGATGGCAAGATCCGTGATCCGCTCTCTGAACCAACTTGAGGCGGCGCCTGCTGCTTCGACCTCAGCACCAACTGCCCAGCCTACGACCACGGCAGTGCCTATGTCGCCTCCACTATCTACATCAGTAGCCACGTCCAACAGCCCGCCGACGCACAACCCAACCACGCCTCCCAGGCCCACCCACACGCCCGCGCCGACCCGCACGCCGACCCCGCGCCCCTTTTGGTCGCTTCCGACCTTGACTCCCGCGGGCAACTTTGCCCCCACGGCGCCCTCGAGGCAGAGGTACGCCACACTGGATGATTTCTGGGAAGGGAAAGCAGAGTGGGCCATACAGGCGTACGATGTGGGGCTGCCCGTGGGCGAGTCGGACACCGTCTACGTGCGGGGCGAGTTCTGGGCGTATCTGAACGCCAGCCACCAGTCGGCCGGCATCAAGGATCAGTGCGGCGATCCGGTGCCCTTCCCCGGCTGCGTCACGCTGTGG
The DNA here is from genome assembly GCA_964551295.1 of uncultured Anaerolineales bacterium. Taxonomy (GTDB): domain Bacteria; phylum Chloroflexota; class Anaerolineae; order B4-G1; family B4-G1; genus JAFGED01. The sequence continues at coordinate 2,345 of CAZKDJ010000237.1, read as the reverse complement.
AAGAGCCGCGATGGCGGGTACCGCTTCTATCTCGACCGGCCTGTGTGCCTGTTCCCCTGCAAGACCTGCCCCTGCGGCCCGGGCGATCACGTCGACCAGCAGCAGTATCCGCGCGTCGCTTTCAGCCAGGGCCGGTTCACCATGGTCTACGAATGGGGTGCGGGGGCCTTTGTGAGAACCTCCTACAACGGCGTCGATTGGTCGGGGGAGTCTCAGGTGACCGGCACGGGCATCTGGCGCGACTCCGAAAAGCCCTGTGGCAGTGAGGCGGAGACGATCGGCGTTCACCCCCACGTCGATCCCAGTCTCACGTTCGATTGCCTGGCAGGCGCGCCGCCGGGTATCTATATCGAGGACAAGCTGTTGTACGTCTTTGTGGGATTGGGCCGGGCGCCGAGCCACATGGGATGTTTCGTCGGCGATATGTTCGCGCCGGTGGAAGAGATGCGCCCCTGCACGCACAATCCACTCTTTGGAGGCGCGCGGGAGTACGGGCCGCTGGACGCGTTGGGGGCGGAGGCCAACGCCTATTTCGATTTTCGCACCATTTCGTCCGCCGACGTGGTCAAGATGGGCGACCACTATTACATGACCTACGAAGGCACGCGCGGCCCCAGCAGAGACGGCTACAGAGATGACCAGTTTGGGCTGGGGTTTGCCCGCAGCATCAGCTCCACGCTCGACGGGCCGTGGCAGACGTATCCCGGCAATCCTGTACTCGTAGGCGTGGGCGACCACTGGGGCATCGGCCACGCGGACATGCTGATCGTCAACGATGGCGTTTACCTGTACACGTCTACGTCGCCCACGACGCGCGGGCGGTACGTGCTGGTGTACAAGTAACACGGGACGCAGGTCTGCGTAGATAAAATCAGTTAGTCCGTCACTTGCCAGATAACAACTTTCGCAACAGGCCTGGTGTGGGTAGTTGAACCTGCTCCAGTCCCCACGCCTCACGCATCTGGTCGAGTTCCTCTTGCGAAACCTCGAGCGCCTCGCCGCAGGCCAGGACGGCGTCGATGGCGGCCTCGTATCCAGCTGGCGGCTGCTCTCGGCGGCGTTGCTCCATGATCAACGCATAGATCGGCACGCCCTCGGGGCAGGATTCCTCGCAGCGGCGGCAGGAGGTGCACAGCCACACTGAATAGTCAGTCGCCTCGGGGTCGGCGAGGAAGGTAACGAGCGCGTGGCCGCCTGCCTTTTCCACCGGGCAGACGGCGACACAAGTACCGCATTGCGTGCAAGCTTCGGGGTGTTTCACGCTAGCATCCCCTCCCGCAGTCCCAGCTCCGCCTCCGGGATGCCCATCGCCAGCCCAATCAGTTGCGGCAGCAGCAGCGCCTGGATGCGCAGGTGGTCGTCGTCGCGCACGATCAACCGCTGGAAGCGGCGCAGCAGCAACTGGCAGTTGCCGCAGCTGTGCAGCAGCAGGTCGGCTCCTTCCCCGGCGACGGCCTCCAGCTTGCGCCGCCCTGCCGCCAGCGCCAGGTCGCGATCGGCCAGGTAGAGCGTCGCGCCGCAGCACTCGTCCTCGCCGCCGTATTCGATCACCTGTGCGCCGGTCAGCTTGACTAGACGGCGTAGGTCCTGCGGCGCCATTGGTTTGTCGCATCCCATCACGTCGCCGGGGCGAAAGGCCTGGCAGGGATTGGTCAAAGCGATGCGGAATGGCAGCGGCCGCACAATCTGCGCCCGCAGGTCATCCTCGTGCTCGACGAGCAGCCGTACCAGATGCTTGACCGTCACGCCGCCGCTGACGGCAAGGCCCAATGGCTCCAGGCGGCGGTTGACCTCGGATCGCACGCCGGCATCCTGCAGCGCGAGGGCGGCGCGGGTGAGGGTGTTGGCGCAGCCGCCGCACACCGCCACCACCGTATCGAGTCCCATCTCCTCCACGCGCGCCAGGTTGTAGGCGGCGGGGTAGAGCCAGTCGGCGCTGAAGGACTCGATCACGGGCGAGCCGCAGCACGCGGGCTGCTGGACGATGCGCAGCCCGATCCCCAGCCGCCGCAGCACGGCGCGGGTCGCCGCTTCGTATTCGGGCATGCGCTGGAGTACCAGGCAGCCGGGGTAGAAGGCCAGTTCAGATTTCATGCGAATCGAGCTGAACGCGATTCGTCGCGTTTTCTATCTTTGCCGGGCAATTCGTTGCTCGTTCCAGCCATCGAATGAATTCGACGGCTGGCATTGCAAAACCCGTTAAAACAGGTCAAGACTAGAATGGAGGTTCCCCCCAGGCATCATACATTGCATCACCTTCACACACAACAGAAGAAACCGGCTCCGGTGCGAGTTATAATCAGAAGTTGTGGATTGCCAAATCAATAAAGGCGGCGTATCCTTGG
>CAZKDJ010000236.1:0-5979 GCA_964551295.1 uncultured Anaerolineales bacterium | reverse complement strand
CGGAGGAAGATGGACGACTCGTCTGGCGCGCATCGCTGGAAAGCACCGGTGACGGCCAACGGCTTAACTTTCCCAGCCTGGAGGCGCTAATCGCATTTCTGGGAACCCAGTTCAGTCCCCGGCGCGTGGAGCGCAAGGGAGAAGAGCAGGGTAGGCGCTAACTATAGTAAATTTATGAAGGAGAAACTGAAATGACCGGAAAAATGAAGTGGATCGCTCCAGGTATCGTTCTGGCGGTGTTGGCCTCGCTGGCCACCATTACCGCCCGGGCCAGTTCCCTGGCCCAGGAACCCCAATCGCCAGACATCGTAGGGGATCTGGGCGGCCCTGAGACTCCGCTCGGTACAGGTTTCACCTACCAGGGGAAACTCAACCAAGCCGGCGTCCCCCACACCGGCGCGTGCGACTTCCAGTTCATCCTGTGGGACGCGGCCGAGGGGGGCAACCAGATCAGCACGACCCAGACCGAGACGGGTGTGGCGCTAAGCGAGGGATTGTTCACCGTGGATCTGGACTTTGGCAGCACGGCCTTTTGGGGGAATGCGCGCTGGCTGCAGATCGCGGTGCGCTGTCCAACCGGCAGCGGCGGCTATACCACACTCGACCCGCGCCAGGCGCTCACCGCCGCGCCCTACGCCCTCTACGCCCCCAAGGCCCCCTGGTCCGGCCTGACCGGCGTGCCCGCCGGCTTTGCCGACGGGGTAGATGACGACACTATCTACAACCGCGCTGCCCCGGCTGCCAACTACATCACCACGCTGGACAGCACCGGCACCGTCGGTTGGGATACCTCTATCACCATCGGGGCCGATGGGCTAGGGCTGATCAGCTACTACGATTCCACCAACGCCGACCTGAAGGTGGCCCACTGCTCCAACACCGCCTGTACCGCCGCCACCCTCAACACGCCAGACGGCGACGACATCGTCGGCGCGTACACCTCTATCGCCATCGGCGCCGACGGGCGAGGGCTGATCAGCTACTACGACTATACGAATTCCGCCCTGAAGGTGCTTCACTGCGGCAACACGACGTGCAGCGCCGGCAACACGGCGACCACGCTGGACAGCGGCGGGGATGTCGGCGCGTACACCTCAATTGTCATCGGGGCCGACGGGCTGGGATTGATCAGCTACTATGACTCCACCAACGGTAACCTGAAGGTGGCCCACTGCTCCAACACCGCCTGCACCGCTGCCACCCTCAACACACTGGACAGCACCGGGGTCGTCGGCGCGCACACCTCTATCGCCATCGGGGCCGACGGGCTAGGGCTAATCAGCTACTACGATTCCACCAACGCCGACCTGAAGGTTGCCCATTGCTCCAACACCGCCTGCACCGCCGCCACCCTCAACACGCTGGACAGCACTAACAGCGTTGGCACAGACACCTCTATCGTCATCGGTGCCGACGGGCGAGGATTGATCAGCTACTACGACTCCACCGCCGGCTGCCTGATGGTGGCCCACTGCTCCAACGCCTTCTGCACCGTCGCCACCTACGCCGTGCTGGACGCTGGGAACATCGGCTCGCACACCGCGATCACCATTGGGGCCGACGGGCTGGGACTGATCAGCTACTACGACGCCGCCAGCGACAACCTGAAGGTGGCTCACTGCTCCGACACGGCCTGCACCACCGCCACCCGCACCACGCTGAACAGCACCGGGGACATCGGCTCACACACCTCCATCACCATCGGGACCGATGGGCTGCCGGTGATCAGCTACTACGACGCCACCAACACCAACCTGAAGATGGCTCACTGCTCCAATGCCTTCTGTGTGCCGTACTTCCGGCGGCGCTAGGCCGGGGAAAGGGAGTGCAAGATGAAGAACAAGCACGAGGCTGGCATCCTTCTGACCCTGGTGGTCCTGCTCCTGCTGGTCGGCGTCGCCGTCCATGCCCAAGTTGGCGGCGGCTACGACCTGACCTGGAGCACGGTTGATAACGGCGGGGCCACGTTCAGCACCGGCAGCGGCTACTCGCTGGGCGGCACCGTCGGCCAGCCCGATGCCGGGGCGATGATCGGCGGCGCATACACCCTCGCCGGCGGCTTCTGGGATGGCGCAGCGACGCACTATCACATCTACCTGCCGCTCGTCCTGAGGTAAGTCTGCCCTATCCTAAGAAACAAGAGATGTGAGAAAGCGCCCTACGCTCCGCCTTCTACAGGGCAGGGGTGCGGGCAGGCGCCTTGCGCCCGCCCGCACCCCTGAAACCACCCTTCCCACAATTTTCAGCCAGACTCCACGCAACACAATAGCTAGTTCAAAGAAACCTCCTGCGCGCCAACGCCTCACTTGGCAACGTCGTCACTTTGAGTACAATAATCTTGCAATCCATCCTGTCAAAACTCACCTTCCCCATCAACAGCCAGGACCACAAGACCTTTCAGTCTGACCGACGAAGCGCTCTCGGCCAAGCCGCACAGCAGCGTCAAGTACGACAACATCTTCCCCGATGACGGAGGATGGGGGTAGAATCTAAAAAGCGAATACGTTGAGACACTTGATAGCTATTGGCCTCATCTATTCCCTTTGACGGAAAACGTCAAAGACAGCAGCAAAGGAGTTACAAACATGCGCTTCGAATTTGCCACGGCTACTCGCATCATATTTGGAGCGGGCACTCTTAACGAGGTGGGAGAGATCGCAGCGGAGATAGGCAGCCGGGCACTGGTCGTCACTGGCAGCTCGCCCAACCGCGCCCAACCGCTGCTGGATGACCTGACCACCCAGGGAATCGAGACGACCCTCTTTGCCGTCCCTACCGAGCCGACCACTCACCTGGTGTCCGAAGGCACCCAAGCAGCGCGGAAGGCGAGCTGCGATATCATCATCGGCATCGGCGGGGGGAGCGTGATCGACGCCGGCAAAGCCATCGCCGCCCTGCTGACCAACGGCGGCGAACCGCTGAACTATCTGGAGGTCATCGGCCAGGGCCAGCCGCTGACTGAGCCACCGGCGCCCACCATCGCCATCCCCACTACAGCGGGCACCGGCTCTGAGGTAACTAAGAACGCCGTGTTGGCCTCGCCCGAGCACCACATCAAGGTCAGCCTGCGCAGCAACCTGACGCTGCCACGACTGGCCGTCGTTGATCCACAGCTCACCTACAGCGTGCCGCCGCAGATCACCGCCAGCACCGGCCTGGACGCCCTGACGCAGGTGATCGAGCCATACGTCTCCAATAAAGCCAATCCACTGACAGACGCCATTTGCCGGGAGGGCATCCGCCGTGGCGCCCGCTCGCTCCACCAGGCCTTTGAAAACGGTGCTGACGCTGCCGCGCGGGAGGACATGGCGATCACCAGCCTCTTTGGCGGGCTGGCCCTGGCCAACGCCAAGTTGGGCGCGGTGCACGGCTTTGCCGGGCCGCTGGGCGGGATGTTCCACGCCCCCCATGGCACCATCTGCGGGCGGCTGCTGCCTCACGTGATGGCCGTCAACGTGCAGGCCCTGCAAGAGCGAGACAAGGAGAACGACGCGCTGCGGCGCTACGACGAGGTGGCCCAACTGCTGATCGGCAGCCCAAGAGCCACAGCCCACGACGGCGTCTCGTGGACACAGGCACTGTGCGCGGCGTTGGATGTGCCACCGCTCTCTGCCCATAACGTGACGGCGGACGATTTCCCACGCATCATCGAGAAAGCCGGCAAATCCAGCAGCATGAAGGGAAACCCTATCGAGCTCACCGCCGAAGAGATGGCAGAGATTCTCCGTCGAGCACTGTAGAGGAGCACGGCCATGCTATCCAACCGCATCGATCAACTCACCTCGCCGCCGCGTCCAGTCCCGCTGCGCGTGGCATTCCGGGCCATGCTCGGGCTCACCGGCGCGTTTGGGGCCATATTCCTGCTGTTCGGCCTGCTCTTTACTTGGATCTTTATCGGCGACTTTCAGCCCATCTCCGAAGTGCAGCTGGCGCTCTCCAAGACGACCACACGGGGCATCATCACCGGCGTCAATGCGACCAGCGCGACCGAGAACGACGTGACGGTCTACGCGTACACATTCACCTTTAGGACACCCGACGAGCAGGAACACACAGGGCTTAGCTACACCACCGGGCAGCAGTGGCGTGTCGAGGACCGCGTGGACGTCGAGTACGTGCCCGGCAACCCTACCATCGCCCGGATCGCAGGGGCGCGCCGCGCTCGATTCTCGCCGGACGTACTGTTCGTGTGCCTCTTTCCCGGCGTTGGAGCGGGCCTTTTCGCGGCAGCCACCATCAAGGGCTGGCAGCAGGTGATGCTGCTGCGGCACGGCGGGATCGCGGGCGCAGGGATCATCTCCGAACACGCAACCGGCACCCGCATCAACCACGTTCCCGTGATCGCCTACGTCTACGAGTTCGAGGCCGACGATGGCGAGTTGTACATGGGCAAGTCCAAGTCGCTGCCCAGCGGGCGCATCGGCGACGAAGCGCGGGAGCCCGTCCTGTACCTGCCCCGCAATCCGAAGCGATCCACCCTGGTGGACGCCATCCCGCTGCGCCACCCGCTGGACGTAGACGAATTCGGCCAGTGGCAGACACACGAGAGTGTATGGCCAATCGTCTGGTACACGCTGATCTGGATCGGTATAGCAGCCCACGCAGGTTACGCCCTCGCACGCGCATTCGGCAGGCTCTAACATCATTTAAAGGAGGCTTTCCATGAAAATCGACCGTATCGAGCTATTCCACGTCGCGATCCCGCTGCCCAAGCCGTTCTACCCCACCTGGATTCCCGGTTACCCGCAGACGGAGAATCGCTTCACCTTGATCCGCCTGACGACGGACGAGGGGGTGCAGGGGCTATCGGCCGGCGTCGCCTTCGAGAAGGAGCGTGAGGGGCTGGGCGGCCTGCTCGGTCCCTACCTCATCGGCCTGGACCCCACCGACATCGCCACTGTGCGCCAGCGGATACGCGAGGCCAGCTACCTGGGCTGGCGTAACTTTTGGATCGAAGCCGCTTGCTGGGACATCAAGGGCAAGATCGAGGGCCAGCCAGTGTGGGCTTTGCTGTCCACATCTTCATCCCCCCCGATTGAGGGGATAGAGGGGGGGCAAGAGTTACGCGCGCCGGTCTATGCCTCCACGGGCGAGATACACGCCCCCGAGGGACGCGCCGAGGAGGTGCTGCATCTGCGCGAGATGGGCTTTGACACCGTCAAGCTGCGGGTGCACGATTTCGAGCTGGCCCAGGACGTGGCCCAGGTCGAGGCCGTGCGCCGCGTCGTGGGCGACACGATGACCATCGGCGTGGACGCCAACCAGGGCTGGCGGGTGGCGCTGGTCTCCGACGCGCCCCTGTGGAGGCTGGAGCGGGCGACCGAGTTCGCCCACGCCTGCGCCGATCTGAACGTGAGCTGGCTCGAGGAGCCGCTCGACATGTACGCCTATGACGAGCAGGCCAAGCTGTGCCGCCGCTCGCAGGTACCTATCGCCGGCGGCGAGCTGAACGGCGGCTGGCACGAGTTCAAGGTAATGCTAGAGAAGGGCAGCTACGACATCTACCAACCCGACGCGACGATGGGCGGCGGCGTCAGCGACGCAGTGCGCGTGATGGAGGCCTGCCGCGAGCAGGGTCTGGGATACACGCCCCACACCTGGACCAACGGCATCGGTTTTTTGATCAACTTACACGTATACGCGGCCAGCCTGCGCGACTACCCCATTGAGTACCCCTACGAGCCGCCCGGCTGGGTGCCCGAGGCCCGCGATGGCATCCTGGCCAAACCAATCATAGCAGAGAATGGCACTGTCGCCGTGCCCGATGCACCGGGACTGGGCATCGAGCTGGACGAGAACAAGCTGGCTCACTATGGCACGCGCTACTTTTCCATCACCTCCCGTGGCATCGCGGTCAAGACCGTCCGCGACAAGGGGCTGCTCACCGCGCTGCGCCTGGCCCGCAGGCGGCGGCGCAAGCAAGGCCCATCCGAATAAGGTCTAACCGTATCATCTCAATATCTTGGGGGAATGTAGGTC
>CAZKDJ010000235.1:0-6001 GCA_964551295.1 uncultured Anaerolineales bacterium | reverse complement strand
ACGCTCTTCCGATTAGGGCAAATTGGCAATTTGCCCTACATCGCGGCACGTTTTCGTCATTGAAGGTGCCCAATCGGGCATGGCAACTGCTCCGAAAATATGTGGGGCAAGTTGGCAACTTGCCCGCGCTCTACTCACGTGTGGACGACGCCTCGAAAGTCACCACGGCGGCCTGCATCGACCTATCCAGTTCGGCAAACACCACATAGCTCCCCGGCCGCGCGACGAAGGAAGGCGGCACGCGCACCTGAGCCACGCCTCCCTCGTCGGTCACGGCGCTCAGCCTCAGCACGTCTCCGGCGCTGCCCGTCAGCCGAGTGTAGGCCAGATAGGCCGGCTTGGGGGCGAAATTGGCCCGCAGCAGCCCATAGTGGGCCTCCATCGCCGGGTTGGTCCCTGCGGCATCGCTGTAGTAATCGCGCAGGCTCCACCAAAAGACCCGCTCCACCTGCGGGTAGGCCAAGCAGGTCTCATAGATCAGCGGCACCGCGTTCGCCTGCACCTCCTCGTCCACGTAAGGCGAGCCTTCCGCCAGCGCCGTGGCCGTGCCGTATCCCGTCTCGGTGATCCAGATCGGCTTGTCCTCGTCGCCGAAGCGCGTCATCACGCGCAGGATCGCCTCCAGGCGCTCCGTGTACCAGACTGGATCCGGCGTCCCGGCCTGGTAGGTGTGCACGTTCAAGGTGTCGAAAAAGGGGCGCCCACCGTCGGCGGTATCGCCATCGCCGTCGGGATCGTACAGGCGCTCCAACGAGGTGATCAGGTCGAGCTCGCCGGCCTCCCAATAGACGTCGGCCAGCGCACCGTTCAATACATTGCAGTCCGGATCGGCGGCGTGCGCTCCCTCGTAGCCGGCGCGCAGGAGCTCGATGTATTCTTCCAGGCTCCCCGTCCAGAACTCGCCGGGGGCGGGCGCATCCCGGCCCGGGCGCACGTTCGGCTCGTTCCAGATCACCCAATCGGTGATCCCGTACCCGTCGGACGTGGACGGCGAGGCGCCGTGAGGCTTGTAGCGGTCCACGACGGCGTAGACAAAGTCGCGGTAATCGTCATAGCCGGCCGGCGGGGCGCGGTGGTAATCCAGGGGAGCGAAGGACGCCGTCGAGGCCCAGCGCGGCGTGTAGAGCAGCATCGGTACCAGGCGCAGCCCGTGCCTTTTGGCCAGCGCCACCGCCGCGTCCGTCTCCTCCCAGGTGTATTGGCCCTGCTCCGGCTCGATGCGCCGCCAGTCGAAATCCAGGCCGATGGTGCGCGCCCCGCTCGCCGCGGCCAGCGTGATCTCTGTCTCCCGCTGCTCGGCGGGGAGCCACAGCATCTGCACGCCGGAAAGGCCAAAGGGATCGGAAGCGAGATCGGCCCAGCGTGGCCGGCCGGTCCCCGGGGCCAACATGGTCACCGAGAAGGGCCGGGCGGCGCGCGGGGGTGTGGTGCGCAGCGTCAGGGTCACGCCCCCGCCGGCCACCCAGGATGTGCTGTGAACCTGGATGGCGGGGATAGGGGGTGGCGGCGCAGGGTCGGAGCAACTCGAGAGCGCGCACGATGCCCCAATCAGCGCTGCGGTGAGCAGCCCCAACGGAAGCAGACGGTGGACGCAGCTACATTTATTCAACTTGACACCATCTCACCAGAGATGCAGGGACCGCCGAGATTTTCTCTGCGTCCTCCGCGTCTCCGCGGTGAGCCGATAATATCACGGCCACAGGGGCCGCTCCAGGCGCGGCTCGCCCCACCCGGCCCAATCGTAACGCGAGTCGCCGGCCGGGCCGCTGCCGACGGCGAAAATCACGCGTACCAGCTTCCCGCTGAAGGGCGAGAGATCGACCTGCAGGGGCAGCCAGCGCCGGTCCTGCTCGTGGTGCTTGGGGTCCACGTAGCGGCCATAGACCAGGTGCATGCCGGCCTCGTCCTCGACGTAGACCGAGAACGTGACCCCATCCCCTTCTTTCGTCCAGGCCTCGGGCGCCACGGCCAGGTGGGCGTGCAGCGCAGTGCGTGGCCTGACCCTCACCGGGTACACCAGAGCGGTGCTTCCGGAGGACGTCGGGTGGACAAACAGCACCTCTCGCTCCTGTCCCGTGATCTCCCAGCGCTCCGCCTTGAGCAGATCCGGGTCCACCAGCCGCTCGGTCACCTGCCGGTGGGCGATGAAATCGTAGGTCGCTCGCTGAGGCAGCAGGTCGGGGCGCAGCGCCCAGAGCGAGAACCAGAGATAGACGCCCAGCGCGACCACGAGGCTCGCCAGGGTGATCAGGTGCAGGTAACGCCGGCGGCGCACGGCGCGCCACGCACGCACGAGCCCCAGTCCCCACAGGATGAACGTGGCGGCGGTGACGAGCGTAAAGAGAAGAATCGTGCGTCCCTCCTCTTTCGCCAGCCAGGCCGCCAGCCCCACAGCCAGGGCGACGGCGAACACAATCAGACGTTTGCGCATCATCATAGAGGAAGTCAATGGGAGGAAACAAGAAGCGCCGGGCGACAGGTTATACGGAATTGGGGGTACGCCAACAACACTCGTCGCTGGTTACCATTGCACGTTTCTATGCCGTCGTCAATCTTCCTGGGCCAATTGCTCCAAGAAATCGGCAAAGGCCAGGAGGTCGACCTGATTCTCAGAACGCCGCCGGGCAGCAGCCACGGCTCGTTCTGCCCGCGCCACAACCTGCTCCAGTTCGGTCAACTCCTGGCGGATGCGTCCCGCCACCAACGCGTAGCGTTCGATCACAATTCCACCCCTTCTCGCTCAATAGTGGCCAATAGCGAAGGACGACAGGCCCCCACGTCCACTAGATTGACCTCGGGCTCTGCGTCTATATCCATTACTGCGCCGATGGCTCGGAAGGTATCCTCGGGGCGAATCCCCCAGGCGGCGACGTCGACATCGGACCAGCGGGTGAAGCAGTCCTTATGCACCAGCGAGCCGAATACCACCACCCGCGTGGCGCCAAACCGCTCCTTCAGCAATTTCGCGGCACGCCGTGCTGCCTGCCAGGCCTGCTCCTGTAGCCTCGCCAATTCCTGCTGCTCTCGCTCCTGCCGGCGTCGTGCAGTGGCCCGATACACGGCCATTTCTTCTGGGCTTGCCTTGAGAGCGGTAGACACGTGTTTCCTCCTTGAAACCTGGCTCAATTCTATCACACCACCAGCACCCCCTGCAGCACTTCGAGTTGGTTGCGCAGCACGCGCCCTAATCGTGCGGCATCCTCTATCAGGCTTTCGTAATATTCAACCACCACAGAGCGGTAGTCTGCCATAGCCGCCTCAGGCGTTGGCCCCACGCCGTAGAGAGGGATAATCTCGTCGGTGACCAGGAATTGATCGTCCGCTCTACCGATGGTTGGAGCCAGAACTTGAGCAATGGCCTGATCCAAGGCTTGGATATACGCCTGGGCTTGCGCTTCCAGGCGTCGTCTTTGCGCCACCGGCAGCGATGTATATAGATCCATAAAAGGTTGCACGGTAGGTGCTTGTTGCATCATCATCCTCCTCGACTACACAGGCTTGCGCTGCAATTCTATCCCATCAAATACATTGTAAGTTCAAAGCCCACCGATGTCAACCCAACGTGGGCAAAGTCACCGGCTCAAGCACAGGCGCGGCATTGCCCCCTCCCCAACCCCTTCAACAAGCTCAGGGCAGGCTCCTCCCCCGCCAGCAGGGACAGGGCTGATGCGGAAGATGACCGGGTGAGTGTTTTCCCGGGCGTAGGTGGCGGTGTAGAGGTCGACGCGGTAGAGGCCGTCATACTGCAGCGTGAACGTTTGCCCCAAGGTATGGCCGTCCAGCAGTTCGCCGGCCAGGCCGGAGGCCTGCTCCTGCTCCACGTCCACGCCGCCGACGGTGCAGGCAGAAAGCAACATCAGCACGAGGATGAGGGAGGTGAATCTACTCGATGTGATCAACGCTGTGTCTTCCTGATCCCCGGCGCTTCTTCAGTAGACCGTTGAACTCGTCAACGCTGATCTCTGCATCACGCAGAATGGCTCGCAGAGTGCCAGCAGGGACTGTGCGCCCTTTGTGAACAGGCACGGTAACACGTCTTCCATCGCTCTGCCGACGCATGTGCAGGTGGCTGCCGCGTTGGCGTTGTTCCTCAAAGCCCGCCCGTTTCAAGGCCTGGACCAGTTCACGGCAGCCAACCCGTGGCAATCTTGGGCTCATGCTGACACTGGCACCGAAAGGCGAGTGATGAACAGGGGTTCCCGTTCACAGGGAATAGGCTCCTCATCCTCCTGCATGCTTTCAACGTGCAACGCTATCGCTTCTGCTATATTCCTCCGCGCCTCCTCCACGGTGCTTCCAAAGGAATGACAGCCGGGCAGCGCCGGAACATAGGCGTGAAAAGCATCCTCATCCGGCTCTATGACAACTGTGAACTGGTGAACTACCATTGAAGCATCCTCCATAAAACCACCTGGTTACGAAAACGTCTCTCTTCGTAGACGGACTCTCAGAAGCCCACTATGCCCCTCCACTGCACTGTAATTCTATCACATCCAATTCAGTTGTCCAGGCACCGCCAATCAAACCCTGTCCTGGTAAGAGCCTGGACGCAGATGAACGCTGATCTATGCTGATTTGTTGTAAGCCGAGTAACATTACCTGCGTGCATCTGCGAGCGCTCCGCCGGAGCGACATCTGCGTCCCATTTTCCTCTTGATAACCCCGCGAGGCAGGCATCTCGCGCACCAGTTTCCACGCCAGGTAGAAACACGTCCCCGCCAGCAGGCTGCGCACGACGGAAAATACAGTAACTGTTGTCTATCCTCCCTCATCTACCATCTCCAACACGCGCAGAAATTCTTGTTTTCCCAGCACGACAATAGAATCGTACGCTCCGAGCCGTTTGAAATCATTATCCTCGGACACAATGTAATCCACATTTCCCTCGACGGCGCAAGCCAGGAACTTGTTATCATCTGGATCCTCGCGGATGACGTTGATGATCGCACGGGGTATCACAAACACTGAGCCGGTCAACAGCAACCAGTACCAATCGTATAGCATTTCGTCAGAATATTCGAACACCTGCCGCAGGATACGGATGATCTCGTATAGAATCTCGGCCGAGATAAAGTGCTGGAACCGCCCCGTTTCCCAGTGCAGCCGAATCCGATACCCGGCTCCTCGGTCCCAGTTGATCCCGGCGATCCAGACATTGGTGTCGTTGACTGATTTGATCACGGGGAACCCCGCACCTCTGCGAGCCGGGCCGTCAACCATTCGTCTATTTGTTCCTCACTCATGGCCTCATAGTCCAGGTCGTGGCGGGCGCACCAGTCTCGGAAATGCGCCACTGATTCTGCCGCTGTCTGTTTCACTGCGGCCCGAAACCCCAGCCGTGAGAGCGCTTCTTCCCGCGCCTCGGTCATTAAGCCTGCTTCCACCAGTTCCTGGTCAGAGACCCCCATCTGGACCAGCATGTTCAAAAAGGTCTCCCGCCGCCACAAGCGATCCCCTGGCTGCTGCAGACGGGTTACAGTGGTCCCGAGAGGCGAGGATAACACCACTGTACCATCGCGATACACGTGAACGCTGCCATCTATATCTTGAAAGCGTACCAGTACTACCGAGTCCGATGGTTCGGCCAGCGTGGTAAAATCCCGTACCTGTATGTTTGTCTTGGCCATCTTTCACCTCCGATAATTTGATTATCCCTCCACACTATCCCGCCGCCCCCGGCCTCTCTTGTTGGCGACTGTGCGTGTTATTCTATCACAGCCAGTTCAATTGTCCAACCATCACCGATCAATTCTGTGCCGAAGGAATTTGGACGCAGATGGCGCTCCTATGGAGCGGACGCTGATCTTTGGTAAGCAGAGCGGCGTTATCTGCGAAAATCAGCCCGGATTTCCGGCTTAATCTGCGTCCTGTTCTCCTGACGTACCCCTCCGCGCGAAGCAGGCATATCGCGCACCAGCTTCCCGCTGAAGGGCGAGAGATCGACCCGCAGGGGCAGCCAGCGCCGGTCCTGCTCGTGGTGCTTGGGGTCCACGTAGCGGCC
>CAZKDJ010000234.1:0-6044 GCA_964551295.1 uncultured Anaerolineales bacterium | reverse complement strand
TCGCTCACCAATGTGTTGCTGGTGGCGGGGAATGCGCTGGTATTGCGGCGGCGTCCGGCACCCGTATACCGGGACGTGGCCGAGGTCGCGGCGTTGGATTGGTTGGGTGAGCGGACCGAGCCCGACGACGTGGTGCTATCGTCCTACGAGACGGGCAACTATCTCCCGGCGCGGGTGTGGGCGCGCGTTTTCGTGGGCCACGGGCCAGAGACTGTTCATTTTGCCGAGAAGATGGCGCTGACGAGGCGCTTTTTCGATACAGCAACGGATGACGCCTGGCGACAAGATCTATTGCAGGAATACGGCATCGACTATGTCTTTTGGGGGCCGGCGGAGCGGCGGGTGGGAGGTTTCGATCCGCAGGCGCCGGCTTATCTGCGCGAGGTTTACCAGGCGAGCGGTTACGCGATATTCGAGGTCGTGCGATAGGGAAGCAAGATGCAAGAAGCAAGAGACAGGATGCAAGAGGCAAGAAGCAAGCGTTGGTCATTGCTCATTGTTCATTTTTCATTCATCCTTTTCTCTTTGCTCCTGCTCTGGCGTCCGCTCTTTGCCGGTCAGGCGTTCTTTTGGGGCACGCCCCTGCTCCAATTCGTCCCCTGGCAACGGATGGCGGCCGAGATGTGGCGTAGCGGTCACCTGCCACTGTGGAATCCACTGGTGGGTTGTGGCGCGCCGCTGGCGGCCAACTACCAGACGGCAGCCTTTTATCCGCTGAATGCACTTTATCTCTTGTTGCCGGCCGAGGTGGCGCTGATCTGGACCACGGCGCTCCACCTGGTGCTCGCTGGGTGGGGCATGTACGCTTGGGGCCGGGCGGTGGGGTTGGGGCGCTTTGCCGCGCTGCTCGGTGCGCTGGCGCTGGAGGGCAGCGGTTTCCTGGTAGCGCGGGTAGCGCTGTTCCCCAGCATGGCCTTCACCTTCCCCTGGATCGCCGTGTGGCTGTGGCGCGGCGAGATGCTGGTGCGCCGCAGGCGGTTCAGTGATGCCCTGTGGCTGGGGTTGGCACTCGGTCTGGGCCTCCTGGCAGGTCACGCGCAGACGGCGTTCTACGGTGGCGTGCTGCTGGCGGCGTATGTATTGTTTCGGGCGGTGCAGGAGGCAAGGGGTAAGAGGCAAGAAGTAAGAGGCAGAGGGCAAGATGCAGGAAGCAAAGGGCACGAGGCAAGAAATCACGCATCACGCATCACGCATCACGTTTCACGTTTCACGTTTCACGTTTTTCGGCTCCTGTCTCCCTTTGCACTTTCGCTCGCGCTTGGCGTCGCGCTCGCGGCTGTCCAGCTCCTGCCTACCGCCGAGCTGATGCGCCAATCTCAGCGCGCAAGCGGGATGGACTATGACTTTGCGATGACAAACTCGTTGTGGCCCTGGCGGTTGATTACCTTTGTCGCTCCCGATTTCTTTGGCAATCCCGGTTGGGGCACCTATTGGGGCTATGGCACCTACTGGGAGGATGCGGGGTACGTGGGCCTGCTGCCGTTGCTCCTGGCGGTGGGGTTAGTGTCCCGAGTCGTTTTCAGACGTAAAGGGGCGGGGGAGCAAGGAGCCGGTAAATCCGGCTTGGTCGACTTTTGGGCGCTCAGTGCGATTATAGCTCTGGTTTTGGCACTGGGCCAGAATACCCCTATCTTTCCGTTTCTATTTCGGCACGTGCCGACCTTTGATCTGTTCCAGGCTCCGGCGCGCTGGTTGGCGGTCGTGACGATCGCGTTGGCAGCCTTGGCGAGCTTGGCGGCGCAGCGCTGGCCGGCGGGCCGGTTCAGGCACAGGCGAGGCGCGCTGGGGGTTGTGTTCGGAGGGGCGCTGCTGATCGCCGGGCTGGCCGCTCCGCGCTTGATTCCAAACGAGCGAATTGTGACGTTCAGTGCGGCGACGTTGCGGTTGGGCGTGACATTGATCGGCGTGGGGCTATTGATCCTTGCCTGGCGAGAGAAACCGTGGTGGCGGGCGGCGGTGATCGCCTTCATACTCCTTGACCTGTTGCTCTTTGGCTGGCCGTTGGTGCCGACAGTGGACCGGTCGTTGTATCTGGGTTCTACAAACGTGGCCGTTTTCCTGGTGCAGGATGGTGCGGCGCGCGTCTACTGGCCCACCGACCCGACCCATCGCAACCGCGAGTACGACGCTGAGAATCGAGTCAAGTTCGGTTACCTGCGCTTTAGTGACTTTGGCCCGCACGAGCCGGATTACGGGCGGGGCATGCGCGAATCTTTGCTTCCCAACACAGGGATTCTGGATGGCGTGTCCTCCGTCAACAATTTCGATCCTTTGTTGATGGGGCGCTACGTGGACTTTTTGCGGGCTGCGACGGGCGCGCCATCCCTGCTGCGCGTGATGGGTGCGACCCACGTGATGAGCGACCGGCCTTGGCCAGGGGCGGAGCCGGTTTACACGACCGATGATGCCATGTTGTATCGCCTGCCCGATGCGCCGGGCCGCGCCTGGATCGCGTCCGCTGCCCGCCGGGTCTCTCCCGACGAGATGCTGACTGCGCTCGCCGATCCCAATTTCGAGCCCACCGCCGTGGTGTTACTGGAGACCTCATCCGTCGATCTCCAATCTCCACTCTCCACTCTCCACTCTCTCACCTTGCACGATGGCCCCAACCGGGTTACAATACGTGCCGCTCTGGACGCACCGGGCTACCTGGTGCTGGCCGATACCTGGTATCCGGGCTGGCGGGCGACGGTGGACGGCGAGCGAGTCGAACTACTGCGGGCCAACTATGGCTTCCGCGCCGTTTGGTTGGAGGCTGGCGAGCATGTGGTGAGGATGATCTACCGCCCGATTTCAGTGCTGGTGGGTGGGGCGCTCACCATTACGGCGTTGGTCGTGATCGTTGTCGGACTGTTGCTGACACGCAAGAGGGAGGCGCACGAGTGAAGCGGTGGCTGCGCCCTTGGACGGTCGTCCTGGTACTGGCGCTGGCCTACGTCGGCCTGACGCTGGCGCGCTACGGCGGCGACCCGATGATGTTCGTGTTGGCCGGGGCGCGGTACAGCCAGAACGATCCCGAGGGTTCCTGGGGCTACGATGGTCAGTTCGCCTACTATATCGCCTGCGATCCGTCCGGCGGCTGTCCGCGGTGTGACGTGCCGTCCTACCGCTACCAGCGCATTCTCTATCCAATATTGGCGTGGGCGCTGGCGTTGGGACAGCGGGCGCTGATCCCGTGGGCATTGATTGCGATCAACGTGGCGGCCTTGGCCGGCGGGACGTACTTTACCGAACGGCTGCTGGAAGCGCACCGCGTGAGCCGCTGGTACGCGTTGGCCTACGGGCTTTACGGTGGTCTGGTGGCCGGACTACGCCTCGACCTGACCGAGCCGCTGGCCTATGGGCTGGTGCAGGCGGGGCTGTGGGCTTGGATGAAGCAGGAGGCAAGAAACAAGAGGCAAGGTGCACGCGGGCGTCGGGGATTTGAGACTGGAGATTGGAGATTGGGTCTCTTTGCGCTGGCGGCCTTGACGAAGGAAACGGCTCTAATCGCCGTGGCTGGGCTGCTGTTCTATTTGGCGTTGCAGCGGCGCTGGTGGGAGGCCGTCAAGCTGGGGCTTGTCGCGGGCGTGTCCTTCGTCGCGTGGCAGGGAGTGCTGTGGGCCTGGCTGGGCGCGCCGGGCGTTGGGGCCGGCGGGGCGATGGCGACGTCCTTCGAGGTGATTCCCTTTTGGGGGCTGTTGAGCGTGGCCCGGGTAGATTGGCGCGTGTTTGGGGTTCTGCTGGTTATTCTGGGGCCGCTGTTCGTGCTGCCGACGATCTGGGCTTTGATCGTCTCGGTGCGCGATCTGTGGCGCGGGCGGCGGCACCCCTGGGTGACCATCCTGCTGCTCCAGGCGGCGGTGCTGCCCTTCCTGCCCAATTCGACCTGGAGGGAGCCGCTGGCGATGGTGCGGCTGGGAGCAGGATTGGTCGCGGCGACGCTGCTCTATGGGGCGCTGCGTCGCTCACGGCGCATACTGACGTTCAGCTTCTTCTGGCTGGCGACGCTGGCATTGTTGATCAATGAGAGCGCGCTGCCGATATGACGCGTGATCCGTGATGCGTGAAAAGGTCACGGATCACGAATCACGCTTGGAGGTTGTCTTGCAAGTATCCACAATCGTGCCGACTTACAACGAGAGGGAAAACATCGAGGCGCTGGTCGGGCAGTTGCTCGCCCTGCCGGTGGATGTGCACGTGATTATCGTGGACGACAACTCCCCCGACGGCACCGGCGACATCGCCGACCGGCTGGCGGAGGAGAACGAGGGGCGGGTGAGCGTCATTCACCGCGCCGGAAAGCTGGGGCTGGGCACGGCCTACATCGCCGGGTTCAAGCACGCGCTGACCGACGGAGCCGATCTGGTATGCTCGATGGACGCCGATTTCTCCCACAGCCCGCGCTACATTCCCGACATGCTGACCAAGGCCGGGCAGGGGTACGACTTGGTCATCGGCTCGCGCTACGTGCGCGGCGGCGGGTCGAATCACGGCCTGGTGCGCAAGGTGTTCAGTTGGGGGGCCAACACGATCACGCGCCTGGTGCTGGGGCTGCACGCCCACGATACGACGGCGGGCTTTCGCTGCTATCGCCGCGAGGTGCTGGAGAGCTTG
Source organism: uncultured Anaerolineales bacterium (assembly GCA_964551295.1). GTDB lineage: Bacteria > Chloroflexota > Anaerolineae > B4-G1 > B4-G1 > JAFGED01. The sequence goes on along the minus strand of CAZKDJ010000234.1, from coordinate 1,448 downwards.
AATTTGGACGGTATCAAGTCCAGTGGGTACTCTTTCCTGTTCGAAATGCTGTACAACGTCGAGCAGCGTGGCTGGAAGGTCGGGGAGGTGCCCATCTTTTTCGAGGACCGTCGTCTGGGCGCTTCAAAGGTTTCCAAGGGCGAGATCTCTAAAGCGCTGTTGGCGGTTTTTCGACTGGCGCCGACGCGATGGACGCGCAGGTCCTTGTGATGGAGTACGTACGCTGTAACCTGTGCGGTGCGGACGCTGCCCTTGTGCGTTACCCCTGCACGATTGGCGAACATGCCGAGGGGGAGTGGGGGGCCTATGCCTGCACCCACAGCGGCTATGGTCGGCATCACACGATCGTCCAGTGCCAGGAGTGCGGCCTGGTCTATACCAATCCCCGGTTGAACCAGCACGATATCGTCGATACCTACGAATCGGTCGAGGATCCGCTCTATTTAGAGGAGCGCGAGGGGCGGGTGCTGACCTTCGAGCATCATCTGAAGCCACTGGAGCGGATTGCGGGGCCGCCGGATGGCCGTCCGCTGTTGGACGTGGGGTGCTATGCGGGTGTGTTCGTCGAGATCGCGGCCAGCCACGGCTGGGATGCGTGGGGGGTAGAACCCTCGCGCTGGGCGGTGGAGCAGGCGCAGGCGCGCGGGCTTCACGTGGCGCAGGGGACGCTGGACACGGCCGATTTGCCGGAAGCCCATTTCGACGTCGTGACCATGTGGGACGTGATCGAGCATCTGACCGATCCCCGCAGGGCGCTCGAGCAAGCGCATCGCTTGCTCCGCAGTCCTGAGCCTGCCAAAGGGAAACCGGGGGGGTTGGTGGTGGTGCACACGATCGATATCGACAGTCTCTTTGCGCGGCTGATGGGCGCCCGCTGGCCGTGGTTGATGGAGATGCACATCTACTATTTCTCGCGGCGCACGCTGCGGGCGATGCTGGAAAAGTGCGGCTTTGAGCTGATCAGCGATAGACCGCAGGGACGGTACCTGCGGCTGGGCTACCTGACGAACCGCGTGGGCGCGCTGGTGCCCGTCGTGGGGCGGCCGGCCGAGTGGTTGGTCACAAAGCTGAGATTGCGCGGTGTGGCGGTTCCGATCGACCTGGGGGACCTGTTCACCGCGTACGCGCGGAAGGTGTGAGCTGTTCTAGTAGCATTTATCAATCTTTGTCAATTGACCCTGTCTTGACGATGCCTCTCTCTACCTCCCACAGCGCCGCTTGCTCCCGGAACTCGGCGCTGAACATGTCGAGGTCGGTGGCGGTGAGCAGCGCCTGCTCGACGCCGTCCACCTGCGAGAGAAGATAGTGCCGCCGGGTGGCGTCCAGCTCGGCCAATACCTCGTCGAGCAAGAGCACGGGTGACTCTCGCGTCTGCTCCTTCATCCACGCCAGTTCCGCCAGCTTGAGCGACAGCACTGCCGTGCGCTGCTGCCCCCGCGAGCCGTAGG
>CAZKDJ010000233.1:0-6046 GCA_964551295.1 uncultured Anaerolineales bacterium | reverse complement strand
CTATGGCTATGGTCTGTTCACCGGCGGCCTGGGGTTTCACATCGGCGCGGAGCACGTCGGCGCGACGGTGATTCCCGTCTCCGGCGGAATGACCAAGCGGCAGATCGAGATCATGCAGGACTTTGGCTCGACCGTCCTCACCTGCACGCCTTCTTACGCGCTGGTGCTGGCCGAGACGGCCAAGCAGATGGGCGTCGACCTGCGGGAAACGGCCAGCGTGCGCGTCGGCTTCTTTGGCGCGGAGCCGTGGACGGAGCTCATGCGCGAGGACATCGAGGAGCGCATGGGGCTGGATGCCTACGACATCTACGGCCTGGCGGAGATCATCGGCCCCGGCGTCTCGGTCGAGTGCCCCTACCACTGTGGCCTGCACATCGCCGAGGATCACTTCTATCCCGAGATCATCGATCCCGAGAACGGCGACCCGCTGGGCTACGACCAGTTGGGTGAGCTGGTGTTTACCACGCTGACCAAGGAAGGGCTGCCCCTGGTGCGCTATCGCACGCGCGACCGCACGATCCTGCGCAAGGAAAAATGCGCTTGCGGGCGCACGATGGTGCGCATGGAAAAAGTGCTGGGGCGTACCGACGATATGCTCATCATCCGTGGCGTCAACGTCTTTCCCTCCCAGGTCGAGCACGTGCTGCTCGAGTTCGAGGAACTGGAGCCGCAGTACGTGATCTATGTCGATCGGGCGAAGGACAAGCTGGACACGCTGGAGGTGTGGGTCGAGGCATCGCCCGATTTCTATGCCCACGACGGGGAGGCACTCGAGGAGATGACGGCCCGGGTCAAGAAGGCCATGCAGGAGACGCTGTACGTCTCGACGGTCGTCAAGGTCGTCGAGCCCGGATCGATCCAGCGCAGTATGGGTAAGGCCAAGCGCGTGGTCGACCGGCGGGATTTGGAGTAAGGCGAGCGAGTGGCAAGTGAGCGAGTAGACGTGTCTATCTCTCGTCTACTCGCTCTCAGGATCGGCTCGCTGCTGCGGCTGGTGTGCGCGGTGGCTTAGCCGACTGTCCCGGTAGCGGCTCTTGTCGAGCATGTGGAGATTGAGTCGATGCAATGAAGATGGGACCTTGGATTGGATTTAGAATTGGCACTTGGATGTCGAACAAGTTGCTCAAGTTCGTCGAGGCACGGACGCCGCCGGATCTGCGCCTGATTGACGTATCGAGCGCATACGAGCAGGCCCAGTGTTTGTACGTGGCGGCAAAGCTCAAGGTGGCGGATCACCTGGTCGATGGGCCCCAGGACGTTGAGCACCTGGCCCGCGAACTGGACGTGCAGGCCGATCCCTTGTCGCGCATCATGCGTTACCTGCACGAGTTGGGAATTTTCGGGCGGGATGGCGCCGGTCGATACACGCTGACGCGTGTCTCAGAGTTCCTGGTCGAGGATCATCCAAAATCCCAACGCGACATCGTCATTCTTTCCGGTGAGGAGGCCTATGCCGCCTGGGGCAACCTGCTCCACACGGTCAAGACGGGCGAAAATGCCTGGACGTATACGCACGGTGCGCGTACTTTTGACTATCACGCGACGCATCCCGAGTTCGCCGAGGTGTTCAACCGGGCCATGGTTTCTGTGAGCGCGTTTCCAGATCAGGCGGTGGCCGAGGATTACAATTTCTCCGCCTATCGCCGTCTGGCCGATCTGGGCGGAGGCCGGGGGAATCTCTTGCGCGAGATTCTGCGCCACCATCCTTCGCTACACGGCGTTCTCTTCGATACATCTGCGGTGCTCACCGAGGAGGTCAGGGAGCAGTGGCGTCAGGATTCGCTGGGCGATCGGGTCGATCTGCGGGTCGGCGACTTTTTTGAGGCGGTACCAGACGGAGTGGATGCGTACATCCTCAAAGACGTCGTCCACAACTGGCCCGATGATCGGGTGGTTCGCCTGTACAAGAATGTCCACCGAACTATGGAGCCAGAGGCAAAGCTGCTGTTGGCCGAGATGGTCATCGCGGATGGCGACCCACTGCGGCGCATCAAGCTGAACCTCGACGTCAACATGTTGATCGTGCACAATGGCCGGGAGCGCACGCTCTCGGAGCATCGGGAGCTTTTGGAGGCATCCGGTTTTGCGGTGACGCGGGTTGTACCCACTCGCTCCATCATCTCTGTCATCGAGGCGCAGCGCGTGTAGAGGATCTTGCCTGGGATGAGCTCGTGAGTCTGGAGAAAATTGCTCAACATATAAGCCAAGATCCCTTCGCTCGTTTCCTGGGCATCGAGCTGCTGGAGCTGCGCGAGGGGTACAGCAAGATGGCGTTGACCGTCGAGGAGCACATGCTGAACTTTCACGGCCTGCCGCACGGCGGCGTCATCTTTGCGCTGGCCGACGCGGCCTTTGCCGCTGCCTGTAACTCTTACGGCCAGGTCGCCGTCGCGCTCCACGTGGACGTCAGCTTCCTGGCCGCCGTGGAGGTCGGCACGCGCCTCACTGCCGAGGCGACGGAGGAGCACCTGGGCGGGCGTACCGGCCTCTATCGCCTGGCCGTCGCCCAGGAGGATGGCACGCTGGTCGCGTTGTGCCACGGCACGGCCTATCGCAGGAGACAGCCGCTGTTTGAGGATTGATGAAGGCAGTCTACCGCACGAGCTTGAACGAATTCAGGAACTTTTCTACGCTAGGTGACGACGCGCGGTCTTCTGGGGCCAGCGTGTAGATATAGTACAGCCTGTTTCCCACCAGGTAGATGCGGAGCCGTGCGATGGCCGTGTCTGAATCATCGGCTATTTCGATCTCGAGTTCTCGCCCTCGGTATCCGTTTAGAGAGATCGAGCGTTCGCTCAATAGCTTTCCGTCGGTGCTGGTAATAACGCTATTTCTAAAGGCGTCGAGTGCTGCCCGTGGGTCGTTTGTTAACACGTTCTGCGGGTAATCGCTGTAGCTCACGATGTACGTGATGCTTGCGTGAATCGTGGTGAACGCGTGTTCGTCGACTTCGCCGATGGGGCTTTTTACGGTCTCCTTCGTCTGCCTAGGGGTGCGGGGCAGCAGGACGGAGAAGCGACCCTCTTACGAAATGAACTCTTTCCAGTCAAGCTGTCCGGTTAGTTGGTCCCGCTGAAGAAACAGAGCGATCCCCAGGATGGCATCAGTGACGATGACGACGCCTGCTGCGTAGGCTGTTCCTTTCAAAATGTTGGACACGGCTCTCGTCGTGGGTATCGGTGTGCTCGTGGGGCGTGCATTACTGGTGGGTGCGGAACGTTGGTTTTCTTGCAGGCTTGACAACGCTCGCTTGGCTGTCCGATTTCGAGGGTTTAGCTTTAACGCCTCCCGCAGACATTTCTCACGCAGGGCGGCCGTCTTGGCGACGGCCGCCATCATCACCCACGCTTCGTCGTTCGTGGGATTACTTTTCAAAGCATCCGCCAAGAGACGGCGGGCCTGTGCCTCTTTGCCTGCTTCGATGAGCCTGACAGCCTGACTCAGCTTGTTTGCCATCGATTGTGTACTCTACAAGTATATCTCAACAATCTGGGGGCGGGTTGAGAAGATACCTCTACAACATCTTGCGCATCCGCTCTCCGGCGGCTTCCAGGGTGGCAGTCTTTTTGGCGAAGGCAAAGCGCACGCTGTGGTCGCCATATCCCTCCAGCGAGTAAAAGACGATGCCGGGCACCACGGCCACGCCGATCTCTTCCACCATCCACACGGCAAACTTCATCGAGTCCCACCCGGCCTGGGGAGCCTGCACCTGGCTGTAATCGGCCAGCACGTAGTAGGCGCCCTCGGGCGTCGCTGCGGAAAAGCCGAACGCGTCCAGGATGGACATCATCACTTCGCGCCGCTGGTGATAGTCGGCCGTCATCTGGTCGTAGTAGCTCTGCGGCAGGTGGAGCGCGGTGACCGCCGCGGCCTGCAGGGGGTGGGGGGCGCAGACGGTGAGAAAGTCGTGCACGGGCCGCACCGCCGCCGATAGATGCGCGGGCGCGACCACGTAGCCCAGCCGCCAGCCGGTGATGGCGAACGTCTTGCTCAGACCGCCGACGGTGATCGTGCGCTCCTTGAGCGGTTCTAGGCTGCCCGGGTAGGCGTGTTGCCGCCCGTCGTACAGGATGCGGTCATAGATCTCGTCGGTGATCAGCACCAGGTCGTTCTTGGTCGCCACGTCAATCACCCCGGCGATCTCTTCCTCGTCAAAGACGCGCCCGGTGGGATTGTGGGGCGTGTTCAGCAGCAGCGCCCGGGTGCGGGGCGTGACCGCCGCCGCCAGCCGGTCGGCGTTCAACCGGTAGCCGGGCTCCTCCAGTGGCACGGCCACCGCCTTGGCTCCGGCAAAGATGGCGGATGGGATATAGTTCTCGTGCGCTGGTTCGATGATGATGATCTCGTCGCCTGGGTTGAGCGTCGCCAGCATAGCCGCGTTGACCGCCTCCGTCACGCCGCAGGTAACGGTGACGTGCTCGGCGGGGTTCACGTCCCAGCCCAGATAGTTGGTGTAAAGCTCGGCCAGCCGCTCACGCAGGGGCGCGATGCCCCAGGTGGGGCTGTACTGATTTTTGCCGTCGGCGATGGCTCTGGCGGCGGCCTCCTTGACCAGCTCGGGGGTGTCGAAATCGGGGAACCCCTGGCTGAGATTGATGGCTTCGTGCTCCATGGCCAGCCGGGTCATCATACGGATGATGGACTCCTGGAACTGTGAGATGCGGGCGGCGATTTGCATAGTCTTTTCTCCTCGTGGGGCGCAAGCTCTCTGCTAAACTCTTCGTTGCGGTGGGTGCAATTCTGGCGCAGCCAGAATTGCCTAGCTGCGCACAGCGCAGCCGATATTATGGCCTAAATCCGGCGGGGTGTCAACCGGTGGAATCGGGGGCGCGTGCGGCCAGGATTTGGATGAGGGTATCTCGCTCTCGTGTGGAAGAGACCAGCTTTATCGTCGCCGCGCTACTGGCAGGGAGAGGGTGACGTGGTTAGACCAGCATCGCCAGCGCACCGAACCGCCCGGTGCGCCCGTTTTCCGCTCTGTGAGAGAACCACTCCTCTGTGTGACAGGCAGTACAGATGCCGGACATCACGATCTGTTCGACGCCCTTGGCGGCCAATTGCGCCCGCACCAGGCCAGGCAGGTCCAAGTATGGTTTACCGTCTCGCTGCTCCAATACCTCTGCTCCCGGCGGCTTGATCTGGGAGATGGCTTGCACGATCTCCGGGCTCACTTCGTAGCAGCACGGGCCGATGGCCGGGCCGATGCCGGCCCACAGATCCTCCGGTTGGCTTTCCGCGTAACGGGCGAACGCCTCCACTGCAGCCGCTGCGATGTTGCCCGCTGAACCTTTCCATCCGGAGTGGATCATCCCGACTGCCCGATGCCGGGCATCAAAGAGTAAAATGGGGACGCAGTCGGCAAAGCGCAGCAGGAGTGGAGTATCGGGCGTGACGGTGAGCAGGCCGTCGGTGGCATATTGTACGCTGCCGCCGTGAATCCGGCTCACGGGACGTACGTGAGTGCCGTGGACCTGGTAAGGGCTGACGACCTGTTCGCGCCTGACTCCCAGCGCAGCGAGGGCGAGTGCGTGGTTTTTCTCCACCGCTGCCGGATCGTCCCCCACCGTGTGGCCCAGGTTGAGCGTGTCGAAGGGTGGGGCGCTCACCCCGCCAAGGCGAGTGAGGAAGGCGTGGACCACGCCACTTCCCTCCAGTTCCTCGAATTCGTACCAAGCAATGTCATTGTAGGTTATTCGTATCATGGGATTAATTATCTGCCGATTGGACTTTTGTGCAAGCGGCGCGAAAACGGCCCTGCCGCTCGTGCGCGAACTGCGCTCGCGTTAGCGGCGGGGCCGTCTCAGGGCAATCGCGTTTATAAATTATGAGCGTGTAGACCTCCGAGGTTTACAAAATAGCGCCCTTTCCGAAGGCTCTCTGGCAATACGAAACACGTTTTCGAGACAAATACGCAACCTAAACCTCGGAGGTCTGGATAAAAGCGATTGCCCTGGGGGTCGTCTCGATTGGTCTGACCCAAAATGGAATCGCGGTATCTTCTCAATAAGTAGGGGAAGATGGGGGGTGTGAGGGCGGCGTAGCCGCC
>CAZKDJ010000232.1:0-6166 GCA_964551295.1 uncultured Anaerolineales bacterium | reverse complement strand
CGAGACGTGGGCGTCGTCTTCCAGGAGCCGACGCTGATGGACTGGCGCACAGTGCAGGATAACGTGGCTTTGCCGCTGGAATTGGACAAAGTTGACAAAGACGCCGCCCACCGACAGGCCCAGGCGCTGATCGACCTGGTTGGACTGGCCGGTTTCGAGGAATACTACCCGGCACAGCTTTCCGGCGGAATGGCCCAGCGGGTGGCGCTGGCCCGGGCGCTGGTGCACGATCCACAAGTCCTGCTGCTGGACGAGCCCTTCGGTGCACTGGATGCCCTGACGCGCGAGGCGCTGTGGCAGGAACTGCTGCGCATCTGGCAGGCCAACCACAAGACGGTGGTGATGGTCACCCACTCGGTGTCTGAGGCGATCTTTTTAGCCGACCGCGTGCTGGTGCTGGGCGCGCGCCCAGCCGTCGTGGTGGGAGAGGTGATGATTGACCTGCCCCGCCCTCGGACGCGAGAGACGTTCGCGGCGCCCGAGTTTGGCGCGCTCACCCGGTGCGTGCGCGAGGCGCTCGACCGGGCCGGTACGTGAGATCCCTAAAGGTTTAGACCTTTAGGGTCTGCGTTCACTCGCACCGGCGCCAATTTTCTCTGCCGCCGCAAAAGCAGCGGCCCGAGTTGATCGATCAGCCAACCCAAGGCCGGCTCGACCCAGGCTACCAGGCTGAGCAAGCGCGGCACGTAGGCCCACCCGTGCGGGTCGCTTGAGCAATTTCCACACCCGCTCGGCCACCGTCTCGGGCTTGATGTTCACCTCCCCGCCAGGCATACGCAGTGCGGCCACCTGGGCCGAGGCCTTTTTGAAGAACTCGGTCGCCACCGCCCCCGGCTTGACCAGGCTGATGCGCACGCCCGTGTCGCGCAGTTCGCGGTAGAGGGAGGTGGTGAAGGATTCGACAAAGGACTTGGTCGCGCTGTACAAGGCGATCCCCTGGGCCGGCAGGCTGCTGACGATGGAGCCCACGTTGACGATGTGGCCCTTGCCGCGCGCCTTCATATCCTGCACAAAGAGCAGCGTCAGACGGACGACGGCAGCGACGTTGACCTGCAGCATCTGCCAAGCCAGCGGCCACGGCATCTCCGATCCAAAACCGTACCAACCAAAGCCGGCGTTGTTGACCAATACATCCACCGACCCGTAGGCAGCGCGCACCTGCTCGAACACCTGCAGCCGCTCCTCTTCCTGCGTCAGATCGGCAGTGACGACCAGCGCCTCGCCGCCGAGGGCGCGCAGTTGCTTGGCCACGTGCTCCAGCCGCTCCCGGCTGCGCGCCACCAGCACGACCCGCAGGCCCTCTCGCGAGAGCTTTTTGGCGATGGCCGCGCCGATGCCGCTGGACGCCCCGGTGACGACGGCCACCCTGCCCTGCCAGTCGGGGTTCCTGCGCGCCCGCAGGTATGGCGACCGACGCAGTAAAAAATAGCGCCCGATGGGGCGGAACAGGCGGATCAGGTGCCGCTTGACACTCATCAGGCCGACCAGCTCCCGGACATAGTTGTCCAAATCCCGCTGCTGGTATTGCAGCACACGCTGGCTCTCGGCGGTATCGATCCAGTTGGTGGGGAAGGGAACGGTGCTAAACGCCTCCTCCGGCAGCATGCCTATGCCCATGCCGCCCAGTATCTTTTGCAGGATCTCGCGATAGGTGTACTGGCAGCGCGGTCCGCCGCCGATCAGCCACAGCCGGCCCCATATCTCGTCGCTGCTCACCGCGTTGGCGATCGCCAGCCCCACATCGCGCGTGTGCACGTACTCCATGCGGTTGTCGGGGGGCACGTCGTACATCCCCGGATCGAGCCGCAGCGAAAGCGGCAGCACGGCGGCAAAGCGCAGGATGGCCCACTCCAGCCTCGAGTCTCGGACCATCCGCTCGCACGCGACCTTGTGGCAGGCATAGTGCTCGATGGGATCGACGGGATCGCACACCGTCCTGGGCGGCGGCTGGTCGTGCGTCTGCTCGTAGACGTGGTAAGACGAGGAAAAGATGAGGCGCGGCGGGTGGGGGAGGGCCTCCATCGCCGCGATGACGTTGCGGGTGCCGCCCACGTTGATCTCCCGCGCCCAATCGGGGCGGTCCTCCGACTCGACACCGGTAGCCGAGAGCTTGGGGATGATAAACGCCAGGTGCACCACCACATCCTGGCCGCGCACCGCCGCGGCGACGTCCCCGGGGTTGCGCAGGTCGCCCCACACCACCTCGATCCGATCGCCGTACTTGCGGGCCTTCTTCGCGTTGGTCCTCGTCTCGAGATCAAAGCACCGCACACGATGACCCTGCTTGAGCAGTTCCTCTATGGCGCTGGTTCCGACATTTCCGAACGCGCCGGTCAGTAATACGTTCACACTGTACCTCCGTAGTGTTAGCGAAAACCCGGCTTTTACTGTATCGACAAGGCCGATGCCCTAACGAAGCCATCTTGTCCCGAGAACTTAGAAGCCGGGTTTTTTGAGATTTTGTTTCGCTATACCCTTCAAGTAAATATCGATGCTCTGTTTCGCCACCTGGGCCCAGTCGGCGCCGTCGGGGTCGAGCGTCCCCTGCTGGAGCAGCCCGACGGCCAGCGAGACCAGCGCCTGCGCCGCCGTCTCGGGATCGACGGCGCGCAGGGTGCCCTCGTCGATGCCCTCCTGGATCATCTGTGAGAAAAAGGCCTGGTAGCGCCGGTAGGGAGCGATGATCTCCTCCCAGCCATCGGCGTCGTGCGCCGCCTTGCTCCAAAAATCGAGGAACATCGGCAATTGCCCGCTGGCGACCTCAAACACCTGCCCGATCATCCCAGCCATCTCCCGGAGCCCGTCCGGGACGTTTTCGGCTTCGGCGCGGAAGGCCGCCAGTTGGCCGTCCAGGATGGTCAGCCACTGCTCGAAGAGCGCCAGGAAGAGCGCCCGCTTGCTGGAAAAGTGGTGGTAAAAGCCGCCCTTGGTCACGTCCGCGCGCCGGCAGATCTCGGCCACGCCGGTGGCGTCGTAGCCGTTCCGGGCAAAGCATGCCGCGCCCGCCTCCAGGATGCGGGCGCGAGTTTCCTGCGCGCGTTGTTGTCGAGCCATGTCCGCCTCCAAAACATACCGACCGGTCGGTTTCATTCTATCACGTTTCCACTGTCCGGTCAAGGATGACTTTGGTACTATAGGTGTTCAGATAAGGTTTTTGACACTTGAGTCGCTTTTCACGCCTGCTGGCGGGCCGTTTTGTCAAAAACATTACCTGAAGGTCTATAGAATATGTCACCCAACCGTAACCGTGCCGTAATGGGAGAAATGGAGCAATTGTGGCATAATATGGAAGCGATTGAGCAATAGATTTCGAGACGACGAGATTGGGGAGGTGGGCCATGAAAAAGATACTCGTACTCTGCACGGTGATCGTGCTGGCCTTGGTGCTGGCAACGCCGGTCTTGGCGGCCGAGACCACGATTCACGTGGTGCAGCCGGGGGAGAACCTGTTCCGTATCGCGCTGCGCTACGGGGTGACGATCGACGCGATAGCGCGGGCCAATGGCCTGACCAACACCAGGCACATCTACGTCGGGCAGCGGCTGATCATTTCGAGCAGCGGCAGCCCATCCTCGCCACCCGCGTCTTCAGGGGGCGTGCACATCGTGCAGCGCGGGGAGAATCTGTTCCGCATCGCCCTGCGCTACGGCACGACCTATCAGGCGCTAGCCGCGGCCAACGGTATCGTCAACACCGGGCGCATCTACGTGGGACAGCGGCTGGTGATTCCGGGTTCCTCGAGCGCGCCGCCATCCACGCCGTCCGCGTCGGGGAGCACGTACGTGGTGCGGCGCGGCGACACGCTGACGGCCATCGCCCTGCGGCACGGCGTCTCAGCGTGGTCGCTGGCGCATTTCAACTCCATCAGCAACCCGTCGCTGATCTACGTGGGACAGGTACTGCGCATCCCGGGAGGCGGAAGCCCCGTCACACCATCTCCGAGTTCCCCGCCATCCGCCCCGACCAGCGGGCGCTGGATCGACATTGATCTCAGCGCGCAGCGGCTGACCGCTTATCAGGGCAGTACAGCGGTGCGCAGCACGCTCGTTTCGACCGGCCTGCCGCGCACACCCACCCCCACGGGCCAGTTCCGCGTCTATGTCAAGTACGCCTCGACCACCATGTCCGGCCCCGGCTACTACCTAACCAACGTGCCCTACACGATGTACTTTTACAGGGGATACGGCATCCACGGCACCTACTGGCACTCGAACTTTGGCCATCCGATGAGCCACGGCTGTGTCAACTTGCCCACACCCGAGGCACAGTGGCTCTACAATTGGGCCTCGGTAGGCACGCTGGTCAATATCCACTACTGATACGGCCGCACGTGACGCCCGTGATACGTGAAGCGTGAAACGTGATTTGAGGGCTCACGCTTCACGCTTTATCTTCTCGTCCGTCAACCCTTGCGAAGGTTGCGAGCCGCCCTTGTAACAGAACGAAGTTTCGCCGAACCAAACCACCGTGGCCAGAGAATTGGCTTCAAACCTTCGCAAGGGCAAGTGGCGTTTCGAACTAGTCTTCTGTCTGTATATCCAGTTCGATGCGCCCAACGAGGATGTGGTTGAGGTCAGAGTCGTCCGGGTCGGGAAGAACGAGGAAGAATAGCATCACGTCAGTATCCCCAACTGTTTTGGCATAGAACGCGCCGTTCTCGTAGCTAATCTCCATATCCTCTGACGAGGCTTCCTCCCACCCTTGAGACGGCAGCTCCTCTGCATACCAGTCCAGGATGTCGTCCTCCGAGTCGGTCGTCGTATAGTGCTTCCACTTGGCCTCTCCGGGTATGAGATTGAAGACGGCCATCATCGCTTCCATGCCGGAGACAGAGTCGGTGGTCTGCGTCGAGCCGGGGTAGCTGGGCACGTCGGCAAAGTCGCCAGTGGTGAACTCGACGCCGCCCAGCAGCCCGCCGAGGCCGCTGCAACAGCAGGCGGCGATGAGGGCAATGACTATAACGGAAAGGGCCAACGGGATTTTCAGACTGTTCATGACTACCTCCTTTGTATGGTTACGCGCTATAATACAATTCTATGCTCAGGCCCACAATTCGTCAAGAATTTACTTTGTCGTTTCGACACGCTGCCAGAGCTCGCTCAAAGGGCGGCGCAGCAAGCGCACGTTGACAAACACGAGCAGCCACAGATGCAGCCGCGCGGGAAACAGGAGCAGCGTCCACAGGAACTCGCGCAGATTGCGGGGATAGCTCAGGGCCAGCCGCGTCCCGTGCAGAATCTCCAGCCAGGCGGAGCGCATACGATAGGGCGATTTGCGCACACAGTCCTGGGCGTAACCGCCGGCGGAACGCACCTTCTGCCGCAACCAATCCCGGTAGGTAGTAGGGTACCTGACAAAGACGCGCGCCCCAGGGGCGTAGCGGATGCGATAGCCCTGGCGGGCGATGTGATGGGAGATCGCAGCGTCCTCCGCCAGCGCATCCTCGGGCACGCGCTCGAGCAGCGAGCGGCGCAGGGCGAGGAGATAGCCGGAGCCGAGGAGAAAGCGACCGGCCGCGTCGTATACCAGCCGCATGTGGTGCGCGCTATCTACCAGCAGGTGCGACCAATAGCCCAGCAGCGTGTCGCGCGGATTGGCGCTGACGGGCCGCCCGCTCACCGCCCCCACCTGCGGATCGGCAAAGGGAGCCAGGAGCGGAGCTAGCGCATCCTCCGCCACGCGCACGTCGCCATCGCTGAGCACCACCATGTCGCCCCGCGCTGCCTCCAGGCCGACGTTGATGGCGGCCGGTTTCCCCCGCTGGGCGTCGGCCACGTGGCGCACGGCCGGGTAGCGAGCGGCGTACTCGTCCACTACGGCGGTCGTCTCCGGGTCGGGACACACGACCAAGAGTTCGGCGCTCTGAGGCAGTTGAGGCAGAAATGCCTCGATGGCCTGGCCAACCGTCGCCGCCTCGCGAAAAGCGGTGATGAGCACACTTAGACGCATCATGATTTAGGCTCTCGTAGCAAAGAAGAGGAGCCGCCGTGCAGCTTTCGCCGCGTCGCGGCCCCTTTCACGCTTGCTGCCCCGGCTGCCTCTAATATCTCAGCAGCGCCCCCACGCCGAATTCCGCGATCTTGGGATGATCGTCGATCACCTCCACCTGGCCACTGTCCTCGATGACCTTGGTGACGAGCGCTTCGGCCGCATCGGGGATCTCGGC
>CAZKDJ010000231.1:0-6175 GCA_964551295.1 uncultured Anaerolineales bacterium | reverse complement strand
GCAGCAGGATAAAGACCAGGATGAGCAGGATGAGCACCATCGGGATGGTGAGCAGGATTCGGGTGATGATGTAGGCTCGTAGTGAACTCATTTTAATGGCTTGGTAGTTGGTAAACTGGTAGATTGGTTCGCCGGAGGTCAGTGCACCAGTTTCCCAATCTACCAGTTACCAAGTTTCTATTCCTCTTTAGTCAGCGTAAAGTAGTGCAGGAACAGGGTCGGGTCCAGCTTGACCCCGCTGACGTTCTTTTGGGTCACGACGATCAGCAGCCCCTGGGTGAAGGGGATGGTTGGTGCTTCGGTGGTCCACAGATCCTGAACCTGCGCGTATATTTGCTCGCGCTCTGCCAAGTCGGTGGAGTAGCGGGCACCCAGTAATAGTTCGTCCATGTCCTCGTTGCAGTAAAAGATGCCTATGTCATCCGAGGCGCCGCACTCGGCAAAGGCGGAGGTGTAGTTATCGGGGTCCAGGTAGTCGGGGTACCACCCTAGCAGGAAGACGGGCATCGTGCCGGGGCCAAAGTAGTCGGTGTAGGTGGCCCATTCGGCGGATTGTAGGGTGACCTGGATCACGCCGGTCTCTTCCAGCGCTTCCTTGATCACCGCCGCCACATCGCCCTCGGTCGGGCCGTAGTGGTCGGGCGTCCACCAAAAGTCCATCACCAGCGGGTTGCTCTCGTCAAAGCCGGCCTCGGCCAAGAGCGTCTTGGCCTTGTTCAGATCCCGGTCGGGGAAGGCGTCGGTGTGGCCCGCCATACCCATTGGCACCATGCTGTACAGGTTCTGGTGTGTGCCCTGGTATACGGTGCCAGAGATGGCGTCGCGGTCGATGGCCAGCGAGATGGCCTCACGGACCTTGGGATTGTCGAAGGGGGCGGTGGTGGTGTTGAAGCAGATGTAGCGGATGTAGGGGCCGGATCCCTCATAGTAATTGTAGTCGGCATTGTCGCGGAAATCGTCATAGTCGGATGGAGTCATCGTCTTCCAGGCGACGTCGATATCCCCAGCTTCAAGGGCCAGCCGCATGGCGGTAGAGTCGGCAAAGTAGCGCACAATGACGTGCGGGTAGGCCGGCGGGTCGCCATAGTAGTCGGGATTGGCCAACAGCTCCATCTCCACGTCCCGTTCCCAGCTCTTGATCATGTACCTGCCGACGCCGCCGCAGGTGCTATCCACGTCGAACTCGTTCTCTGGATAGCACTCTGGACTCACCGGCGAGTAGGGTGGCGTGGCGACCAGCAGTGGGAAGAAGCCGACCGCATCCTGTAGCACGAACTTGACGGTGTTTTCGTCCACCTTTTCGACGCGATCCACGAAGGAGGTCACCAGCCAGTTGGGGTCGCCCTCAAGTCGCATCACGCGGTTGATGGACCAAACGACGGCATCGGCATTGAAGGCGGTACCATCGGGGAACTTGAGCCCCTCGCGCAGCTTGAAGGTGTATTCCAGACCATCTGCGCTGACGTCGTATTCCTCAGCTAGGCCAGGTTCCAACTCGGTCGTCCCTGGGATATAGTTCAGCAGAGTGTCCATCGTGTTGTGATGGATCTCCCAGGTGTGAAAGTCATAAGACTGAGCCGGGTCGAGGTCGGTGACGGAATCGGTGGTGCCAATGATCAGGGGAGGGGCTTGCTCGGCCTTGGGAGCGCAAGTGCACGCGGCGATCAAGCTACCCACCATGATCAATATTGTGGCGACACTCAGAACACGCCAGTTTTTCATTTTCTTCCTCCCTTTTTGATATCTTGTGTGGTCAATGCCAAAATATGGTAGACAAGGTAGTGATGATTGGTGTCATCACCTCCTTTCATCTTATGGAATAAGAAGGGGCGCCGGCATGTACTATTATTGATGTGGTATGCCGGGTTGTTGTAGGTGGTATACAATAATAGTATATGGCCGAAGTGATTTGCTGTCAAATTCACGGCTTGCGTAAAGCGCAGCTTGATTGGGTGGTTATTGAGAGAGTCACTGCGGCGTTCTAGTGACGCTATCATTGTAGGACAAAAGCCCCTTAGTCGCATTGGTCATTTGGAGGGTTTTCCGATTGAACGTCTGTCCCACTTTTTCCTTGGTCAGATGTCCAATTTACCTGACGGGGAAAAGAAAAATCGGGGAGCTCGATGCTCCCCGATTTTCGGCGGTGTGCGATT
Source organism: uncultured Anaerolineales bacterium (assembly GCA_964551295.1). Classification (GTDB taxonomy): domain Bacteria; phylum Chloroflexota; class Anaerolineae; order B4-G1; family B4-G1; genus JAFGED01. Next base: position 4,022 of record CAZKDJ010000231.1, on the reverse strand, counting down.
ACTGAACGTCTAGCTTTCTTCGACCTCCGCCCCTGGTTCTTGGGCGTTTTCTGTGGTGGATGGGTAGGGTTGCGAGCCAAAGCGGGTCAGCACGACGGCGCCCAGCCCGACGCACCCCAAGACAAAAACCGTTATCCAAACTAACGGTATTAGGCAGCACAGGAAGCCTTGCCCTGCGTCAATCGCTGTATTGATCAAGGCGATGACCAGGGAGATGATCAGTGTTCCCAGTCCGGCGGACCAAACGGGCTCCACCGCTTGAGCGTTGAAGGCTTTGAGCAGCCGCTCTCCGATCACCGCGCCGAAGCAGATCCAGCCGTACAGGCTGGCAGCCAGCAGGGCGAGCGCGGCCAGGATGGAGATGGGTGAGAGGCAGATCGTGACTATTAGTGAGATGATGGCTGCTCCGGCGGCGAAAGCCGTCAGCAGTCCATACCCGAAACTAGGTGCAATGGCCTTGGTCATCGTTTGCCCGACCCGGCTGACTTGCTGAGGCAGCAGCAGGGCCACCAGCACTGCCAGCGCCGCGACCACCAACGCCGAAATGATGTTGCTGACAAAGTTGAACAGCGGCCCGAGCACCATTTCTGGATCAGCGAACCGGAGGTTCATCGGGGTGGGTATCCTGATCTTGGGTGGGGGAGGGATTTGGGGCAGGGTGATGCCTTCCACGATACTGCCATCTATGCGGGCGTCCGATTCCTGATCAATGCTGCAATTCCAACTGCACACCAGATCTCCCTGGATCCAGGCATCATTCCCCAGGTAGACGTCGCCGCCGGAGACGACCAGATCCCCTTCGACGGTGCCCTCTATCTCGGCGTCTCCGCCCCAGACGACGACTGACCCCGCCACGGTGCCGCCGTCTTCCACGATCACGTCGCCGCCAAAGACAGTCACGTCGCCCTCGATTGTCGTGCCCGACTCGATGGTATAGTCCTCTCCAAAGACGGTGATCCCGTCGTCGGGCGGTTCATCATCGGCCAACACCGGCGTGACCGCCAGCAACAGCGCCACAGCCACCCAGGCGATGATCCACGCTAGACGTCGCTTAACCATAACTCGCCTCCATACGAGGTCTATCTCGTTTCGGATAGCCTCGATTCTTTTTTGCTCGGGCCGGATTGCCAAATCTGGCCCAAAAACGGGGGATCTGACGATCCCCTCGGAGCATTTTGGGAGATGCTCAATCCACAACTTCCAGGTCCACTTGGCCGATGCCCGTGGTGACGACAATGTCTAGCTCTATCTCTACTTCATCGTAGGCGTCATTGACATAGTCGCCGCCCGAGCGGTTTAATCCAGAGGCCTCCACGTTTGCCAGGCCACCTTCGACGTCAACACGCACGCCTACGTCCTCGGGCAGACGCAGAACGAGTCTGCCGACGCCGGCTGTGACCTCGATGTCGGCCGAGCGAGTCCAGTCGCCGGTCAGGTCCAGCGTGATCTCGCCGGCACCACCCTGCACGACCATCTCCTCCGGGCTGGCGTTGCCAACGCCAGCGATTTCCAGGCGTGCGGCCCCGACATCCAGCGTGAAGCGGCTCATCTCTGCCGTGTTGGGCTCGTCGAAACTGAGGGTGAAATCCCCGGCACCCAGGTCGACGTCCAGCTTTTCGATCTGCAAGCCGGTGAGATCCAATTCTCCCTGCCCGGCGCCGGCCTTGATGTCCATGTCCAGCACCGCTTCAGGCGAGAACCTCAGGTCCCACTCGTTGCGGATGCCTTCGTCGCCCGGCCAGCCCCACGCCTCCTCGTCATAGCCCTGCTGGATGGTCAGCCGCCCATCTGTGTAAGAGACCCGTGGTTCCCACTCGCCGACGTTGTACAAAAAGGTACCCAGAAAGAGGTCATCGGTGTCGCCGGCGCTTATCTCTAGTTCGCCTGTGCCGAAGAGAACGTCGACGGTAGCCGACGCGGTCTCACCGAGCGGGACACGCTCTTCATCTTCCTGGAGATCTCCGACCTCGATGGTTGGTCCGCCGTCGATGTTTATGGTTGCCGGAAAGGTACAACAGCAGCAGGCCAGGGTGCTGACCATCAGCACGAGTGCTGTCAGTACAATAGCGATCTTTGTCATTTCTTACTCCTTGTGTGGCCGAATTTGTGAGTGGATGAGCGCATTAGCGTGATGCGCGCAGGCGGCGCAGCGCTCCGATCCACAGACCATTCAGGGCCAGTGCTGACGTCATACCGCACAGGCCCAGGATGATCAGCGGGATGATGAGTCTCCCGATCAAACCGATGTACGTGCGCCCCAGCGTTTCCCCTACATCCAGCAGATGGAGAAGCGTCGTCGGGCCGCCACGGATCAAGGCCGGCGCGATGCCCAGGGCGTCCAGCAGACCCAGCAGTGCGGGCGCCACCAGAAGCAGGGCCAGCGCCACGGTGCCCAGTGTCAGCGCTGTGCCGCCGATGATCGCCCTCCGGGCCTGGTCCCGACGCTCCAAGCGCATCATCACCTGCACGCGCATGCGGACGGGGGTCTCTATCGTGGCGGCGGAGGCCAGCAGGCTATCCAGGGCTTGCAGCCCGTGCCACTCAGCCCGGCACGTTTCGCACTCAGCGAGGTGTGCATCCAAGAGGGCAACCTCTGTGGACTCTAGGCGGCCATCCAACCACAGCGACATCATCTCGCTAGCCTGTTTGCATTGCATAGGCCGATTCTCCTTCTATCGAACTTGCCAGGGCACGCCGGGCACGGTGGAGGCGCGACTTGACCGCGCTCACCGTCAGGTTTAGCATCTCGGCGATCTCTTCGTACGAGCAGTCGTACCAGTAGCGCAGCGTGATCGCTGCCCGGTCGGTGGGCGAGAGCGTGCCCAGCAAGCTTTGTACTTGCTCCTCTTGCTCTCGCTGTGAGGTCACAGTCTCTGGGTTTGGGCTCTTGTTTGTCATGAGATAAGGTTCGGCAAATTCATCTTCGAGCGGGAGCCAGGTGATTCTGCGCCGTCGCAGCCGGTCGATGCAGTAGTGGGAAGCGATAGAGAACAGCCAAGAACGGAAAGGGCGGTTTGGATCGTAGCTGCGAAGATGTGTGTAGGCTCTCAGGAATGCCTCCTGTGCGGCATCTTCTGCTTCCACTTTGTTGCCCAGCATCCGGTAGGCCAGATTGTATACGGGTGTCTGGTAGGCCACTACCAGTCGACCAAATGCGTTCTGGTCGCCCTCCCGCGCTCGTTGGATCCAGGTTGACTCCTCAGTCACGCCGGTGCTCCATTTCACTCAAACTCTATTACGCATGATACCATAAAAGGTTGCACGATAGGAATCCAATTGGCCGCCACCCGGTCGAGGAAGTGCGGGCGTTTTTCCTCAAGCACCAGGATCGGGTGCTCTTCGGAAGCGACTTGATGCTGGGGTGGGATATTTTTGACCAGGACGTGCAGGGGGAGGTGGGCGAGCTTGAGACTCTCTACGGCGACCACTGGCGCTTTTTTGAGACGGGTGAGCGGCGGGTCTCTTACCCGGGTTTTCCAAAGCAGGGGCGCTGGAAGGTGGATGCCGTCGCTCTGCCGGTCGAGGTATTGGCAAAGCTGTACGCTGGGAACGCCCGGCGGTTGATCCCGGGCCTGTGATCTTATGAGCAGCGGTGTCTCAGGTGACCATCTCCGGCGGCAGGTGGTCTATCCGGTTTAGGTAACGAACATTCAGGATCCCATCACTGTCGAGGTCGATACGAGAGATAGATGTGTTGCGGTGATGATAGTAGACGTTATCCGATGATCGTTGACTCAGAAATGTAGCCAGGAGTTTGGCCGTGAAGCCTGCATGGGTGATAAGAGCGATTCGTTCGCAGTTTTGGGATCGCTTGTGCAAGGCCCCAGCCACACGGACGGCGCGCGCGATACAGCCTGCTTCGTCCTCGTGATCTTGGTGCCACCAACCTGTTTCCGTGATACCAGCAGGCAGGATGTAGTTGGGGAACTCGTCCAGTATCTCTGAGCGGGTCTTGCCGGGATACCCGACGATGCCTTCTGGCTCGCCGTGGTCGAGATAGATGCCGCCCCACTCGTGGATAT
>CAZKDJ010000230.1:0-6189 GCA_964551295.1 uncultured Anaerolineales bacterium | reverse complement strand
ACGCCAGTCTCGCAGTCAGAAATCATCTGAAACGAACTGATTTTCACCACCCTAGAGCTGCTCTATTGCTGGCTGGCTCAATGCCGCGACCAGCGCGATGGCGGCGTTATCGGTGGCGATACTAGTATTCCGTATCAGTTGTCGGGACTGGAGGATGATCCTTGGATGGCAGGCCACGAACTTGAGCATCTTGCCCACGTGCAGGTTGGCGTCTTCGTCCATCATCTCGCCGAGATTGAAGGGAAGAGGAGCGCAGGGTCCGTCGCTGATTGCTCGTAGGGAAAGAAGTGGGATCCCTTTCTCCATTGCCACCTGCGCGATCCCGGCCGTTTCCATTTCCAGGACCGGATGCGTTATTTCCCCGGGCCGGTACTCCACGAATTGGGACCCCTGCGTGGTGACCGCGGTCCCGGCATACAGATGCGCATAGCGTTCCGTCAGGGCTTGGACAATTGCCTCCTGGGCTGCATCAGGCCAGGTGGCGAGGGGCAACAGTGGCCCCGGGACTCCCTGCTCCAGCAAGCAGACGGACTCGGCCGCGACTACATCCCCGACTTCTAGGTCTGTCTCGACCGCGCCTGCGATGCCGAATGAGACGAGTACCTGCGGGATGGTCATCTCCACAAGGTATCGGGTGGCCTCCCTGGCGCGCCGGATGCCTATACCGGAGGTCACCAGTACGCAGGTCTGCCCGAGCAGTTTAAAGCAGTGGCCTTGGAACGGTCCCGGCGCGATCTTTTTCCATTCCCCGACGCAGCGGAGCAGGGCGTCTCTTTCCTGGGGCATTGCGGCGATAAGTCCAATCGTTTCCATTTGGCGCATATGGAGGCAACTCCCTCACCGACCATAACTGTGGCGGGTAACCGCTGCGCCTACCCGCCACTATGCCTCAAGCCAGACAAAAGCAAAAGTCGCTGACACAACGCGGGCCGAAGAGGTGCAGTAACTGGTTGGGCCGCTCGCACGAAAGATGAACGTTCGGGTCAGAACCTCAAATGCTTCACTGACATTCCCTTGTTGATGAGTTCGTGCAACGACTTGATGCCGATTCGCAGGTGAAGATGTGTGTATTCCTCCGTCACCTTCCGGTCGCTTTTCTCAGTCTTCACTCCTTCAGGAATCATTGGCTGGTCAGAGACCAGCAACAGCGCCCCCGTCGGAATCTGGTTGTAAAAGCCTGTGATAAAGACCGTTGCCGTCTCCATGTCGATTGACATACACCGTACGCGCCGTAGGTAGCTTTTGAACTCTTCGTCATGCTCCCAAACACGACGATTGGTCGTATAGACCGTTCCAGTCCAGTAGTCGCAACCCTGATCGCGTATGGTGGATGACACTGCCTTTTGCAGGCTAAAGGCCGGCAGGGCGGGTACCTCGGGCGGGAAGTAGTCGTTCGAAGTGCCCTCTCCACGGATTGCAGCGATTGGCAGAATGAGATCGCCCAGCTTGTTCTTGCGCTTCAGTCCGCCGCACTTGCCGAGAAAGAGGCATGCTTCCGGTTGAATGCTCGTGAGCAAATCCATAGCCGTCGCGGCGTTGGCACTGCCCATGCCAAAGTTGATGATGGTGATGCCGTCTGCAGTCGCATTGGGCATGGGCTTATCCTTGCCGCAGATGGGCACGCCGTGCCACTCGGCGAACATCTGCACATAGTTGGAAAAGTTGACCAGTAGGACATATTTGCCGAACTCGTCCAGTGGTTTTCCAGTGTATCGTGGCAGCCAGTCACTCACAATCCGCTGCTTCATGTCCATCTGCCGTTGTCCCCCTTGTGGCTAGGCAGTCCATTGATGCTCTCTTGTTAAGTATAATTTCACGGGCGGGTCATCTGCGTGAGGCAGGGCGCGCAGCGCACCAGCCGCAGCATCGGCTACCCCCGCTTGCTCGCGAAAGCATAGCACATCCGGGCTGTGCTGGCAAGCCGGCGATGGGCGCTGACCATTTGGGGCTGCGGGGGAGGCGCGTGCGGGCAAGATCGTCGGGAACGGCGGCCTCAAGAGGGTAGGGTAGTCGAGACCGTGATCGCCGATGGCGGTTGGGGGAAGGTTCGACAGTAATAGCGCAATGGGATGCGCCATATAGCAGGTTTCTTCAACCCAGCTTTTTTGCCGCCTTCTCTAAATCCTCCTCGCTGGGCTGACTATACCGTGCGGTCGTATCCAGCCGACTGTGGCCCAGGAAAGTTTCGGCGGTGACCAGATCCACCTCGGGATCGCGCACCAGCTGCGTGGCCACCGTGTGGTGGAAGGTGTGCGGGGTCACGCCCTCGACCGCTGTGCTTTTCGTTTGACAGCACGTGGGCAATCGGGGTATACTGGCGGTGATCCGATCCGGCTGTTGCACGTCGACAACGGCATAGGCCTATTCCGGCAGTGGTCGTCAGCGCCGCGGTCGAGGGCCGGCCGTGACCACCCACCGCCGGTTGGAGCAGGTGGATCAGCCTATCCTGGTCCGCGCCTCCCGCGGGGAGCTGGTGGAGCAGCGTCCGGAAGATGAGCCAGCGGGGGCGCTGTCGGAGAAGATACGAGCGGAGCACGATAACAGGGGATAGCGTGAGCTACCAAGAGGTTTGTCACTACAGGAGTGGAAAAACAAGGTTGCTATGAGCAAAAAACGAATCAAAAGACGCAGATCGCTCAGCCGTTCCGGACGCCCGTCAGCCGGACGCCGCGCGCTGCCGGGCGGCATCCGGCTGACGACGCCCGAGGGCGACGAGATCGTCGTGGCGACTGCCCGTTACCGGCACACCGCGCCGGAGGACATCCTATCGATCCTGCGGCTGGCGGTTGATTTTGGGCTTGAGGACGACGCGGAGCCAGAACCCGATAGGACGTTTCGCTTTCCATGGTACGAGACGCGCCCCGATGCCCCAGCACTGTTCGCGCCTATCGGCCGGCGCGTGCTGGCGCAACTGACGGTGACGCCGACGGCGCTGGAGGTGGAAGCGCCGTCCAAGCGCCGCCTGGACGACTGCCGGCGCAGGTTGGAGCAACTGTTGGGAAACCGCATCCGGCTGGTCGAGACCAAGGTCCAGGACGCGGCCGAGGCGCTCCGCGAAAGAAAACCCAGGGCCGAGCCGGAAGAGCCGTTCATCCCCCCGCCCGAGTTCGTCGCCGAGCTTGAAGAAAAGATGCTGCGCCAGTGGATCGATGATTCGATCCCGGCACTGGGTGGCTTGACGCCCCGGCAGGCGGTCAAAACGCCAGAGGGCCGCCGGCAGGTCCTAGCGTTGATTGAGGACTCGGTAGAAATGCAAGAGAGAATGGCCCGGACGCCGGGGATGTTTGCCCCGGACTATCGCAAGGTCAAAAAGATGCTGGGGTTGGAGTGAGCCGTGGGCCCAGGCGCACGCTTGACACGTGAGGATGCGGTGAGCCACAAGCGAAGACAACGCCGTCCGCGAAGGAGTGACCAAAAGGAGCTGAGGGGCTATCCATCGCCTGCCGAACGAGAGCGCATCGTCGAGCGGCGGGACAGACTGCTGCGCGAGTTGATCCCACTTCTGATAACGCCACAGTGCGACGACCGCAAGATGGAGGCGCTCATTCGGCGGTATGGCCCCCAGGAGGTCTCCCTGGTATTGGAGAGATTCCAACAGCGTGCGATGCGCTCCGAGTTGATCGGCGACGAGGCCGCGACCTATCGCGAATATCGGCGCGTCTTTGCCGGATTTGGGGGCAGCCGGCCCTTCTTGAGCTGGCAGGAGTACAGCGATCTATCCTACGAGTATGGCCTGCTGAACGCCAAGCGCACATTCGCATCGCTTATCCCCCGCAAACCCAGCGCTCGCGAGCGGGAGCTGCGCGACCTGCTGCTCATAGATGCCTATTGGGACGACATCACGCCGCCCGACGTGCCGCCGCGGCCGGCGGATTTCAACCCACCGCCTGCCAGCACATACGACTACCCCGCGCGTACGTTGCTCGATTGGGGCTGGAATCTGGACGATGAGCGCGCAAAGAACAACGCCAGGAACGTGAACAAGTGGCATCCGGTCATCGACGACCTGGTGCGCATGACCCTGGATGAAGGCCTGCTGGACGGCTGGCCCGGAGAGCCTGCCAGTTGGGCACCCTACCACGCGCTGAATATGCTGGGGTACTTGCGCGCCCACAAGGTCGCCGGGGAGTTGTGCGCGTTGTTGGGCCGGGAGAACGATTGGCTTTCGGACCGCCTGGCCGTGGCCTGGGGGCGGATGGGTCCGCAGGCCGAGCCGCCTCTGTGGGATTGCGTGGAAAACCACGGACACGATCCCGGGCAGCGCGCGATCGCGATGCTGGGATTGAGAAACATTGCCCGCGCTCACCCCAAGCAGCGAGGGAGCATCGTGCGCCGCCTGGCCGACCTTCTGCGCCGTGCGCCGGCCGAGGACGTGGAGGCCAATGCCTACATCGCGTGGGTCTTGAACAGTTTGGAGGCTGTCGAGGCCGGGGGGACCGTTGCCGAGGCCTTTGAGCAGCAAAGGATCGACGAATCGATCATCGTTCCCTCCGACCTGGATATACTCGATTGGGATGACGTCGAGCTCTACGGACGCCTTTTTGATAGCGAATGAGGAGAATCGAGGCAACCTGGTGGAGCTGAGTGTGCAGGAGGAAGCCTGATGCTTAAAATGGGCGATTCCGTCATGGTCAAGCCAAAAGTCCGAGACCCCGATCTTGATATCCAGATCGACGGGTGGCAGGGCCGCCTTGTGAAAGACCCAGGCGCAGATGGCCTGGTTATGATCGCCTGGGACAGCGTCACCCTCAGAAATACACCCGACGCGGTGATCGCGCAGTGCGTGGAGCAGGGCCTGGATTGGACGCAGATGGGCCTCTCCACCGGAGAGATCGTGCCAGCGGATCCCAAAGATAGCGCTGAAGATGTTGAGAAGGCCATCGACGAGATCTCCGAGAAACATGCCTGGAGCTGGCTTGGCGAGGAAGGCGAGCGCATCGGCAAGGTGCTGGCAGGCATCGACCCCGATGACGAAATGGGGCTTTTGGATGCCTGGGAGGAGTATTTAGCCGAGAACCTGGGGCTTCCTTTTGAGGCGGAAATATCAGAGTACCAGGAAAGAGGCCCTCTCCAGGCTGGAGATCGCCTGAAGGTGACGGGCATCGGCCTGGTGGACGATCTGTATGGCATCATCGTCGACGTGCGGCGCGGCCGCGAGAAGTTTGCCTTTCCTCTGTGCGACTTGAAGGTCGTCGACAAACGTTCCCCCAACTACCAGCTCGTTGACGACTATGCAGTGTGGTTTGCCAACCGTTGATGTGGGCATTCTCAACAATTGGCCGGTACACTGGTGATCAGCCGGAGGTTGACGTGGGAAAGCTCGAAATACACCTGGCCGATCTGATGATGGCCTTCGAAGACAGTGGCTTTGAGCGGAACTATTACCTCGACCTGGAGACCGGGCGGGTGGTCGCGCTCGACGCCGAGATCCAGGGGGAGCTAGAGGATCTCTACGCCGAACTCGACGACGAGGGAGTGGAGTTTCCGTGTGACCTGGCCCAGGTGCTGCGGGGGCGCGGCCTGCCGGAGTGGCAGCAGGAGATGCTGCTGGAGGCCGACGAGATCGAGCGCGGCTACCACAAGCGCTACGTCGGCTTGCCCGAGGGCGATTCATACACGGCCTATGACGATATGGAGGATTTCCTCTTTACCGTTCAGGATGAAGATCTGCGAGACCGCCTGTTCGCGGCCATCCGCGGCCGGGGAGCCTTTCGTCGTTTCAAGGATTTGCTCTACCGCCATTCCCGCGAGCAAGAACGCTGGTTCACGTTCGAGAGCGAGCGGACGCGGCGGCGGGTGCTCGATTGGTTCGCCTCGCAGGATATTGACGCCGTCCTCGTCGAGCCAGCTGCGCAGGTGGACCCCGGTCCGCCGGCGCGCGCCCGGCTCATCGCCGAGGTGCTGGCCTTTGTGCGCGCGGCATGCAAGCTGCCGGGCGTGGTCCGCATCGCCCTCATCGGCTCGCTGACCACCGACGAGCCGGAGCCAAAGGACGCTGATGTGCTGGTGACGGTGACCGACGATGCAGACCTGGAGCCGCTGGCCACGCTGGGGCGTAAACTGGCAGGCCACGCCCAGGGCTTTAATCGGGGTGGCGACGTTTTTCTGGCCGATCCGCGAGGGCATTACCTGGGCCGCACCTGTCCCTGGCGGCGGTGCGGACCGGGCATTCGGATGAGTTGCGATGCG
>CAZKDJ010000229.1:0-6272 GCA_964551295.1 uncultured Anaerolineales bacterium | reverse complement strand
CATCGATACTCGCCGCCGAGGAGGCTTTGATCCACAACATTTGACAATATCTCGGGATACTCTTCGAGAAGTGGATCGTGCAGACTGTGGCGGATCTGGGATAGTGGGGTTATCAACCTGGGTGGTAAGATGGAACCACTGCTGTCAAGTGGCAATGGTTCTTTTCTTGCTAGTCGTAATGTGGTTTGTAATGTTTCCCTGCTATAGTAGTGATTGACTGCAGGAGGAGTTTGGCGATTGAAAGCAGTCAGGGAACTTGCTTCGCTTACTTCAAAAATCTCCCTGGTCTGGTTGTGTAATAGCACGTCATCTGGGCGGAAGAATGGGGGTAAGATGCACACGATCATGTTAGTAGAGGATAATCGGGAGATGGGACGGTTGATGCGCTTCCTGTTTGAGTTGGCGGGATACCGCGTCGTCGCTACCGATGCCTACGAGGACGTCTTGCCGCTTCTTCAAGAGGTTCTTCCCGATGCCGTGTTGATGGACGTGAACGTCCACGGCAAGGAGACCATTGATCTGGTTCAGCAGGTGCGCATGCTGAATGGGCGAATCGCCAGCACGCTGCTGGTTATGACTTCCGCGATGGACTGTTACCTGGAGTGTATGCGGGCTGGCGCTGATCGATTCATCCTTAAGCCTTTTTTGCCTGATCAGGTGGTTGAAGAGATTGGATGTCTGTGCGAGCAGCAGTCTACCGGCTCGCTTTGACCTGATGGCCTCTATGGCTCGGTTCGCGTACTAACATAGATATTGGTCTCGATCATCTGGCTCAGGGCGACGCTAAAGTAGTGGCGGACAAAGTAGAGCGTGCGCCCGTCGCCCGTCAGCGCTGGCTCTCCGGCGAAGGAGGAAACCACCTCTTCCCGCGATCCCCAGGAGTCGTCTGGTTGGCGCGCGGAGCGAAAGACTACTGGGCCAGGATATCCCTGAAGGCTAGTTGAATCGAACCACAGCTCCTGCCCATCGGCGGTGAAAGGGCCGGTTTTCGTCCCCGCTGGTGTTGATTTGCGGTCCCAGGTTGACTGGCTCGCTCCATGCATCCCCGATCTTTTCCGAGACCCACAGGTCCATTCCGCCATAGCCTCCCGGTCGATCCGAGCTAGAGGAAACTGTATCCTTTTTTCTGTTTGACATGTCTCTGTGATTGAGGTAAGATGTGTCCAATATTACAGTTGTAGTCGAGACGGCCTTTTAATTGCCTGGATCGCTGGGAAGGATTAGGGCCAAGTCAGCGTTTTATTGTAGCAGCTGTTTGGTACTGCGAGAAGGTGATCGCTCCTGGCGTGCAAGGAGATACTACTATCGAATCCCACCAGGGTGTGATGACATTACTGCATCTTTTTGCTATACTGAGTGACGATTGGGTTTTTCGATGGAGTGTATATAGTACAGTTTGTGTATGAATCTGACCCAAGTGATATGGACGTTGGTTGGAGACTGTGGTATGATATGCCTATCCTGTGCCAATGTCTAGCCTAAAAGGAGTTGTGATTCATTATGACTGACATATCTCAAGTCCAATCTTTTGCTGAAAGCGTGGTCGGCAATATCGAAACGGTCATCGTTGGCAAGCGCGATGCCGTCGAGCTGGCTGTCGTTGGGTTGCTCAGTCGGGGACACGTGCTGATCGAAGATGTGCCTGGAGTGGGCAAGACGATGCTGGCGCGCAGCCTGGCCCGCTCGCTGGGGTGCTCCTTTGGCCGCATCCAGTTCACGCCCGACATGCTGCCCAGCGACGTCACCGGCGTATCCGTCTTTAACCAGGCTACGCGGGAGTTCGAGTTCCGTCCGGGTCCGGTGATGACGCAGATCGTTCTGACGGACGAGATCAATCGGGCCACGCCCAAGACCCAGGCGGCCTTGCTGGAGGTGATGGAGGAGCGCCAGGTCACGGTGGATGGCACGACGCATCTCTTGCCCAAGCCGTTCATGGTATTGGCTACTCAGAATCCGATCGAGTACGAGGGCACTTTTCAGCTCCCCGAAGCTGAGCTCGACCGTTTTCTGCTGCGCATTCGGCTGGGATACCCTAGCCTGGAGGACGAGGTGTCCGTCCTTGAGCAGCAGCAATTCCACCACCCGGTGGAGGATATAGAGCCAGTGGTTTCGGTGGAGGAGGTGCTCGAGGCGCAGGAGTTGATCAGGAGTGTGTACGTGTCCCCGGCTGTGAAGCGCTACATCGTGGAGCTGGTTGACCAGACGCGCCAGCATGCAGACGTGTACCTGGGCGCCAGCCCGCGTGGCAGTCTGACGCTGTACCGGACGGGGCAGGTGCGGGCGGTCATGCAGGATCGTGACTATGTACTTCCCGATGATGTCAAGGCATTGGCCGTAGCTGCTTTAGGGCATCGGGTGATCGTGGGACCGAGAGCGCGGTTGAAGGGCTTGGGCGCGGAGAATATCGTGCAGGGTATTCTGGAGGAATTGCCGGTGCCTGAGGGCGATCTGAGTGCCCGGGACTGACCGCGCTTGATACAGTACAGCGTTGGCTGATGAGGAATAGAAAAAAAACGTCCCCCAAGGTCCGGCTGCGGCTCAACATGTGGCTTCTGCCCGTGTTCGTCGGCTTTGTATTGGTTCTGCGGATCTTGGTGTACTACGCTGGGTTGACCATGCTGCTGGTGGGGCTCGGGGGCGTGCTGCTGATTTGCTACCTGTGGACCTGGATATTGGCACGCAAGCTGAAACTCACGCGCGAGATGCGCTTCGGCTGGGCGCAGGTGGGTGATCGATTGGAGGAAAGCTTTGATCTGCATAACGGCGGCTTTCCACCTGCTTTGTGGGTCGAGGTCGTCGACCTTTCCACGGTGCCCGGTCGCCAGGCCGGGCGTGGACTTGGCGTAGAGGGGCAGTCGGTCATTCGATGGCGCGAGGAGGCTGTGTGTACGCGTCGCGGGCTCTTTACCATCGGTCCAACTACGCTGTTGACTGGTGATCCTTTCGGCGTCTTTACAGCCAATCAGCACTACCCTGAAACGGCGTCTTTTCTGGTGATGCCGCCTGTCGTCCCCCTGCCAGATATCCAGATATTCCCCGGCGGCCGTTCTGGTGATGGTCGCCCTCGCACCAATGCCCCCGATCATACGGTCAGCGCTTCCAGCGTGCGAGAGTACGTTCCCGGCGACAGTTTGCGTTGGGTGCACTGGCGTACGTCCGCGCGCCGCGATGCGCTCTTTGTGCGGCATTTCGACGGTGTCCCTGCCGATGATTGGTGGATTCTCCTGGACATGGACCGGTATGCGCACGTGGGGGAGGGGCGAAGCTCGACCGTGGAGCATAGCGTGATCCTGGCGGCTTCGTTGGCTGATCAGGGGCTGCAGGCAAAGCGGTCGGTCGGGCTGGTGACGCAGGGCCAAAAAGAGTTGTTGTGGCTTGCTCCCAAGAAGGGGGATCATCAGCGGTGGGAGATCTTGCGTGCGCTGGCCCTGGTGTCTCCGGGCTCTTGTTCCCTGGCAGACCTGTTGGCGCGAGAGGGGCCTGTGTTTGGTCAGAGTGCCAGCTTGATCATTATCACCCCTGCTGTCGATGCGAGTTGGATCGAACCGCTCATATCTCTGTTGAGGCGGGGTATAAACCCCACCGTGTTGTTGCTTGATCCGGCCTCTTTCGATGGCACTGGCAATGTGCGTGGCATAGCGGCCCTGCTGACAGATCTGGGGGTCCAATTTCACGTGGTCACTCGTGACCTACTCGATCGGCCCGAGGCGCGCCCCGGCCAAGAGGGGTATTGGGAGTGGCGCGTTCTGGGCACCGGCCGGGCGGTGGCAGTTCGCCGGCCCCGTGATGCAGCTTGGAAGGTGTTATCGTGATCGGCGGCATGGCACGACTGCTGCGATGGACCTCTCGACAGATGGGGCTGCACAACCTGCTGATGTTGATGCTGTTGATCGTTATCGTGATCAGCATGGTCGTGGGGATTGTGGGGGCCATCGACGGCCTCGAAACCTCGTTGATGGTGGTCGTGTCCCTCGCCGGCCTGCTCGTCGGATGGTGGCTGGCTGCTACCTCATTATCGGGCCGGAAGTCGGGAATTTTGATCTTTGTGTTGGGTTTGGCGGGATTGTTTCTACGTGTCGGGCGATTGGGCGATGAGCTCGTGGCGGTGCTGCAAGCCTCGATCGCTCTGGTCAGGGATGTTCTTCCCGGGTTGTTGGTGTTGGCCATGCTCCAGCGACTGCCGCAGAGTTTTTCCGTGGATTGGATGCCGATTCTGTCGGCCCTGGACAGTCTATGGAGTGGCGTTGGCACGCTGGTGGTTCGCGTGGCTGTGTGGTTGCAGAGCCTGGTAGTGGGAGAGCCGGTCGTCGATCCGGTAGCGGCGACCTTGGTGTGGGGCATGGCGCTGTGGTTGATTACCACTTGGTCTGGTTGGACGTTGCACCGGCGTGCCCGCCCGCTGCTGGCGATTGCTCCAGGTGGCGTATTGTTGATCGCCGCACTTTCGTATCAACGGACTGATACGGCAGTGATTCCGGTGTTGTTGGGGGCGGTGTTGCTGTTGTTGGGGTTGGTAGCGTACGCCACCCGCCAGCGCCGCTGGCGGGCTATCGGGATCGACTTTCCCGATTTGAGCAGCGATACGACGCTGGTGGTGATCTTGGTAACCTCTGTGCTGGTAATCTTTGCCGTGATTTCGCCGGCACTTACGATTCAAAATATAGCCGATTTTATTGGGCGCTTTGCGCCCCGGCAGGCGGGCGGACCAGGCTCGGAAGGAGCGGCGCCGGTAGTTGTCGCCCCCGATTCAATGGAAAAGAGCAGCTTTGAGGATTTGCGCGTTGGCGGGCTGCCTCGTAGCCATCTGGTGGGTTCGGGCCCGGAGCTATCCGAGGAGCTGGTGATGATCATCAGTACGGGGGAGCTTCCTCCCGCTCCCCAGGAGGTCTTTGTTCAGCAGGCGCCGCGCTACTACTGGCGCAGCATCACGTATGACATCTACACCGGACGTGGTTGGGTGACGCGAGATATAGAGACGGTGGATTATGAGGCGGATGTCTCGCTCGCCCCGCCACGCTTTGAGGCCCAGCGCGAGGTGCAGCAGAGTGTGCGCATCGTCGGTGATGTGGCAGGTTTGCTTCACGCCACCGGCACGCTGGATTCGGTTGACCAAGACTATTTCGTCGCCTGGCGCTCTGAGAGGGATGTCTTTGGCGCGACGCTTGAGTCGACCCGCTATCAGGCGCTGTCGCTGGTCTCCACCGCTGCCGAGGAAGAGCTGCGCTCTGCGGGCAGTGACTACCCCGATTGGGTACGGGAGCGCTATCTGGCCTTACCGGACACGGTCCCTGATCGGGTGTTGGGCTTGGCGCGGGATCTGACGGCGACCGAAGCTACGTCTTACGATCGGGCGGTGGCCATTGAATCCTACCTGCGCACCTATCCCTACAATCTCGACGTGCCGCTGCCTCCGGCTGGCACTGGCGACGTCGTCGACTATTTCCTCTTCGACTTGAAGGAGGGGTACTGCGACTACTATGCTACGTCGATGGTGGTGTTGGCGCGCGCGGCAGGTTTGCCCACCCGCCTGGTGATGGGGTATGCCCCCGGCGCCTATGATGCGCGTGGGGCTGTCTACGTCATCACCGAGGCCGAAGCTCACGCCTGGGCCGAGGTCTACTTCCCCGAGTACGGCTGGATCGAGTTCGAGCCTACGGGCGGCCGTCCGCCCATACGCCGATCTGATGCGGAAGACGAACCGCTGGATCTGCCGGACCTGGGAGAGATGCCGGAATCCACAGAAGGGGTCTGGACACAGGTTGGCCGATTTGCGTGGCTAGGCTGGTTGCTCTTGCCGGCGTTGCCCATCCTGTTAGGTTTAGGCTGGCTGGCCATCGATAACTGGCAGTTGCGCAGACTGGCACCGTCGGCGGCCGTGACAAGGCTTTACGGGCGAATGCGGCATCACGGACGACGGCTGACTGTGCCGATGCGCAAGGGAGATACGCCATACGAGTTTGCCGAGTCGTTTGCAGAGTGGGCGAAAAAGTTGGCACGCGAAAAGAGCTGGGGCGAGATTTTGGCGCAAGTGATCTTTGAAGTACGCCGTCTGATCGACCTCTACGTGGAGTTCAGCTATACCTCTCACAAGATGCGAGCAGTCGATGCTTGGCACATTTTGGAGGCCTGGAAGAGGTTACGGTGGCGGTTGTGGCTTGCCAGGCTGTTTCAGTGGAGACTGTCGCCGTCCAAGAGAGCGCGGCGTAGCTGACCAGTCCCTACTGGAACGGTTCTTTCGCGAGTTCGGCAGCCGCGCTGACGAGGTTGGCTGC
>CAZKDJ010000228.1:0-6280 GCA_964551295.1 uncultured Anaerolineales bacterium | reverse complement strand
GCCGGATCGATGGGAAAGGTGGTCAGGGTGATGTTGACCAGTTCCAGGATCCAGCCCGCCAGGAGATACGCGCCCACCGCCCCCAGCGGCACGGCGATCAGCAGCGCCAACGCACCATAGATCACCGCCGCCACCAGATAGACGCGCACCACGTGTCCCCGCGTCGCGCCGACCGCCTTCATCACGCCAATCTGCCATACCTGCTGGGAGATGATGGCGTTGGTGGTGTTGACGATCAAAAAGACGCTCAATCCCAGGGCCAGCATGCCCAGGACGAGCAAGATGACGACCACCGTGTCCACCGATTCCTGGAACCAGTGCTGCGTCGGGTCGTGGACCCACCAGCCCCACACCGTCACGCCGGTGTTCTCCAGGCGGTACCGAATCTCGTCGATCAACCGGTTGGCCTCTGCCTGGTCGTACGCATCCATACGCACACCGATGCGGTTGAAACTGCCATCGGTGAGCCAGGCAGCCGTCTCCGGTGAGGCGAAAAAGATCGGGTCCGCGCCAAACTGCGGCGGATCGGCGAAGGAATCGCGGATGATGCCCACGACCTCCAGGCAGCGTTCGTGCTGGCCGTGCTGGATGACGATGATCGAGCCGATGGGGATATCGAGGTGGCGCGCCGTCATGCGCTCGATGGCCAGCGTGCGCCCTTCGGGCCAGCTCCCCTCCCACAGATCGACCTTGCCCATGCGCTGCGCCTCGTAATCCTCGCGAGCGTATAGCTGCGCCTCGCGCCAGTCGGACGGCTCCAGGTTCGTATCTCCCTCCAAACGCCAGCGGAAGGAGGTATCGACTACACGCTCCACGTCGGCGATACCCGGCTCGCGCAGCACCGTCTCCTCGGCCCGCTCGTCGAACGGCCAGCCCCACAGCGTCATGTCGATCGGCCCCCACGCTTCGTTCTCCCGCGCCATATAGTCCGTCATTATGTTGTAGCCGCCAAAGATAGTGCCCAACGCAAAAACGCCCACAGCGATGGAAAGTACCACCAACAACGTGCGCGCCTTGTTGTGCGCCAGATCGCGCCAGATCTTGTTCCAGGTTACGCCCACGAGTCCTCCATCAAAGCGCCTGCTTTATATCTTGTACACGATCAAAAGTCAACTTGTGAATAGTTCAACGATGTCACGTTCCTGAGAGTAACATATCACAGCCTGCGCGGTATTTCCTATCCGCCAGCTAACAACTCACTATCCTTTCAAGTCGTCCATTCACACATTCGCTGATTCACTCACTTGCACGCCAACGCCGACCGGACAAACACGCGCATCTCCGCCAGGGTGCATTTGCTCCTGGGGGCAAAATCCGAAATGACCTTCCCGAAAGCTCGAATGACGCCATTTTGCGGCAATTCAGCACGTTTCAAGGGGACTTTGATCATCCGATGTGGCTCAAGAATCAGCTTTCGGGAAGGTGTGCCCCAAGCAACAAATACACCCCTCCGCCAGGCGCGCTTTGCCTCAAACACTGAACACGAGTAAAATTTGAATGTGATGAACGGAAAGGCGACGACTATCGGCAAAGGCATCCGGATCGGTGCCCGGGTGCTCATCCCCATCGCTTATTTTTCCCTGACCTATGCGGATTGGTGGATGGCCCCCGTTGCCTCAGCGCTGATCGTGTTGCTGGCCGGCCTGGCGTGGCCCGGGAAAGGGTTGGACACCGTCGGATTGAGGATACCCCTGGCCCAGATCGGCGTTTCACTGCTCATTCTATGCATCGTCGCCGTCGCAGCCTGCTGCATCATCCCCACCATCGCAGCATCCGAGCGCATTGCCTTTACACCGGCGTGGGAGAGCAAAAAGTGGGCCGCACTCGCCCACACGGTCGGGCAGACCCTGAACGAAGAAATGGTCCTGGGCGCGCTGCTCTTAAAGTCAATCAGAAAAAAGGCCGGGATCGCACATCCCTACGTGACGTCCGCAGCCGTGGCGCTCGCATTCTCCCTGGCCCACTACCTATTCTACCACGCCCGTCCGCCCGGGTCGTGGAACTATGGAACGCTGTCGGTCGCCACACTCGTGTCACTATTCGCCATCGGCGTGGCGCGAAACAACTGCATCTTGAGCACCGGGAACGTCGGCTACGCGTGGGCTCTGCACCTGGGGTGGAACGCCGTCTTTGTCAACAGCACCTACACCTGGCCGAGCTCGAACACGAGGCTGGCAGAACCGGCGATGTTCAACGTCATATTGGGCAACACCACCATGGTTGCAATCAGCCTGGCATTGATGGGACTGAGCCTCCTGCTGTTCATAAAGAGCGCCGGACGACGAACCGTAGAACGTCGCAGAGCCACTCACTCATAGGCCAAAGCCTCCCGCACGCTCACCCTTGTCGCTCGGAGAGCCGGCGCCAGGCTAGCCAGCACCGATATCACGATCACCACGGCCAACCACAAACCCACACCCTGCACCGAGTACGCGAACTCGAACGGGGAGCGCAGCAGCGCCTGGCCCACCGTGTCGCTGAACAGGCGCGCGCCGGGATAGCTGAGCGGCACGGCCAACACCCAGCTCAACACGCCCACCACGATCCCCTCGACCACAAAGATCGCGGCGACGGCGGCCGAGGTGGCGCCGGTGGCGCGCATCACGCCGATCTCGCGCCGCCGCTCGACTACGTTGATCGACATGGTGCCCATCAGCCCAATGCCGCCCACCCCTGCCGCCAGCAGGGCGATGGTCAGCAATATCCACAGGATCACCCCGAAGCGCGACTGCACCTTCTCGCGGTTATCGAGAGCGCTGGCAAAATCGTCCACCTCGAACCGGTGCGTCGCATAGGTCACGCGCAGGTCGGCGACCAAGCGCCGCTGGGCCTCGGGATCGTGCGCCTGCGCCACCACGACCACCTCCCAACCCGCGTTGCGGCTGCCCGTCTGGCGCGAAAGCGCGTCAAAGGGCACAAAGCTGCGCTCCTCGGCGTTGAGCACCAGCCCCACCACCGTCCACGCCGTCTCCCGGTCCTGGAGGTCGAAGCGCACCTCGTCGCCGACGGCGATGTCGTACTCGAAGGCGATCTTGCTGTTGAGCAGGATCGCGTTCCCGTCGCCAGGCATCAGCCGCCGCCCGGCGACGATGCGTGGAAGCAGGATCTCGGAATCAGGCGTCAGTCCCACAACGAGGATAGAACGCTCACCGCCATCGGCCAGTTTTAGTCGCACCCCCCAGCGCTTCCACACCTCCGCCTTGGTCACGCCAGGGGTCTGCTCCGTGATCGCGACCAGGCGCTCCACACGGTACGTACGGGCAAAGTGCACCGTCGCGTCGGCGCCGGAATCGTCCGCGATCACCTCGATCGTGTTGCTACACGAAGCCTCGACGCTAAGGATGGCCATAAACAGCGCCCCGCCCAACGCCAGCGCTGCCAGCGTCAGCGTGACTCGCGCCTTGTGACGGAAGGTGTTGCGCAAACTGATCGCCACGGGCCGCGGCAGCTGTTGGATGGCGCCGAGCGCACGGTCGAGCGGCCCTTTGCCGAACCCCCCACCCAGACCATAGGTGGTGATCGCCTCATGCGGTGTGACCCGCGCGCCGCTGACCACCGGCATCAATGCTGCTAGAATCGGCACAGCCAGCCCCACCCCAATCTGGAGCACGATCACCTGCGGCACAACGTGGAAAGGCCCGCTGGCGATGCTCAATATGCCCAGCGCCCAGGCCGCAAGCCGGTAAGCGCCGACCGCCCCTAGCGGCACCGCCAGCATCAAAGCTAACCCGCCGTAGATCAATCCGACCGCCAGGTATACGCGCGCCACGCGCGCACCCGTGGCCCCCACCACCTTCATCACGCCGATCTGCCACACCTGCTGCGCGACGATGGCGTTCATCGTGTTGACGATCAGGAACACGCTCAGCGCCAGCGACAGCGCGCCGGAAAAGACGAGGATCACCAACAGCGTGTTCAAGGGGTCCTTCGACCAGTGCTCATCGGGGTTCCTGATCCACGCACCACTGACCGGCATCCCCAGATCGTCAAGCCTGCCGCGCACCCGGTCGGCCACCTCGCGCGCCCGCGCGGCGCTGGGTGACGCGATGCGCACATCGAGCCGGTTATTATAGTCTACGCCCGTCAGCCAAGCGACGGTCTCCGGCGTGGCGTAAAAGTCCGGCCGGCCGCCAAAGCTGGGAGGCAGCCCGGCATCGGGATCATGGATCACGCCCACGACCTCCAACCGGCGCTCGTGCTGTCCCGACTGCACGATCACGACCGAGCCCGGCGCGATGCCGAAATCCTGAGCCGTCATCGACTCCACGGCCAGTTTGCGCCCCTCCGGCCAACAGCCATCCGTCAGGCTAATCAGTCCCATGCGCTGCAGCGCATAATCCTGGCGGGCGGTCACCCGGGTCTCGTGCCAATCGGTCTCGGACTCTAGCCGCCAGAGCAACGTCGTATCGGCCAGGCGCTCCACGTCGACGACGGCCTCATCCCGCAGCGCCACGTGCTCCGCCTCCTCGTCGAACTGCCCCCACAGGGTGATGTGCACGGGGATCGAGGCCCGCCACTCCCGCTCCAGGCCGTCGACCATCATGCCGTACGCGCCCAGAAGCACGCCCAGTACGAACACGCCCACGGCGATGGAGAGCACCACCAGCGTGGTGCGCACCCGGCTGTGCATCAGATCGCGCCAGATTTTACGCCAAGTCACAGGCAAGATGGATCACTCCGGAAAAAGATAACGCTGACAGAATAGCAGAGATCAGAAAGACTTACTGGACAGAATCCCGACATTTGCCCTACGCTTGCCCAATAAAAAAGCCCAGCGCCTTCATAAATGATGGCGCTGGCGGCGTCCAGGGACGGGCAATGGCTAATGCGTCATATACGATAAACGTTTCGATCCCTGCGATAGGGAATAAAACGGCGCGCGTGCTTGGGGTATCCCACGATGAGGGCGCTGTAAACCTCGTATCCCCGGGGCACCGGCACCACTTTTTTGATCGCAGCGTTCGAACTGGAAAACAGGACCATGACGATGCCCGAATAACACGTCCCCGGGCCCAATGCCGGCGCGTACAACGCCACCGTCTGGGCTGCCATATTCGCCTCGACTCGGCCCATCTGCTCGGTCTCGGGAGCGAGGAAAATCATCAAGGCAGGGGGGTTAAACAGGATAGGGTCAAGTCCCTGCTCAAACGCCTCCTTCTGCTGATCGTAGAACAGCGCGATCTTGGAGAATACAGAAAACGTATGCTTTCCCAACATTCTTTTGAATATGCGGCGGAAAACGGGCTTGTTGATGAACATCGCAGTCTTTTTCGACAGATCCATGCCGATCCTGGATATCTCTTGCAGGACCTCCGGTGATTCGACGATCATCACGTCGACATATTGAGCGTTGTGGCCCACCGGGGAGTACTTGACCGCCTCGAGGAGTTTGTCCCAATCCTCCTGCCTGACCTTCTCTTCCTTGAACGCCCGCACCGAACGCCGTACCTTGATCAGATTGAGCGCTCGATCACCCGGCGGGATCTCGCCCGCCGGGGTCGCCGGAGGGAGATCGCCGATGCTGATGGCTCCCTGGGGACAGACCGCCATGCACCCCCCACATTGCAGGCAGATGTACCCCACCAATTCATCTTCTATGGACTTGAAGCCCACAACTCGCACTATGGGGCATGCATCGAGACACCTATGGCACTCGATACACTTCTCTTTGTCGATCGTTATCCGTACCGGGTCTCCCTTCAAAATCGAGGGCTTTACAGACATGTTGTGTCGACCTCCAATGATATTTGTCACCCTCGCCGGCCGCTATGCCGAACGTCTTCCTATCTCACAAGCCATTCCTTTGCCTCCTCCAGAGTAGAGAATGGCCTCAACGATGCGCCTGTGAACCTGTTGTAGGCATCCAGCAGAATCGCCTTCAGCCCCGTAATGCCGACGATGGCCTGCTTTTCCATCAATGGCTTCATCTGTTTCCCCGTTTCCTTTAACCGCGCCATGAACTCGGCAGACGTATACGTGTCCCTCGTATCCACCAGAATCAAAACCTTTTCTTTCCGCTCTGTGATTATCTTCTCTACCTGTTCCAGCGTTTCGAGAGACTCGTCCATCCCCAGGCCTCTATAATCTATGAACAGTATCCCTTTACCCTTGTACTCGATCCAATTGGCGGGCATCGTTTTCCTCCCACGATCTAGATAGTAACAGCTTTGTCAGCCACATCCGTGATAGTATATACCAAGCGATACCAAACCACAAAAATCAAACCGGCTCAACTCAGGTTTGTGGGGTAACATCAGGTGCCTCCGCACTCTACTAAGAC
>CAZKDJ010000227.1:0-6303 GCA_964551295.1 uncultured Anaerolineales bacterium | reverse complement strand
ATCGGCGAGATACTGCCCCAGATCAAGGCTGGATATCGCCAGTTCGTCGTGGATTGGCTCTCCGATCCTCAAACGCTGGTTAGCGCAGCCACCTTGCTCCGGGGTGTATTTGGTTGATGGCCCAAGCAATGCGCCCCGTCTGTGATTATGAAGGCTCTGCTTACCGCACCGAGTTCTGGGGGCAGGGGCGGGAGTACGAGGATGCGGTCGAGCGGGTGGCGCTGCGCCGCCTGCTGCCGCCCACCGGCCGCCGCCTGATCGATATCGGCGGCGGGTACGGGCGGCTCTTTCCCCTCTACAAAGGCTACGACGAGGTGGTGCTGTTCGATTATGCGCTTTCTCAGTTGCGACAGGGGCGGGAGCTGTGGGGCGACGCCGGGCCCGGTGGCAAGCCGCACTACACCTACGTCGCCGGTGACTTTTACCGCTTCCCCTTCATCCCCGGCCTGTTTGACGCGGTGACGATGGTGCGCACGCTGCATCACGCTGCCGACGTGCCAGCGGTGCTGCGTGGCGTAGCCCGGATCCTGGCTGGCGATGGCACGCTGGTGCTAGAGTTTGCCAACAAGCGCAACCTGAAGGCAATCCTACGCCGTCTGTCGCGGCGGCAAGGCTGGTCCCCCTTTAGCCGGGAGCCGATCGAGTTTGCCAAGCTGAACTTTGACTTTCACCCGGCCTGGATGCGGGAGCAGTTGGCGGCGGCCGGCTTGCGGATACAAAAGACGCGCGCCGTGTCCTATTTGCGGATCGGCTTGCTCAAGCGCGCGGTGCCCACGGGGTTGCTGGTAGTGCTTGATCGGCTGCTGCAGCCGACGGGCGCGCTAGGTCCGCTTTCGCCCAGCGTTTTCGTGCGCTGTCAAGGTGGTGAAAGAGCCTCCTCTCCTGTGGGCGGCTTCTTCCGCTGTACTGTGTGTAGTTCGACGATGCTCGTGGAAAAGGAAGATGCTCTATCCTGCACCGACTGTGGCGCGCGTTTCGCGATACGGGATGGGATATACGATTTCAAGCCCCCACTTCAGGGAGATGCGAGATGAGCGGTGCGAGCCACAAGGCACTGTTTGGCGATCTGATCTTTAACGAGGAGGGGCAGCCGGCCAAGGTGGTCTACGTCGGCGACGTACCCCACTACGCCGTGCCGGATGGGGATTTCCTGCGCCACGTCGAGGCGCAGCATGTGGACCGCCAGATCCTGGATCTGATGAAGGAGCGCATCCTGCCGATGAAGGACGCGATTATCGAGGGGATGATCCAGATGATCGGCCAGGAGGACTTGTTCACGCGTCCCGCCATCGAGAGTGCCATCGAGAATATGGATCGCATCCTGGAGACAGACAACGTCGACGTAGACGAGCTGCGCACTGCGCTGTGGATGACGGGCTTTCGCGCCACGGTGGATGTGCATGGCAAGGTGGTGGGCCTGGAGATGCCGGGCGTGGAAGCGCCGGGTTGGGATGGCGACGAGTAGACTTGCAAAGCATCAGGTTTCACTTGAGTAGCCGCGATTTCCGCCGCAACAAGTTACGCACGCGCGAGCCGTGCAGGCACGGACGGAATCGCGGCTATTTGTTTTGAACGCACCTTGTAAGCATTTGTAAGCGCCAAAGGCGACCGTAAGAAGTTGTACTTGTGCGGCTTACCGAGTTGGTGTATACTGTTCTGCAATAACACCTATTTTACTTACAAGGAGGGCTACACCGATGAAGGTCTCCTGCCTACAAGAAAACCTCGCGAAAGGCCTGAGCGTCGTTGGGCGCGCAGTCTCCCCCCGCTCGACGCTGCCCGTGCTGGGCAACGTGCTCCTGGCAACCGACAACGGGCGGCTCAAGCTCTCCGCCACCAATCTGGAGGTGGGCATCAGCTGCTGGATCGGCGCCAAGGTGGAGGAGGAGGGAGCGACCACCGTCCCGGCGCGCACGTTCATCGATCTGGTCAACGCGCTGCCGCCGGAGCGGGTGGATATGGAGCTGGTCGAGCGCACGCAGACGCTCAATCTGCAAGCCGGTCGCAGCGAGGCCAATATCAAGGGCATCGATGCGCAAGAGTTTCCACTCGTGCCCGAGCCCGAGGGGGAGGGCGGCATCCTCATCGATCCTGAGGTGCTGCGCACAGCGATCGCACAGGTCGCCCTGGCCGCCGCCACCGACGAAAGCCGCCCCATCCTCACCGGTGTCCTGACAAAGTTCGAGGACGCGCAGCTCACGCTGGCCGCCGCCGACGGGTTCCGCCTCTCGGTGCGCACCGTCGATCTGCCCCGCGCCGTGCCCGATCCCTTCAGCATCATCGTGCCCTCGCGGGCGTTGACCGAGCTGGGGCGCGTCAGCGGCGAGCAGGAGGATCCCGTGACCATCACGGTGACCCCCACGCGCAACCAGGTCATCTTTCAGCTCACGGACATTGTGCTCGTATCGCAGTTGATCGATGGAAACTTTCCCGACTACCGGCAGATCATCCCCAAGGACCGCACAACGCACACGGTGGTCGATACGGCCGGGTTCGTCAAGGCGTGCAAGACAGCCCTCATCTTTGCCCGCGACGCGGCCCACATCGCCCGTCTGCACATCAAGCCCGGCTCCGAGCTGGCGCCGGGCAGCATGATCGTCTCCGCCACCTCGGCCGAGACCGGCGACGACGTGAGCGAGCTGGACGCCAGCATCGAGGGAGAGGAGGTCGAGGTGGCCTTTAACGTCAGGTACCTGATCGACGTACTCTCGGTGGTCGGCACCCCGCAGGTGGGGCTGGATACAACCACGTCCTCAAGCCCGGGTGTCCTTCGGCCCATCGGCGACACCGACTTTACTCACGTGATCATGCCGATGCACTTGGGGCGATAGCACAGGCGCTGGAAATATCAAACGCCCTCGGGTCATCGAGGGCGTTTTTGTCTTGGAAGGCGTGACGCGTGAAACGTGATACGTGAGGAGGTCGACGTCAGGGCACAATCACGGATCACGCATCACGGATCATACGCCTTTGCATCCGCGCCCACCACACCATCTGCATAAAGCGGATCGAGTCCTTGATCGGGTGAAAGTGGCTCACCTTGCCGATGCCATAGATGGTGCGGATATCCACCCAGGCAACGCGCATTCCCTTGTCCATCGCCCGGATGATCACCTCCACTTCCATCTCGAACCCGTTGGCGGTCAACTCGGTCTCCTCCAGGAGGCGGCGGCTATACAAGCGGAAGCCACTCTGATTGTCGTCGATGCGTGCGCCCAGCACCCGGGAGAGCAGCCACGATCCAAAAGGGTTGGCCCAGGAGCGCGGGAAAGGCATCTGGCTGAAATCGCGCCGCCCGATGATCAGGTCGCCGGCTGCCGATTCGTGGGCCGCGAGGAACGCGGGGATGTCGGCCGGGTCGTGCTGGCCGTCGGCGTCGAGGGTGAGGACGGCCTCGTAGCCGTGCGCCAGCGCCCAGCCAAAACCCGTCATCAGCGCCGCGCCCTTGCCCCGGTTCCGGTGGTGGCGCACGACCGTGGCGCCGGCCCGCTCTGCCTCGGCCGCCGTGTCATCGCGGGAGCCATCGTCCACCACCAGCACCGGCAGGTGAACGCGCGTCGCCTCTATGATGGGACCGATGCGAGTCGCTTCGTTCCAGGCGGGGATGAGGGCTAAGATAGGGGGTTCGTCTGGCCGGGGCTCGGCAGCGTGTTGCGCGTGAGGCATTCTGCGGCCCATTATCTCACAATCGCCTCGTTTGTCGAGTTGTCGCACCCGCCGCCAGTTTCCCCTCCCCTGGAGGGAGGGGGTGCGCGAGTACGCGCAAAGGCGCGGGTACGCGCAAAGGCGCGAGTACGCGCGCGTAGGGGAGGGGGATTCCCCGGTTTAAAGATATACTAGTTTACCCCTTGCCACCAGGCCGTTAGTGACTTATGAGGGTGCTTGGCTCCTTCAATGGCACGCCGGCCTTTGCCGCCGACGCCGCACATCCGTATCATCTGGCACCGGGCTCGGCGGCGATCGACGCGGGGGTGAGCACAGGGGTGACGAGCGACATAGACGGCGACCCAAGACCCATTCACCTACTGCCCGACCTCGGCGCGGATGAGGCGGCGCTCTTTTGGTTTTACGTGCCGCTCGTCGTCAGGGAATCGGAAAGCTGAGGCGTGCGTCAAGTGGCTAGGGGGAACGGCTCCTGAGCGCCGGTGGGGAAGAAGGCGTGCAGCTTGGCGTCGCCGAACTCGTCCAGCGCGCCGGACAGCGTGTTAAAGAGTCTGTCCAGGTCGGTGTTGGCGCTGGGGCGAAGACCGATCCAGACCACAGAGGCGTCCGCTTGCCGGCGCGCCGGACGTTCCGTCAGTTGGGGTGGTGCCAACTCTCCGGCTCGGATTTCCTCGTACAGCGCCTCCGTCTCCGGCGCCGGCTCCACGCCTAGCTCGTCGGCCAACAGACGCCGGCAGCTCTCGTACTGGGCCAGGGCGGCGCTGCGCTGGCCATCGAGAGCGAGGGCGTGCATTAACTGCCGGTGGGCCTCCTCTCGCCAGGGCTCCAACGCGAGCTGCCGCTGCATGTATCCTCGCGCCTTGGTCAAATTGCCAACGGCGACGTAGTAGGCGGCCAGTGCTTCTAGCGCAATCAGCATCTGCTGGTGGTAGCGCTCTTGCTGGATCACGCGCCACTCGTCGAAAGCGGGGCTGTCGGGCAGCGCCATCCCGGCCAAAAAGTCGCCTCGGTATAGCGCCACGGCCCGCTCCAGCCGCGCGATGCAGACTGGGCAGTGGGCCAGATCGTGATGCAGATGCGCGTGCATATGCATATGCTTATGTACATGACAGGCATCCATCAGAGCGTCGACCTCGGCCACGTCGACGCGACAGATGTCGGTATCGAGGTCGAATTGGACGTTGTGGCGGGTGATGTCCAGGATCAACGAGTCGCCGTCGGCGGTGAGCTGTCGAACCAGGCGCTGACGCAGGTTGGAGAGGGACGATCTCAGGCTGGCCCGCGCCGCCTGCTCCGAGCTTTCGCCCCACAACAGTGCGCTCAACGCACCGCGATTGTGAGCGCGGCCGGCTTCCACCGCCAGGTAGGCCAGCAGCGCGCGGGTCTTGTCGGAGCGGATGCCGTCCAGCGGCGCGCCATCCAGCGTGGCCTGAAACGCCCCCAAAAGATGGATCTCTAGTCGCGCTGTGCGTGGCCCTATCGGCATCTGGTTGTCCTCGTTTCGCTTCATCCTCTCGCAAGCCTCCAAAACTATTCCTAAGCCGCCGGGCGCGTCACCAGGCGGTAGCCCATCCCGCGCACCGTCTGCAGGAACTGGGGCTCCTTTGCATCCGCCTCGATCTTTTGGCGCAACTCCCACACTAGGTGGGAGACCTCGCCTTCGGTGTGGTAGGGATCGTCTCCCCAGACCGCCGTGATGATCTCCTCGTACGTGCACATCACCGGCACGTTGCCGTTGGCCCGATTGCGGTGATCCATGTAGCGGATCAGCTTGTGCTCCTGTGGACGCAGGCCCTCGATCTCTTGCCGGTCCGCGCCGTCGATGCGGTAGAGCTTGGCCCGGAGCCAGTCGTACTCCAGGTATGCGGCGTGCAGCACCTGTTCCACGCGCTGGGTGTTGAGCGGATCGTGGAAGGTCAGCTCCCAGTAGAGAGGCCGACCGGCTTCCGTCAGCTGGCCCAGGATGCAGATCGCGTCGCCGTCCTCGATGGGGGCACGCCCGTCGACGACTTGCATCTCCTGGCCCTGGCGCACGAACGTCCTGTTCACGCTGCCATTATCCACCACCCACCAGCCCTGTGCGTCCTGCTCGATGGCGCAGTGCACCTTCCGCGTGACCAGTTGCTGCGGGTCGGGCTCCAGCGCCACGTCGTTAAAATCGTGGAACCGGCCGATCGTTACCCGATCCTTTCCCAGATCGACTTTGAACTCCTGTCCGTCCGGCCCGCGTACCTCTAGATAAGCCAGTTGTTTGTTCAACGCATACCTCCTGGGGTGACCATCGGCTTAATCATAGCAGATAGGCCGTGTTTCCGCAATGGTCCCTAGATTGAAATTTGATGTAAACGCGATGTCCAATAACAAGGCAGTAACCATGCCCGATTGGGCACTCTCAATGATGAAAATATTCCCCCTCCCCCTCGCGCATCTGCGCGCTCCCTCCCACCGAGGGAGGGGAGCAATTGGTCCCTCCCCCCGTGGTGGGGGAGGTTAGGTGGGGGGCAGCGCAGCTTATTTTCGAAGCAGTACTCTCAACACACACAGGCTTCATACTCGTTACGATCTCGTAACACTCACTTGATATGCTAGTTGGCGCACACATGGGTGCACAAATCACGAAAAACAGGAGGACAAAATGTC